>JBOGDF010000464.1:0-3537 GCA_050701635.1 Micromonosporaceae bacterium | reverse complement strand
GGGTGCCGGTGCCGCCGGCGGTGGCCGCCGGCCGGATCGCGCCGACCCCGCTGCTGGTGGTGCACGGCGACCGCGACCCGTACTTCCCGGTGGGGCACGCGTACGCGATCCACGACGCCGCCCGGGAGCCGAAACAGCTCTGGATCGAGCGCGGGTACGGCCACGCCGAGAGCGCCGCGACCCCCGAGCTGATCACCCGGATCGGAAGGTGGCTGCGACGGGCCGTCACCGACGGCGTCGCGGACTGACACGGCTGAACCGCATGCCGCAGGCCTGGGCCAGCTGGTCGCCGCAGCCGCGCGGAATATCCACTCTTGATCCTGTCCTCCAAGCCTGCCAAGCTCATTGCACATTTCTTTCACCGCTGCTCCGGCTGCAGGGAGGCTCGCGATGGACGGCAGGGGTTCGCATCAGTGGTGGCGGCGTACGGTCGGCGTGCTCGCGGCCAGCGTCTTCGGCATGGTCATCTCGCTCACCGGCGCCTCCCCCGCGTACGCGGCGGTGCCGTACACCGCGCTCGGCGACTCGTACACCTCCGGGCTCGGCACCCGGTACTACTACAGCGACGGCACGTCCTGCTACCGCTCGCCGTACGCGTACCCCGTGATCGACGCCAGCCGGCTCGGCGCGACGCTCACCTTCGCCGCGTGCTCGGGCGCCCGCACCTACGACGTACGGGACCGGCAGCTGGGCAGTCTCACCTCCGCCACGAGGTACGTGACCGTGCAGGTCGGCGGCAACGACGCCGGCTTCAGCTCGGTGATCAGCCAGTGCGCCAAGCCGTGGCCGTACACCTGCTGGACCGAGATCAACAACGCCAACAACTTCATCCGCAACACCTTGCCCGGCCGGCTCAACGAGCTGTACTCGAGGATCCGGGCCCGGGCGCCGTACGCGCGGGTGGTCGTCGTCGGCTACCCCCGGATCTTCAACGGCGAGCAGTGCAACGCGGTGTCCCGGATCAGCCCCGGCGAGCAGACCGAGCTGAACAAGACCGCGGACCTGCTCTCCACCACCACGCAGGGCCGCGCCCAGGCGGCCGGCTTCAGCTACGTCGACACCCGCAGCCGGTTCATCCGGCATGCGGTCTGCGACGACGTCGAGTGGATCAACGGCGCGTCCTACCCGGTCAACGAGTCCTACCACCCGAACCGGGCCGGACACCGGGACGGCTTCGCCTACCTGGTCGAGAACGCCCTGCGGTACGGCGTGACCACCACCCACGACAAGTCGACCGCGGCGTAGCGCCCCGCTGCCACGACGCGGGGCCCGCTCCGGCGGGCCCTCCGTCAGCTCCGGTGCGAGGTGGCGCGTACGTGCAGCTCGGTCTTGAGCACCACAGTGTTCGGGGACCGCTGCGGGTCGGCGATCCGGTCTACCAGCAGCTGCGCGGCGGTACGCCCCAGCTCGTACGTGGGCTGGCCGACGGTGGTCAGCGCGGGGCGTACCAGGTCGGCCCAGGGCAGGTCGTCGAAGCCGACGATGCCGAGCTCCTCAGGCACCGACACTCCGCGCGCCACCAGGCACTCCAGGGCACCGACCGCCATCAGGTTGTTCCCGACGAACACCGCGTCCGGGGGCTGGTCGGCGTCGAGCAGCGAGGCCATCGCTTCGTACCCGCCGCGCTCCCGGAAATCGGAGTGGCGCACCAGCGCGTCGTCGTAGGACTGGCCGGCCTCGGTGAGCGCCTGCCGGTAGCCGCGCAGCCGTCGCTCGGCGGTCGACAGCGTGCTCGGGCCGGTGATGCAGGCGACCCGCTGGTAGCCGCCGGCGAGCAGGTGCGCGGTGGCTTCGGCGGCGCCGTGTTCGTTGTCGACCAGCACGGAGTCGACCTTGACGTCGGGCACCTCACGGTCGATCAGCACCACCGGAGTGCCGGCGTCGAGCAGCCGGCGTACGCTCTCCGCCTGCCCCGACGGCGACATGATCACACCGGCCATCTGCTCGGCGAGCGCGACGGTGACGTAGTTGGCTTCCTTGTCCGGATCCTCGTCGGAGTTGCAGAGCACCACCGAGTACGCGCTGGACTGGGCGACGTCTTCGACGCCGCGTACCAGTGAGGTGAAGAACGGGTTTCCCACGTCGGAGATGATCACCGCCCACAGGCTGGTGCGGCTCCGCCGCAGGTTGCGTGCCAACGCGTTGGGCCGGTAGCCCAGCTCCTCGACCGCCGCGCGGACCCGCTCCGCCAGCTGCGGATCCACCGACGCGTGGCCGTTGAGTACGCGCGACACCGTGGCCGCGGACACCTCCGCGCGCTGCGCCACGTCGTAAATCGTCGCCATGCGCTCCACGTTCCTCTGCTCGGACCTTGCGACGGCGCCCAGCCACCGCCGCACCTATCGTGTCAGACCGCACCAGGCGGCGTGCCGGGGATCCTCGGCGGTTACCGTGACCGCCGGCCGTGTCCCCGCTACCCGAGGACCTTGACAGTGCTGTGGCCGGTACCTACGTTGTGGGACAGCAATCGATTTCTCGCCATCGTACGCGACGTTGCGCCAGCGAGTTCAGACCAGGAGGAGCAGTGATCGAGACCAGCGGGGGGACGTACCCGCTGGTCACCATGTCCGGGATCGGCAAGCGGTTCGGCGGCGTCGTGGCCTGCGCCGGGATCGACTTCGCGCTGCGCCCCGGCGAGGTGCACGCGCTGCTCGGCGAGAACGGCGCCGGCAAGTCCACCCTGATCAACATCCTCTCCGGGGTGATCACCGACTACCAGGGCACCGTGACCGTGGCCGGGCGGGAACGGCGGTTCCACGGCCCCGCCGACGCGCAGGCCGCCGGGATCGCCACGATCCACCAGGAGCTCGACCTGGTGCCCGGGCTCTCGGTCGCGGAGAACATCTTCCTGGGACGGGAACCGCGTACCGGGCTGCGTACGGTGGACCGCCGGCGGATGCGGGACGGCGCCACCGAGCAGCTGGCCCGACTCGGCATCGAGCTGGATCCGCGCCGCCCGGTCGCCGGCCTGCGGATCGGCGAACGCCAGCTGGTGGAGATCGCGAAGGCGCTGTCGCTGGACGCCCGGGTGCTGATCATGGACGAGCCGACCGCCGCGCTCGCCGACGCCGAGGTGCGTCGACTGTTCACTACGATCCGGCGGCTGCGCGACCACGGCGTCGGGATCGTCTACATCTCGCACCGGCTCGAGGAGATCGAGGCGGTCGCGGACCGGGTCACCGTACTGCGCAACGGCGCGGTCGCCGGCACCGTCGACGGCGACGCCTCCCGGGACCGGATCATCTCGCTGATGGTGGGCCGCTCGGTGGACGCGCTGTTCGGCGCCGGTGCCACCGCCGCTCCCGGCCCCGGCGAGCTGCTGCTCGAGATAACCGATCTGGCGGTACGCCGTGCGACCCCGCTGCCGGGGCGTACCGATCCCGCCGGCGTCACCCTGTCGGTACGGGCGGGCGAGATCGTCGGGCTGGCCGGGCTGATGGGCGCCGGCCGTACCGAACTGCTGGAAACCCTGTACGGCGCCGCGCCCGGCGGGCAGCTCGCCGGCTCGATCCGCGTCGGCGGGCGGGCGTACCGCCC
>JBOGDF010000463.1:0-3540 GCA_050701635.1 Micromonosporaceae bacterium | reverse complement strand
GGCGGGGACGGGGGCGCGGCCACCCCCGGCGGCGGCGGTGCCCCGCCTCCGGTGGGACGTACAGCGTTCGTCGGGCCTTTGTATCGCGGCGGCGACTCCAGCTCCTTGGCCAGGCTCGACACCGAGTCCGCCATCGCGGCCGCCTCCCGCCGGGCCCGCTCGTCGTACGGGGCGGTGGCGATCTTCGACAGCGCGCTCCAGTTCTCCGGGAACCGTTCGATCACGTCCTGATCCGGCCGGGGATTCTTGTCCGGGTCGATCGAGTACATGTAGACGTCGTACGTCTCGGTGAGCAGCTTGACGAACCGGTCGCTCTCGACGGTCTCCTTGCCCAACACTTTCGCGCTGTCTTCGAGATTCGAGGTCAGCAGGTCGACCAGGGCGGTGGCGCGTTTGGCGGCCAGGTCGTTGAGCTTGCGCTGGGCGTGTTCGATCCGGGACGCCATCGCGTACAGCCGGCCGGAGTTCGCCGCCGCCGCGTCGGCGGTCCCGTTCACCGACCTGCGCACCTTGTCGACCTCGTCGAGGAACACGTCGCCGCCCCGGGACCTCCAGGCGTCGGCGAGATCCCACTGCCGCCTGCCCAGGTCCTCCCAGCGCTTGGTCAGCACCTCCGACAGCTTCCACCAGCCGTCGGCCTGCGCGTTGATCTCGTGCGGCATCTCGGCGTGCACGACCCGGAAGATCTTCTCGAAGGTGTACGACTCCCACGGCGTACCGGCGCCGCCTCCGTCCTTGGTGACACCCATCAGGGCGCCTCGGGCATCGGGGTCCGCGGGGGCGGTGAGGGTGCCGACACGTGCGGGGCGACCGCGTCGGGCTGCACCGTCACGTCGCCCACCTTCACCGGACCAGGGGCGTCCGTATGGTCCCGGCCGCCCGGGGTGCCGTCGCCCGTCACACCGGCGGTGGTGCCCTCGGGCGCGCGGCCGCCCGTGTCGTCGACTCCCTCCGCCGCGCGCAGCCGTGCCATCCGGGCCTCGTGCGCGCTGGGCGGCCCGGACGTGTCCCGCCCGGCGCCCTTGGAGGTGTCGCCGCCCGATCCCGGCACCGGCGCCGACCCGCCCCCGTGCGCCCCGCGGGGCGGCACCACGCCCGTACCGGGCGCCGGGTCGAACAACTCCGCCAGCTGCCTGGCGTTGCCGCCATCGGTATCCCCGTACCGCACCGATGCCGCCATCGCGGCGGAGCTCAACGACAGGTAGCCGGCGTGCAGGTCCATCGTCATGTCGTAGAGGTAGCCGAGGTGCTGGCCGTACATCTGGGCGGCGTACGACAGCTCGATGCAGCTCTCGCCGGAGAAGCCCAGCGCCGGCCGGGTGAACACCTGGGTCGCCTTGCTCTGCAGCTTCGTGTAGTACGTCAGGTCGTCATCGACGTTCTTGGCGAACCCGCTCAGCCCGTCGATCTCGACAGTGACCTTCCGACTCTCGTAGCGCGATTGCCGATCACCGTCTCGCAGGCTGCCCACGCCGCATTCCCCTCGCTCGCTCCAAGGCATGCCGACGCCCGGCAGCCGGTCTCCCGTTCGCTGTCGTACGCCATCAACCGTCACGAATCTCGACATCGCGTACCAGGTCATCCACCGGCATTTGACCGGAAACTTGGGCACCGAACGGGCGCGGCACCTCGCGCTCGACGTGCGCGAGGCCGTCACCCTTCTCGAACAGATCGGCGCCCCAGAAGCCTCGCAAGCCCGCGACCTGCTCGCCGGCACGGCTTAGCGTCACATCGCCGCCGGTAACCGGAGTCCACGGGGCGGCAGCGGACGGGGAGCCACAGTACGCAGCGGAATATCGCAACACTGCGTCCTTGCCGGCGTACCCAGAAAAATGCGAATTGTCAGAAAGGGGCAGGAGGGGTGTCCGGGTTAGTCCGGCTAATCACTACTTAGCGGGGTGTTTCCGCAGGTCAGAGCGGTGTTCCGATAGCGAGCGAATTGTAAATATGACGACACGCTAATTGACCAATAGTCCCCTTGTGACACCCCAACGCACCCGAGAGAGTTGGCAAGCGAACCACCGGCGCGAATTCTCTTCCGGTGGTTTCCCGGATCGTGGCACCGCGCATCCGGCGAGGGAGCGGACAAAGGGGGCCCGCGATGCGGGTGGGCGTCGTCGGATGTGGCTACTGGGGCGCGAAGCACGTACGGGTGCTGACCGGCCTGCCCGAGGTGAGCCAGGTGATCGCCGTGGACAGCCGGCCGGACCGGATCGAGCCGATCCGCCGGATGTACCACAGTGCCCGCACCGCCCACCGGCTCGAGGACGTGATCGACCACATCGACGCCGCGGTGATCGCCACCCCGCCGCGCAGCCACGCGCCGCTCGCCGCCGAACTGCTGCGGGCCGGCAAGCACGTACTGATCGAGAAGCCGATGGCGGCGTCCAGCGCGGAGGCGCGGGAGTTGATCGCGCTCGCCGAGGCTCGTGACCTGGTGCTGATGGCCGGGCACACCTTCGAGTACAACGCCGCCGTGCTCGCGCTGCGCGACGTGATCGCCTCCGGCGAGCTCGGCCAGATCTACTACATCGACGCGGCCCGGCTCAACCTCGGCCTTTACCAGCCCGACGTGAACGTGATCTGGGATCTCGCGCCGCACGACGTGTCGATCGTCAACCTGCTGCTGGACAGCGTGCCGGCGGCGGTCACCGCCTGGGGCAGCCGGCACGCCGGCTCCCCGTACGAGGACGTGGCGTACCTGCGGCTGGACTACGGCGAGACGACCGCGAACGTACACGTGAGCTGGCTGGACCCGTGCAAGGTACGCCGGGTGACCGTGGTCGGCAGCAAGCGGATGGCGGTCTACAACGACCTGCTCGACGACACCCGGCTGCAGGTCTACGACAAGGGCGTGTTCAGCCCCGACGGGGAGCCCGACGGCGGGGTGCCGATGTCGTACCGGTACGGCGGGATCAGCTCGCCGCACATCGACTTCCGGGAACCGCTCGCCGTCGAGGACGAGCACTTCGTGGACTGCGTACGCCACGGCAAGACGCCCGACAGCGACGGTCACCGCGGACTCGGCGTGGTGAGCGTGCTGGAGGCGGCGGAACAGTCGATGCGGGCAGGGCGCACCGTCGCGATCCCCCGCCTGGTGACGGCGGGCTGAGCATGCGGATCCCCTTCAACGATCTCGCCACGCTGCACGTACCGATCATCGATGAGGTACTCGCCGACATCCGCGACATCAGCCACGGCTCCGGCTTCATCGGCGGCGAGTACGTCGAGCGGTTCGAAGCGCAGTGGGCGGCGTACTGCGGCAGCCGGCACGCGGTCGGGGTCGGCAACGGCACCGACGCGATCGAGCTGACGCTGCGGGCGCTGCGGATCGGGCCCGGCGACGAGGTGCTGGTGCCGGCGAACACGTTCATCGCGACCGCGGAGGCGGTCTCCGCGGCCGGCGCCGAGCCCCGGTTCGTCGACGTCGACCAGGGCACGCTGCTGGTCACGCCGGAGACGCTGGAGGCGGGGCGTACCAGCCGTACCGCCGCGGTGATCGCGGTCCACCTGTACGGCCACCCCGCCGACATGGACGCC
>JBOGDF010000462.1:0-3547 GCA_050701635.1 Micromonosporaceae bacterium | reverse complement strand
GCGTCAGGCCCCGCGCCCGCCACGCGTCGGCCAGCTCCCGCTGCTCCGCGGCCGGGTGCCGGGCGATCTCCCGCCGCTCCTTGCGCAGCTCCGCGGCGACCTGCTCGTTCTGGGTACGCACCGACATGTACTCGCCGAGCGCCATCGAGATCGCGCCGGCCACCGTACCGGCGACTCCGGTGAGCACGATCGCGCGGGGCGAGGCGCCGCCGCCACCGACCCCGGCGATCAGCGCGATGTTGGTGACCAGCCCGTCCATGGCGCCGAACACCGCGGGGCGCAGCCGGCCACCGGAGACGTCCGCGTGGTGCCCGTGCTGCTCCGCCGCGGGACGGTCGGTGGTCACGCGCCGGCCCCGGCTGGGCTGCCGTGGTTCATGGCAGGGTGAGGATCTCGTGGCCGGAGTCGGTGACCAGGATCGTGTGCTCGAACTGCGCGGTCCACTTCCGGTCCTTGGTGACCACGGTCCAGTCGTCGGCCCAGACGTCGTACGTGTACGTGCCGAGCGTGATCATCGGCTCGATGGTGAACGTCATCCCCGGCTCCATCACGGTGCTCAGGTCAGGCCGGTCGTAGTGCGGCACGTACAGCCCCGAGTGGAAGGTCTCGCCGATGCCGTGGCCGGTGAAGTCGCGTACCACGCCGTACCCGAAGCGCTTGGCGTACGCCGAGATCACCCGGCCGATCACGTTGATCGGCCGTCCCGGAGCCACCGCCTTGATGCCTCGCATGGTGGCCTCGCGGGTACGCTCCACCAGCAGCCGCGCCTCCTCGGCGACGTCGCCGGCAAGGAACGTCGCGTTGGTGTCCCCGTGCACCCCGTCGAGGTACGCCGTGACGTCCACGTTGACGATGTCGCCGTCCTCGACCACCGTCGAGTCCGGGATGCCGTGGCAGATCACCTCGTTCAGCGAGGTGCAGCACGACTTCGGGAAGCCCTTGTAGCCCAGCGTCGACGGGTAGGCGCCGTGGTCGCAGAGGAATTCGTGCACCACCCGGTCGATCTCGTCGGTGGTCACCCCCGGCTTGACCGTCTCCCCCGCCAGCACCACCGCCTGCGCCGCCAGCTTGCCCGCCACCCGCATCCGCTCGATGATCTCCGGGGTCTTGACCTCCGAGCCGCGGAACGGCTTGGGGGCCTTCTTCCCCACGTACTCCGGGCGTGGGATCCGGGCCGGCACCTCCCGCCACGGGGAGACCTCACCGGGTACGAGCGGGGCGCGGACGCTGGCAGTCATGCCTCGAGCCTAGCGACCCTCCCGTACGCCCCGTTGCCAGGACGGTGAGCGGCGGCCAAGCTGCGGCGCCGCCATCGATCCGGATTGACAGAGCCTCGTCGGGGGTACGTCCCAGGTGTCCGTGGCAGAGGAGGACATCATGGGCATCGGCGCAGGCATCTTCCTGATCGCGATCGGCGCGCTGCTGACTTTCGCGGTACGGGACACCACGCTCGGGGGTTGGTTGGACATCAACACCGCAGGCTGGGTGCTGATGGCTGCCGGCGCGATCGGCCTGGTGGTCGCGCTGATCATCTGGGGCGGACGCCGTCGCACCGTGGTCGAAAGCCACCCCCGCCACCGCGCCATCGACGACGACACCGTCTAACCCGGCAAGGTCAGTGCGGCCAGGCTTCCATCAGGTCAGCTGGTCCGTACGTCACGGTAACGCCATCACCCACCTGCGAACCCGCTCGGCTTACCACCACCAGCGGCGTCGTCTCGCCGGCACCGGGCACCCGGTCCCGGTGGGTGATCAACCGGGCGAGGTCATGGTGGTCGAAGGCGCGACGCTCCAGCCACTTGATGGAGCCGACGAAGGCGACGCTCTTCGCCACCGGCGCTCGATCCGCTCCCACGATGTCGACCTCGACATCGTTGGTACGGGTCCAGTAGGCCCCTATCGCTCCGGCGCCGGCGAGGTCGGCGTCGGGCAGCAGGCGGTGCAGCGCCTCGCGTACCACCGGCTCGACCGCTCGACCTCGCCAACTCGTCCAGCCGGCGTCGATCCGATCGAGCACCCGGTCACTGCGGCCGCGATCCAACTCGTTGCGGTACGGGCCGACGAAGTACAGCCAGAACCGCAGGTACGAGTCGGCCACCAGATATCTGGTCTCCCTTGACGGACGCGTCGAAAGTGGTCGTACCGCGGAGACGATCCGTTTCTCGATGAGCAGCCGCAAGGCGCGGTCGAGCGACGCATGTGGGACATCGAGCGCAGCGCGTTGAACCATGGCACGGGTGCGCTCTCCCGAGCCGATCGCGGCCAGCACGTGCCGGGCCTGAGCCTCGGCGGGAAACTCCGCGGCCAAGCTGAGATCGGCGGAGACAGTCAGCGCCGACGTCGCGCGCTCCAACGCCCGCCGCAGGAAAGCGCGCACGCCGGCGCCGCGGGGCCACTCGGCGCATACCAGCGGCAGGCCACCGGTGACCAGGTAGGCATCGAAAGCATCGGCGGGCGCGAGCCCGAGCATCGTACCCACCTCATGGGGGTTCAGCGGATCGAGCACCACCGGCACCCCGCGCTGGTGGAACGGCCGCCCGTACGTGTTGAGCGCCTCCATCATGGACAGATCAGATCCGACGAGGACGAGCAGTACGGGTTTCCGCGACAGATGGCGGTCCCAGATCCGCTGCAACGTACCCTCGAACCGGTCGTCGGCAGCGACGAGATACGGCACCTCATCGATCACCACCACGCTCGGAGAATCGCCCGGCACAGCATCGGCCAGCAGACGCAACGCGGCGTCCCATCCGTCGAACGTGACACCGTCGAAGCGATCGCGGCCAGGGAGGTTGGACGCCCGCACCTCCTCGGCGTACTGAGCCAGCTCCACCGGCGTAGGAACGCCCGAGGCGGCGTAGAACACGGCCGGTACGTCGGCCCGGTCGATGAACTCTTCCACCAGCCGTGACTTCCCGACCCGTCGTCGCCCTCTGAGGAGCAGACATCGCCCGGGGCGACCACCTCCCTGACGCACCGCATCCAACTCAGCGCCAAGCAGGTCCAGCTCACGCTTCCGACCTACGAAGTCCATAGGGCTCGCTTCCGATAGCCTCAGTGTTGATAGTACCAACGCTGAGTATATTAGGAGCCGGCCTGCTCGGCGCCCGCCGAATCATGCCCTGGCTGGTACGTGCGCAGGGGTGACAGCCAGGCGGCGAGCGCTCCCAGGGCGGTGACCCCGGCGGCGACCACCAAAGCCGTACGCGGACTCGTCGCCTCGCTGACCACGCCGGCGACCAGGGCGCCGCTGGTGGAGCCGACGCCGTACGAGAGCATCCGGCCCGCGGTGTTCACCCGGCTCTGCAGCCGCTCCGGCGTGACCTTCTGCCGTACGGTGATCGAGTTCATCGTGCTCACCACGGAGACCACGCCCCAAGCGGCGACCGCGGCCAATGCCACCGCCCAGTGGCCGGCGAGCGCGCACGCCAGCGCGCCGGCGGCGGACAGCGGCATCGCGTACAGGGTGACGCGGGCATCGCCGTACCGGCGGGCGAGTCGGGGAAACAGCAGGGTGGCGCCGAGCGAGCCGACCGCCCACGCGGTG
>JBOGDF010000461.1:0-3553 GCA_050701635.1 Micromonosporaceae bacterium | reverse complement strand
GGCTCCAGCCGGGCGCCGCGGGCCCAGGCGTCGGCGGGCATCCGCTTCTTACCGGCGGGCTGCACGTCGCCGAGCTGCACCCGGCCGTTGCCGGTGCCGACCAGCACCCGGCCGCGCTCCAGTCGCAGCTCGCCCACGGTGAGCTCGCCGTCGCCGCCGGGCAACGGCTCTAGCGGCGCGATCCGGATCCGTTCCCCGCGGAACGTGCTCCAGGCGCCGGGCGCCGGGGTGCAGGCGCGTATCCGCCGGTCCACCGCGAACGCGGGCTCCTGCCAGCGGATCTCGGCGTCGGCGGTGGTGATCTTGGGCGCCATGCTGACCCTGTCCGGCGGCTGGGGTGTGGCGATGGCCTCGCCCCGCTCGATCCCGTCCAGCACGTCCAGCAGCAGCCGCGCGCCCGACTCGGCGAGCGTGCCGAGCAGGTCGCCGGCGGTGTCCCGGCGGCCGATCGGGTGGGTCAGCGACCCGTAGATCGGGCCGGTGTCGAGCCCCGGCTCGAGCTCGAACACGCAGGCGCCGGTGACGTCGTCGCCGTGCAAAACGGCGTGCTGCACCGGCGCCGCGCCGCGCCAGGCGGGCAGCAGCGAGAAGTGCAGGTTGATCCAGCCGTGGCGCGGGATCGCCAGCGCCGCCGGCGGCACCAGCGCCCCGTACGCCACCACCGGTACGCAGTCCGGCGCCAGCTCCGCGAGCTGTTCCAGAAACTCCGGCTCGCGCGGCTTGCCGGGCGTCAACACCGGTACGCCGTGCGCGTCACCCCAGGCCGCGACCGGCGACCGCACCAGCCGCCGCCCCCGGCCGGCCGGCGCGTCGGGACGGGTGAGCACCGCCAGCAGCTCATGCGAAGAGCCGGCGATCAGCTCCAGCGACGGCACCGCCACCTCGGGCGTACCGGCGAAGACGAGACGCATCAGCGGAAGAGCCCCCCGGTCGGGTGCGGGCTGGCTTTGAGCGTCGGCATGGCGCCGTCGTACCAGTCGGACTGCCGGATCTCCTTCATCGCCTGCTTGCGGGTCTCCTTGTCCAGCCGGTCCAGGAACAGCACGCCGTCGAGGTGGTCGGTCTCGTGCTGTACGCAGCGCGCCATCATCCCGGTACCGACCAGCTGCACCGGATCACCGTGCATGTTGAAGCCCTTGGCGATCACGTTCATCCGGCGCTTGCAGTCGAAGTAGAGCCCGGGGATCGACAGGCAGCCCTCGGGGCCGTCCTGCTCCTCGGAGTCGGGGAAGTCGAGCTCCGGGTTGATCAGGTGCCCCACCACGTCGTCCACGTCGAACGCGAACACCCGCAGCCCGACGCCCAGCTGCGGCGCCGCCAGCCCCGCGCCGCCCTCGTCGAGCATGGTTTCGGTGAGGTCCTTGACCAGCTTGCGCAGCTCCTTGTCGAAGTCGACCACCGGATCGGCGGGGGTACGCAGCACGGGATCGCCGAACAGGCGGATCGGCTGGACAGTCACGGGTCTCCTTCGCCGGGGGTTTGCAGGCACAGCCACGGGGCACGGCGCCACACGGGCGCCGGCACCAAGTGTACGAATCGCCGTGACAGTCCCCACCGCGCCGCACCCCTTCCCGGCACGCGGTGCCCGCGGGAAGGCTCAGCCGGGTGCCGCCGCCGGATTGCCGTCGCCAGCCGGCGGTGTGTTGAACATCCAGCGGTGACCGAACGGATCCACGATCACGGCGACCCGGCCGTACGGCTGGTCCTCGGGTTGGCGCTCCACCTGCGCGCCGTGGGCGGCTGCGCGGGCGGTGGTGGCGTCGGTGTCGGCGACCTGCAGATGCAGGGTGTGGCTGTGCGGCCCGCCGCCCGACGGCGCCGCGACCGGGACCCCGTCGGTGCTGTCGGCGAACATCAGCACCGCGTTGCCGATGCCGACCTCGGCGTGCCCGATACTGCCGTCGGGCATCTCGTACGGCTCCCCGCGCGGCGTGGCGCCCAGCACGTCGGAATACCACTGCAGCGCCCGACGCGCGTCCGGCACCGCGACGTACGGCGTGAGCGTCGGTGGCCACTGGTCCTCGGACATGGCTCCTCCCGGTGACGTCGTTGACCTACACGTACCACCCCGGTACGACGATCCGCACTACAACAGGTCGAGCGGGTCGATCTGGATCCGTACCGGGTCGGGTGCCTTGCGGGCGCTGCGTACCGCCGCGGCGGCGTGCAGCGCGGCGGCGAGTTGCGGGCCGGCGGCACGGCGCACCCGTACCAGGGCACGTTCCTCGTCGCGATCCGGCAGCGGCACCGGCCCCAGGACGTCCGCCTCGTCCGGCAGCTCGGACAGCTCCAGGAACTCCGCCAGCGCGTCCGGGGTGCCGGTGAGGCTGGCCATGCGTACCGCGGGCGGGAAGCCGAAGGAGCGGCGCTCGGCGAGCTCGCGGTCGGCGTACCACCCGGGATCGAATCGCAGCAGCGACTGCACCGGAGCCAGGCCGCCGTCGGCGACCACCACCACCTGACCGCCCTGGGCGGCGGGACGCACCAGGCAGGCGGCGGTGAGCCAGCGCCGTAGCGCCTCCTCGCCGGCGCGCAGGTCGGGACGGGTCAGCAGCGCCCAGGTGTCGAGCAGCAGCGCGGCGCCGTACCCACCGTCGGCGAGCGGTTCGGCGCCCGGGGTGGCGACCACCAGCGCGGCGCCGGACGGCACGCTGGCGTGCACCTCCTCGCGGCCGGAGGTGCGTACCGGCACGTCGGGGAAGGCCCGCCCCAACTCCTCGGCGGTACGCCGCGCCCCGATCACCGCCGCCCGTACCCGCCGCGCGCCGCAGTGTGGGCAGGCGAAGTCGGCGGCCAGGTGACCACACCACCGGCACTGCGCACTCGACGAAGCGGAGGTCAGCGCGAGCGGACCGGCACACGCCGGGCAGCGCGCCGGGTGCCGGCACTGGGCGCAGGTCACCGCCGGCAGGTAGCCCCGGCGGGGCACCTGCACCAGCACCGGCGCGTCCGCGGCGAGGGCGTCCCGGGCGGCCCGCCACGCCACGCTGGGCAGCCGTGCCCGGGTCGCGGCGGGGTCCCGTTCCAGCTGCGCGGTGTCGCCCACCGGCACCACCCGCGGCGCCCGCGCCCGCACCGTCGCGCGTTCCGGGGCGATCTCGCGCGCCCAGCCGGTGGTCAGCAACAACTGCCCCTCGGCGGTACGCCCGAAGCCGGCCACCAGCGCCCCCGCCTCGGCCAGCTGGGCCCGGGTCAGCAGCACTTCCCGGGTGTGCGGGTACGGCGCGCGCGGCTCGGCGTGCAGGTCGTCCCCGTCGTCCCAGATCGCCACCAGCCCGAGCGCCGCCACCGGCGCGAACATCGCCGCCCGGGTCCCCAGCACCACCCGCGGCACGCCGCCGTACGCCGCCCGCGACGCGGCGAGGAACCGGCGGTACCGCTCCGCCGGACCCAGCGCCGCCGACAGCGCCAGGCAGCGCCCCGGTGCGATCGACTCCAGCGCGGCGGTCAGCCGATCCAGGTCACGCGCGTCGGGCACCACGATCACACTGCTCCGCCCGCCCGCCAGGGTCGCGCCGGCCAGCTCCGCGAGCCGCTCCGGCCACGCCTCGCC
>JBOGDF010000460.1:0-3568 GCA_050701635.1 Micromonosporaceae bacterium | reverse complement strand
CGCCCGATCGCCAGCCCGGCGAACATCCCGGGAGCCGTGGCGTCGAGGACCACGCCGACGGGCAGGTCCGCGATGGCGAGCCCGGCGGTCACGGCGACTGCGGCGCCGAGCAGGAACCCTTGGATGCACCAGCCGACGAACGGGGCCTTTCGCCAGGCCTGGAAGTGAAGCGCCGCGTACCACAGTTTCCCTCCTGCCAGGCCCGACAGCAGCGCCAGCAGCGAGATGACCAGGACGGCACCGGCGTCGACGTTTGCCCGGTCGACCAGCAGAGCCTGGAGAGCCAGCGCGGCGAGCACGCCGAGCAGCACCAGAGCGGGGAAGCTACCCGGGAGGACGGCCGGCGAGCGGGCGATCGCCATCAGCGGCGCGAAGCGGGTCTGCACGGGTTCGGCGGAGCCGGCGGACAGGCCCCATCGCCGCCAGGACCAGGCCGCCGGGGTCGCCCGGCACACCTTGCGTGGCGGACCCCCGCCATCGTCGCGCGCCGGGCGCAGGACATCCGCGGTGACCGCCCACTCGCCAGCGGGGATGCCGCAGACTCGCGTCATCACCGAGACCGGGCCGCTGTTGGGCACGACCCGGCTGATGGTCTCGTCTTTGACGAACATGTCTGGCTGGCCCCGCACGCCAGTGCCACTGACGCGCTTTCCTGAGAACTTGACAATGGCGGTGTATGGCTCATCGCCGGTTCCAGAGTCGAACCAGACACTCGCCGCCAGACCCTGCGGCCCCGCGTCCGGGTCTTTCCCAGGGACCCGTGTCGGCGGATGGTCCGGCGATTTCGCTCGTCGTGTCTCCGGCTGGCGGCGGCCGGGCTTCGACTTCGTCTTCGTGGATTTCACGTGGGACCTCGCCTTGGGCTTCAAAACGACGGCGCGCAAGCGCAGCAAGAATCGGGTAGGGCGAACGACTACTATTCTAGATAGTACTACTCGATGCCGTACCGCGAGCTCATCCGCCGGGCGAAGCTGGCGGTGGCGGGGGCACGTCGACCTTGCCCAGGGAGCCCACCCGCGCGCGGCGTGACGACCGTGCCCAGCGGCCGGGCTGACGGCCAGCCGCCGGTCGAGGCTCTACGGGGCGGAAGGCTCCTGTGGTGGGGTGCGGCGCCGAGACCCGGCCAGCCCACGTCTACTATCCAAGCTAGTATTCTGCCGCCGGACTCAAGGCGGCGGACCCAGCGCGGCGGCCTGGCCACGTCGTGACGGCAGCTCCGAGGCGTTATCCAAACTCCGAGGCATTGCCTACTAGGATGCCTAGTACTATGTGTGTTCGGATCTGTGACCTCACGACAGGGATGGCCTACCGTGCGTGAACTGCTGCTCTCCACCACTGTGCTGGCGTCGTTCCTCGGCGGTGTGGTGGCCCTGCTGGCCCCCTGCTGCGTGTCGGTGATGCTTCCGGCCTACATGGCCTCGGCGTTCCGGCGCCGCTCGCGGATCCTGGGCATGACGGTCGTGTTCGCCGCCGGGGTGGCCACGATGATCCTGCCGGTCGCGCTCGGCGCCACGGCGTTGAGCCGGCTGTTCATCGGCCAGCACGCCTGGATCTACACCATCGGCGGCACGGTCATGGTGGCCTTCGGCGTGGCGCTGCTGGCCGGGTGGCGGTTCTCGTTGCCAATGCCGGGCATGCGCACTCCGGGTTCGACCGGGATCTTCTCGGTGTACAGCCTGGGGGCGTTCTCCGGGGTGGCGAGCGCGTGCTGCGCGCCGGTGCTCGCCGGGGTGATCGCCGCCTCCGGCGCGGTGTCGTCGTTCCCGGCGGCCCTCGCCGTCGGAGTGGCGTACGTGTTCGGCATGGTCGCGCCGCTGGCCCTGCTCGCCACGATCTGGGACCGGCGGCGCTGGGACGTCTCCCGGCTGGTCAACCGGCGGGTGCGGCTGCACCTCGGTCCGCTGCGCCGGGAGTTGCCGCTGGGCACCGTGGTGTCCGGGGCGCTGCTGGTCGCGATGGGACTGCTGACCATCGGCCTGGCCGCGGCCGGCCCAGGCATGTCCAGCGGCTGGCAGAGTCGACTGGCCGGGTGGCTCGACCACCTCCGCGCCGTCGTCCTCGACGAGCTGCGCTGGCTGCCAGGATGGCTTACGGCCGGCCTAGTGTTCGTCGCCCTCGCCGCGGTGCTGCTGCTCGCCTGGCGACAGCAACGCGGGCGTCTCGCGGCCCCCTCGGATGAGAAGCCGGCGCCTGGTGAGCTGGCCGACGCCGAGTCCACTCCAGGCGCGGACGCCACCGAGGCGACCGCCGCTGCACCCGCTGCCACAACGGACCTGGAGACCACGCGATGACGGAGCAACGCACGAAGCCCCGCAACAGCGCCGCCAAGAAAGCCGCGACGAAGGCGGAGCGCCGGCAGCGTGCCGCCGCGGCCCGCCGACGCGCCGAGCTGCGCCGGCTGGCGATCCGTTGGGGGGTCGGCCTAGTGGTCGCCGCCCTGGTCATCGGAGGGCTGTACTGGATCTTCGATACCAGCGCGGACAAGGGCTCGGGCGGCGGCAGCGCCAGCGGCTACAAGTTCGAGGTCGGCGCCCCCGGGCCCGGCGAGATGGCACCCGACTTCTCGCTCCCCGCGACCAGCGGCGAGACAGTCAAGCTGTCCGACTACCGGGGCAAGACCGTGCTGCTGTACTTCCACGAGGGCGCGATGTGCCAGCCCTGCTTCGACCAGATCCGCGACCTGGAACGCGAGTCCGGCAAACTCACCGACGCCGGGATCGACGAGTTGGTCACCGTCACCGTCGACCCGCTCGACCGGCTCACCCAGAAGATGCGCGACGAGAAGCTGACCTCCGTCGCGCTCTCCGACCCTGACCTCGCGGTCTCCAAGCAGTACGAGGCCCAGAAGTACGGGATGATGAACGGCACCACCCCCGGCCACAGCTTCCTGCGCATCGACCCCGACGGGCGGATCACGTGGCGGGCCGACTACGGCGGTGCCCCCGACTACACCATGTACCTGCCGGTCGACGCCGTCCTGAAAGACATGCGCGCCGCGAAAGACGGCGGTGAGCAATGACGACGGTCACCCTGCTCACCCAGCCCGACTGCCACCTATGCGAGCACGCCAAGACGGTCCTCGCCCGGGTCTCCGCCGACCATCCGCTGCGGGTCGAGGAGATGCCGGTCGACAGCGAGGAGGGGCGTCGCCACGCCGCCCGGATTGGCATGCTGTTCGCGCCCGGCGTCCTCATCGACGGCGAGCCGTACGGCTACGGGCGGCTCTCCGAGCGCAAGCTCCGCAAGACACTCGCCGCCCGCCGGGCATGACCTGAACCGGGAGACCCGTGACGCCGAAGCTGACCACAGCGGCCCGGGTGCTGGCACGGCCCCACGCGCAGGTGTACGGGGAAGCCGCAGCAGTGTACGGATGGTTTCACGCGGTTTGGCTCGCGCTCGCCGGCGGCGGCGCCGAGCATTGGCTGGCACGGCAGCTCCCCCAAGTCCGGGAGAGATCGATCTGGCCGCCGGCAACCCGGGCCAGTGGCTGGCGCACTGCCACAACCTCTACCACATGGAGCGCGGCATGATGGTCGTCCTGTCCTACATCCGCTGAACGACGCGACGC
>JBOGDF010000459.1:0-3583 GCA_050701635.1 Micromonosporaceae bacterium | reverse complement strand
CTGATCAACCGTGGGTGCTGTTGTATATAGAACGGTGGCTGAAAGCGCCGTTGCAACGGCCCGACGGTAGCATTCAGGAACGAGACCGGGGTACCCCGCAGGGCGGATTATGCGCAGCTGCGCATAACCCACCCTGGGGCGCGCCGGTGTTGGTGTTCCGCCTGGCGCCGGCCTCGGTGAGGATGCCGGCTTTCAGGAACGCCTTGACCAGCGTTAGGACGCGTTTGTCTTTGATGCGTCGCCGTATCCGGTCCATCAGGGCCGGGTGGGAGATCTCATCAAAGCACGCCGCGATATCCGCTTCCAGCACCCACTCGTAGCAGCGGGTGGCGTAGAAGTGGATCTCGGTAATCGCGTCCTGTGCCCGGCGGTTGGGCCGGAAGCCGTAGCTGCACGGCTGGAAATCGGCCTCAAACACCGGTTCGAGGATCAGCTTGAGCGCCGCTTGCACGGTGCGGTCCCGCGCGGTCGGAATCCCCAGGCCCCGCAGTTTCCCGTTGGGCTTGGGAATCATCCGTTGCCGCACGGGCAGGGGCCGGAACGTCCTGCTCTTCAACTCGTGGTGCAGTTGCAGCAGGAACAGACCCCAACCCGGCGCGATGCGACGGGGAGCAACCCCGTCCACACCGGCCGACCGTGCTCCTCGATTACCCCGCACCCGGTGCCATGCCACCATCAGCACGGCCGGGTGATAGACGAGGTTGTACAGGTCATCGAACTGACGATCAGGGGCCTCGTTGGCCCACTGGTGCAGCTTCGTCTGGATCTCCAGTACCCATGCCTCCGCTTCTTCGAGCGTCGGCAGCGGCGCGTCGGTATTCACCAACGACCTCCTGGTATCCCAGCCCGGAAGTTGCGAGCTTGCTGCTGCCCTTCGCCCTGTGAACGGCTTTCCCGCTCTCCGCGGTGGGGCGTGACTCCCACGACTACTACGACAGCTCCGCCCCGCCTCGGGGCCATCAGCCGACGGTGGACCTGCCCGGCACCGTCCTGGGTGGACGGTGCTGTGGGCGATCCCGAGACGGTTCCCATGTTCACTGCGTGCCGATTGACGGGGGCGGTGCCCAGCTTTTCCCCGGCAGCCTCGCCACAGGTACGCCGCAGGCATTCCCTCGTGGCCTTCTCACCGACGCACTTGATCGGCTTCGAAGTCATCGCCCCGGACTTAGGGGCTCCGCGCACTGCTGACCAGCCCATATCCACCAGATTTGAGCTGGCTTCAACCTTTCGGGGGTTCCACCACTGGTTCACTCGTCATTACACCTACCCGTCTCGCTAGCCAGGCCCGGGCTGTCTGGCAGTACCAGCCCGTCCTGTCGTTGTCGCGGCTGCTTCCCGCCCTTCCCCGCACCTCCGGGGGTCAGGCTGCCGCCAGCTTCACCGGACTGCTGCGACAGTCCGGAGGTGGGTTCTTTCACCCCACTCGGAAACACGCAGCGCCTCATGGCGCACCAGCCCCAGCTGCAGCGCGTTATACGCCACCAACGCGATCAACGCGGCGGCGACCCCGACGTGGCGACCCAAACCCTGAGACACGAACGCGTACATCGCGCCGGAGTTCACGATGCGCTTCGACATCGCGATGTACCCGACCGAGAACAAGCCGAGGATCACCGCCGTGGCGATGAACGCCGCCGGCACCGAGGCGACGCCGGACACGCCATAGGTCTGGGGGATCAGCCCGCCGACGACCACGAACGGCGCTGCAGCGGCGAGCATGGTGAACATGATCGCGACTGGGCCGAGCCGGTCGCGGGCCAGCTGCGACTCCGCCAGGCTCCGCCCCTGGCCGGCGCGGCCGCTGTGAAGTTCGTGGGTCATGTGATGCCTCCAATTCGGGGGTGCGAGGGGTTATCGGGCGAGCACGACGGTGGCGAGGGTCGCCTGGGTGTGGGCGATCAACTCCTGCAGCGGGCGGGGAAGCCGGCGCAGCAGGTCGTGCACATGGGCTGGGACCTTCTCCCCTTCCCACAGCACGACGTTGTGGATCAGCTCGGTGGCGGCGATCAACCCGGTGAGCGCGACCTCGGGCAGGGTGATGCGGGACGGGTCGTTGAGGCTGCCGCGCAACCGCACCGCAAGAAACGCCGCCCAACTCGGGTCCGCGGGCTGGCACGGGCCCGGCTCCTTCCGCAACCTGGCCAGAGCACGGCGCTCCCCTACCGGCACCGCCAGGCCATGGCGTATTAGCCGCTCGACCACCCGTTGCGCCGAGTCGCGAGCGAACAGCCGCAGCCACGTGTCGACGTGTAAGGGTCTCCGCTCAGCGGCGACGGTCTCGAAGACCCAGTGTTGAAGCGCGTCGAACGGAGCGGCGGGTGGGCCGGCCACGATTCCGACCAGGCCCTCGCGGACCGTCAGGTACTTGGTGAACGGCAGCGCGCCGGGCGGGTGGACCAGGAACGGCGTAAGCACGAGCTCGGCGAGCAGCGCACCCGCGAGCGCCAGACCGAGAGTGTCTGGGTGCACCTTGGGTCGGCCGGAGTGCTCGTCGTGGGCCATCAGGCACAGCTCGTCAGCGATCACGGCTCGCCCACATCCCCGCGCCGCCGCCGGGACACGACCTGCCGGTGCCACACGTCGGTCGTCGATGCCCGAGTCGTGTTACCGGTTTCGCTCAATAGCCCGGCAGCCCGGCCGGCCGCAGCTGTGGCGAACCGTTCCGGAACTGGCGCAGTGAATGACACCCATGCCGGCAGGCAGTCACGGTGCACAGAGGTGACGGCAGGCCCCCGGCTGGGGGTGAACAGCACGCGAGGACCTGCCGCCACCGGTCACACCCCCACCGGTCGCACCCGGATCGGTACTGCGCACACCGCCGACTGCCGGATCACAACCGGCACGCCGAGCCGCAGCCCAGCCGCCAACACCCTGGCGGCGATCATCGCCGCGACACAGTCGCTCCACTCGGTGGGCAGGTGCGGATTCGCCGCCTCGACGTAGGCGGCGGCGAGCAGATCAGCGACGCCGCGCTGGGTCCGCAGCGCCACCCTCGCCGACACCGGTTGCCCAGCGACCTGCTCGGCCGGGTCGAGATCAACGGTCAATGTCAGGTGCACGACGCGGCACCCCCTGAGGCAGGCCGGGGGCGCGGCCTGCGCGCGCCGAGCGCCTCGTACAGGCGCGAGCTTCCGCGCCCGCCGATAGGGGTGAGGTCGGCGTGCACTGTGTGCGCTAGGTGCCATTGCGAACGCGGCATCCGCGACACTTCATCAGCCTGCTCAGCGAGCCGCCACGGCGGGCATGGCCAGGCGGCACCGCGGAACGAACATGTGCCGTCTTCTATGGACTGTTGATGGCGCTGCCCCACGCCGTAGGCGTGCCACCACCACAACGTGGCATCAGTAACCCCATCCGGAGCGTCGCCGACCTCAACCGGTCTTGCTGGCACTGTGGTCACCTTCTTCCACAGCGAGGCGACAGGCGTGTCCACGTCGATTGCCCATCCGGCATTCCGGAGGTTCCTGACCCACACCTCCTGCTGGGTGGGAGCCACTCCCCGGCTGCAGCGCCAGCGACAGCAGGTACGAAGCAGCTCGCACGGCGGCCACCCGGTGGTGCGCGGCCCTGCGGGAGGATGGGC
>JBOGDF010000458.1:0-3593 GCA_050701635.1 Micromonosporaceae bacterium | reverse complement strand
GCCCGGGTACGGCGCGCCGCCGCCACCACCGCCGGGCGCGTCCGGCAAGGGCAAGGGCGGGTTGATCGCCGCGCTGGTGGCGGGCGGGGCGGTGCTGGTGCTGCTGATCTGCGGCGGGCTGGTGTGGGCGTTCAGCGGCGACGGGTCCGACCCGCCGACCATCGACGACAAGCCAGTCGACGCCGCCAACGCCGCCTGCGGCAAGAAGCTGGCCTTCCTGGGACCCACCTCCGGGGAGTACGGCGAGACCGGCGCCGGCATCCGCAACGGCGCCAAGCTCGCCGTCGACGAGTTCCGCGACAAGAACCCCGAATGCAAGATCGAACTGGTGGAGTACGACACCAAGGACGCGCGGGGCGAAGCCGCCGAGGCGGCGGAGGAGATCGCCAAGGACGAGTCGATCATCGGCGTGGTCGGTCCGGTCTACAGCGTCGACGCCCCGCCGGCCGCGCCCAAGCTCGACAAGGCGGGGGTGGCGATGATCAGCCCGACCGCGAGCAAGGACGATCTGACAGACCAGGGTTGGAAGGCGTTCCACCGGCTGGTCGCCCCGGACAGTACGCAGGCCAGCGCGTCGGCCGAGTTCCTCGACCAGTTCGACGTGACCCGGGTGCTCGTGGTGTCCGACGAGAACGTCTACTTCCGTACGCTCGCCAAGGTGGCGACGGAGCGCCTGGGCGAGAAGGCGGTGAGGACAGTGACCTTCAACAGCCGCAATCCGGACTTCACCGCGATCGCCAAGTGGGCGAAGGCGAACAAGGTCGACGGGACGTTCTTCAGCGGGCTGGACGACAGCGCGCTGAAATACCTGCGGAAGATCCGCGGCGCCGGCGTGGTCGGCCCAGTGGTGGCGCCGAGCACCGCGTACAACGCGAGCATGGCGGCCGAGGCGCGCTCACACAAGTGGTTCTGGGTGTCCTGCGTCTGCGCCCCGCCCACCGCGGACAGCAGGTTCACACGGGCGTACAGCCGGGCGTACGACAAGGAGCCGGGCTACTACGCCGCCGAGGCGTACGACGCCGCCATGGTGTTCCTGCGCGGGGTCGTCGACAAGCGTGCGACCCGGGCCGAGATGCTGGAGTACGTGCACTCGTACCAGCGGGCCGGCATCACCAAGAAGATCAAGTTCGACGACAAGGGCGGGATCACGCCGGACCTGCCGGTCTTCTTCTACCGGGCCGAGAAGCACGGCTTCGAGTACGACCGCCGCATCGACTGACGCAGCCGCCGTGCCGGCCGGCACGTGGGCAGCCGGGATGCCAGCGGCTTCCTGGCAAGGCGGACGACGCCGCCTGTGGGGGAAGCCACCGGCAAGGCGGACGACGCCGCCAGGGAGCCGCTGGCGCCCGGCTCAGCCCATGTGGGGGTAGCGCCAGTCGGTCGGCGGTACGAAGGTCTCCTTGATGGTGCGCGGCGAGATCCAGCGCACCAGGTTCTGCCAGCTGCCGGCCTTGTCGTTGGTGCCGCTGCCGCGGGCGCCGCCGAACGGCTGGTGCCCGACCACGGCGCCGGTCGGCTTGTCGTTGACGTAGAAGTTGCCGGCCGAGTAGCGCAGCGTCTCGCTGGCCCGGTCGATCACCCGCCGATCGGTGGCGAACAGCGCGCCGGTCAACCCGTACGGGGCGATGTCGGCGGCCTGCCCGACCACCTCGCCGAACTTGTCGTCGTCGTACACGTGGACGGCGAGGATCGGGCCGAAGTACTCCCGCCAGAACGTCTCGTGGTCCGGGTTGTCCACCTGGACCAGCGTGGGCTGCACGAAGTAGCCCTCCGAGTCGTCGGCGGTGCCCCCGGCGATCACCTGACAGTCGGGGTCCTTCCGCACCGTCTCCAGTACGCCGGCCAGCTTGTCGTACGACCGCCGGTCGATCACCGCGCCGCCGAAGTTGCCGAAGTCGGTGACGTCGCCGTAGCTGATCTCCCCGATGCCGGCCACCAGCCGGTCGCCCAGCCCGGCCTGCCACAGCGACCGCGGCACGTACGCCCGGGACGCCGCCGAACACTTCTGGCCCTGGTACTCGTACGCCCCCCGGATCAGCGCGGTGTGCAGCGCGTCCGGGTCGGCGCTCGGGTGGGCGATCACGAAGTCCTTGCCGCCAGTCTCCCCCACCAGCCGGGGGTACGACTTGTAGCGGTCGATGTGGTTGCCCACCGTCCGCCACAGATGCTGGAACGTCTTCGTGGAGCCGGTGAAGTGGATGCCGGCGAGATCCGGATCCGACAGCGCCACCTCGCTCACCGCCTGACCGTCACCGGTCACCATGTTGATCACGCCGGGCGGCAGCCCCGCCGCCTCCAGCAGCCGCATCGTGTGGTGCGCGGCGAGCTGCTGCGTCGGGGACGGCTTCCAGACCACCACGTTGCCCAGCAGCGCCGGCGCGGTCGGCAGGTTGCCGGCGATCGCGGTGAAGTTGAACGGCGTGATCGCCAGCACGAAGCCCTCGAGCGGCCGGTGGTCGAACCGGTTCCACACCCCGGCGGAGCTGCGCGGCTGCTCGGCCAGCAGCTTCTCCCCGAAGTGCACGTTGTAGCGCCAGAAGTCGATCAGCTCGCAGGCGGAGTCGATCTCGGCCTGGAACGCGGTCTTGGACTGCCCCAGCATGGTGGCGCCGTTAAGGGTGTCCCGCCACGGCCCGGCGAGCAGCTCCGCCGCCCGCAGAAAGACCGCTGCCCTTTCCTGGTACGGCAGCGCCCGCCACCCCGGAGCGGCGCGTTTGGCGGCGGCCAGCGCGTCGGCCACGTCGGAGTTGGTGGCCTGCCGGGTCACCCCGAGCACGTGCGCATGCCGGTGCGGCTGCACCACCGTGATCTCGTCCCCGCCGGCCATCCGGTGATCGCCGTCGACGGTCAACGTCAGCTCGGTGGACTCGGCGGCCAGCTCATCGAGCCGGCGTCGCAGGCTCTCGGCTTCCGGGCTGCCAGGCGCGTAGTCGCGCGGCGGTTCGTTGCGCGGCTCAGGCACCGCGATCACGGCACTCATGGTGCGATTCACCTTCCAAGGCTCGGCATCGTCGACGAGTTTCCCCCCGTCCGCCAGTCTGGCACGGACCGTACGGGTGGCCCAGCCGTGGGCTCCGTCGCTCGCGGGTCAGCGCGGTTGCGTACGCTGGTCTGCCGTGGCCCAGTCCTCCCAGCGCAAGGCGAATCGCAAGCCGTCGCAGCAGCCCGCCCGGAAGGCCGCGCCGGAGCGCAGTGCTGCGCCGCCGGCCGCTGACCGGCCGCTGCTGCCGGGGGCGACCCTGGTCTGGGTGCTGCTGGCGGGGGCCACGCTGTGGTTCGCCGGCCAGATGTGGGCGCTCCGCGGCACCCTGAGCGCCGTCGTCGAGAACGTCGAGCTGGGCCCCGACGCGATCACCGCCCTGGTGACCTTCGGGCTGCCCACGGTGATCTCGTCCGCGGTGGTGCTGGGTGCCGCCACCGGGTTGGGCGTCGCCGTCCTGCTCTCCGGTCGCTTCGAAGACACTCGGGTGGTACGCCTGGCGACCGCCGCCGGCGCCGGCCTGCTCGCCGCCGGGGTCGCCGGCTCCGCGCTGTACGCCTCCGGCTACGGCACCGCGGCACCGATCGGTGTCGGCGTGGCCGCCCTGCTCGGC
>JBOGDF010000457.1:0-3607 GCA_050701635.1 Micromonosporaceae bacterium | reverse complement strand
GTGCCGGACGGCCCGCGCGGTGGCGCCGATCGGGCCGGCGGGCGGCCCGAGCGGCCGCGTCGGACGGCCCGTCGAGAGGGTCCAGGAAAGACCCGTCAGACTCTCCCCGGGACCGGTGCGGTACCGCTACGGTCGACACCGAGGGGTTGTCCCGTCGGGCGGCGTGGGGGCTGCTACCCGTACCAGATCAGGTCGTCGTTAGGGAGCTATCGCGGTGCACTACGAGCCAGGCATGATCGGGGGCATGGCGAGGGAGTCGCTGGCCGGTCAGCTGTTGGTCGCGACGCCGACGCTCCACGACCCGAACTTCGAGCGCACCGTGGTGCTGCTGGTGGCTCACGAGCCGGGCGGAGCGCTCGGCGTCGTACTCAACCGTGCCACCGAAGTGCCGGTCGCGGAGGTGCTGGGCGGCTGGGGCTCGCTGGCGGGCAACCCGCCGGTGGTGTTCGAAGGCGGCCCGGTGCAGCCGGAGGCCGCGATCTGCCTGGCGCGCAGCCGCCCGGGCACCGAGCCCAGCGGGTTCAGCCAGGTCAGCGGCCCGATCGGCACCATCGACCTGTCCCGCGACCCGGATTCGGTGAGAGAAGCTTTGGAGGGGGTACGCGTCTTCGCCGGCTACGCCGGTTGGGACGGCGGCCAGCTCGAGTCCGAGATCGCCACCGGATCCTGGTTCGTCTTCGACGCGCTGCCCAGCGACGCGTTCTTCCCGCAGCCCGACGACCTGTGGGCGATGGTGCTGCGCCGCCAAGGTGGGCTCACCGCCGCCGTGGCGCACTACCCCGCCGACCCCGCCCTCAACTGAACGGCTGATGTGAGCTCGGCCGTTTGGCCGAATTCGCCGACAATCCCCGTCCATGGGGTGCATCGGATACGTAGTCCAGAGAAACACCGGTCGGGGGTACGAACGTGGAGGAGAAACGGTATGCGTACCGCTGGAACTGTGATCTTCCGGACGAGTCTCGCCACCGCACTGGTAGCCGCGGCGCTGGCCGGCGGGTTGGCGTCGTCGGCGAACGCCGATGACGGAGGCCGTCCGCTGTCCGCGACGCTGACCGGTGCCGAAGAGGTGCCCGGCCCCGGTGACCCGGACGGCTCCGGCACCGCCGTACTGGCGGTCAACCCGGGTCAGAACGAGATCTGCTACACCCTCACGGTGACCAACGTCGACAACGTCACCGCCGCACACATCCACCGCGCCCCAGCCGGCGCCGCCGGCCCGGTCGTGGTCCCGCTGGCCGCACCCACCACCGGCACCAGTACGGCGTGCTCGTCCGCCGCCCGTGAGTTGAGCCTGGACATCCTGATGCACCCCGAGAACTACTACGTCAACGTCCACAGCAGCACCCACCCGGCAGGAGCCGTACGGGGTCAGCTGCACGCCTGATACCCCTGCGGCAACGCCGTCACAGCTGTGTACACTTGCCCAGTGCTCGCCACGGTTGCGAGCACTGGGGCTGTGGCGCAGCTGGTAGCGCACCACACTGGCAGTGTGGGGGTCAGGGGTTCGAGTCCCCTCAGCTCCACGGGTGAGACATGGTGCGAACCGGGGGATCCCGGTGTTCTCGCTGGTCTCTTCCTCGTGTTCCGCTGGGTCGTCGGCTGCGCGGGGAGCTTGAACATCGGGATGATCTCGGCGCTGCGGACTTGGTAGCGATCTTCGTGCTGATGGCGTCTAGTTCATGGTGCTGGTCGGCTTAGTCGCCTCCGGGGTGCGAGCTCAGCACTGCGGGCAAGTCCGGGTCAGGGGTGGGCGTACCGGTTGTAGAGGCCGTTGCGGAATACGCCGTCCGGGTCGCGCCGCCGCTGCTCCGCCACGACTTTGTCCCACGACGGGTAGGCCCGCTGCAGCTGGTCGGCGGTGGCGTGCAGCCGGTACGGCAGGTAGAAGCTGCCGCCGGCCGCGATCGCGGCGTCGACCAGGGCCCGGGTCATCCGCCGCATCCGCTGCTCGCCCGCGACGGTGCGCTCCTGGACGAACAGCATCACGAGCCCGAAGACGTCATGCCGGGCGTACGGAAGCGCGGTGACGCCGTCGCGCCGTACGTCCCGCACCGTGACGTTCAGCAGGTTGGCGCCTCCGTCCCGGATGATCGCCTTGGCGGGGCGGACGAACTCCCACAGCGCGGACTGCGGCACGAAGTACTCGTGCAGGATGTCGGTGCTGTCTGTGGTGGCGTTGCCGAACACAGCTGCCGGCTCGTTCAGCAGACTGTTGCGGCTGACCTGTCCGCCGAGCCAGGGCGCGGCGCTCCAGCCACCACCGCAGCGCCTTGCCGCCGCTGCCGTTCGCCGAGTTGCGGAACACCGCGCGGGCCAGCTTTCCCCGAGGCGCCGGCCGGGTTCAGCGGAAGCCGGCTGCCGCGGGTGCCTGGCACCGGGGTGAAGGCGACCAGGATCGCCTCTTCCAGGAAACGCAGGGGGTCCACGCTCAGCCGCCCGTACGCCATCTCGACCGGCGAGCCCGGCGCGTACACGCGGGAGGCGAACACCGCCGCGTATTCGCTGGTCGGCACGGTGATCTGGTGCGGCGTGTAGAGCACGTTCGGCACGATGTCGAGCTTCGCGTCCAGGATCACGCCGAACAGTCCGTATCCGCCGAGCACCAGGCGGAACAGATCCGCGTTGCGCCGCGGCCCACAGCTGACGACCGTACCGTCGGCGGTGAGCACCCGCAGTTCCCGCACGGTCGAGGCGATCGGCGGGCGGTCGGTCTGCCAGCCGTGGCAGTTCACGCTCAGCGAGCCGCCCACCGTGAAGTCGTGGTTGGACTGCATCACCGCGGGCGCGTACCCCGCGGCGTTGAGGATCGGGATGACCTCCCGCCAGGTTGCGCCGGCGCCGACCCGCATCACACCGTCGCCGACCTCGACCCGCCGCATCGGCACTGTGTCAAGCATCCAGCCGCCGCGGTGCATGCTCTGGCCACCCATGGAGTGCCGCGCGCCAGCGATCGCCAGCGGCGGGTCATCGCCCGCCGAGATCCGCCGTAGCAGCGGGCGTACCCGGTCGGCGGTCGCGTCGGCATCGGCGTCTGCGTAGAGGATCCCGCGTACGGGGGTGGGGTTGAGCCTGCTGGCGTCGTCGAGCAGGTCGCGCGGTGGTGCCGGCGGTGGGATCTCGCCAGCGGCGGCCCAGTCGCGTACCGCGGCGGTGCCAGCACCACCTGCGGCGAGCCCGCCCGCGGCCGTCGCGGTGTGCGTGAGCAGCCGTCTGCGGGTCAGTCGCGACTTTCGCATGTGTCACTCACTTCCAGAGGGCCTCGGCCGGTGGTGTGGATGTCTGCCGGCTGGCGGGCGGGGTGCCACCAGGTGGGTCCGGATTCGTGTGGTCCGGGCCGCCACGATATGCCGGTGGCGCCATCCTCGGCGCAACGAGCCAGTGGGCACGCCGCGCTCATGGCCGAGTGCGCTTGAACCTGGACACCGAGACACGTACAGGATCGCCAGCGAGGAGCGTGGCGGTTCGCATGGCGCAACGTTCGGTCCACCAGATTGGTCATTATCCGAACTCTCTCGTGTCTGGCGTGTTTACCTGCGATGCTGAGGCGGTTGCCGCCTGGCTCGCAGTGATCGCAGCGCCAGGGGACGGATTCTGCAGTTCCCGCTCA
>JBOGDF010000456.1:0-3610 GCA_050701635.1 Micromonosporaceae bacterium | reverse complement strand
ATCGGCCACAAACCGTACGGTGGGCGGATGGCGGTGGCTCGGTTCAAGGATCTGTGTATTGATGCGTACGACGCTCACCGGTTGGGAGAGTTCTGGGGTGCGGTGCTGGGGCTGCGGCTCGTAGACCACGACGACGGGGACGCGCAGCTCGACGGTGGCTCCCCGGAGGAGCGGATCTGGGTCAACACGGTGCCGGAGCCGAAGACCGTCAAGCACCGGGTGCACCTCGACGTACACGCCAGGAGTGTGGCCGAGCTGGAAGCGCTGGGCGCCACAGTGGTACGCCCGCAGGACGACGAGATCCGCTGGACCGTGATGGCCGACGTCGAGGGCGGCGAGTTCTGCGCGTTCGTCCCCGACACCGTGCCTGACCAGCGGTTTTACGCCCTGATCGTGGACGCGGTGTCAGGTGAGACCCAAGCCCGATGGTGGCATGAGGTATGGGGAAGCGCGGCGCCGAAGCAGCTCCGGGACGGGTGGTGGCAGCTGTCCGACATCCCTGGTACGCCGTTCGAGAGCATGCTGTTCATCGAGGTCCCCGAGCCGAAGACGGTCAAGAACCGGATCCACTGGGACGTCGAGGCCGACGATGTCGGACCGCTCGTCGAGGCCGGCGCCACGGTGCTGCGCCGGCCCGACGAACAGGTCAGCTGGTATGTGCTCGCCGACCCCGAGGGCAACGAGTTCTGCGTGTTCGATCGCCGTTAGACGGGCGCGGGCGCGGCGTCCACCGGCACCCGCTCCTGCTCCGGCGGCGGCGCCACCGCCCGGCCTGGCGCGGTGAGCGCCATCGCCAACGGCACCGCGATCGCCACCGCACCCGGCATGGCCACCAAGCCGTCGGTGCTGTGGCCGGCCAGGTGGAGCCACGCCGTACCGCCTAGGTAGCCGGCCATGGCGACGAAATACCCCACCGGGACCGCACCTACCAGACCGAGCACCATGGCACCGACGCGTACCCGCCGAGATCGTTCCCGCCACAGCAGCGCGGCGAGCCAGACGGCCAACGGGAACGGCAGCATCACGAACCAGGGCACGCGCCACGACAGGTCGATCTGCGTGACCAGCAGTCCCGCGGCCGCCGTCGACACCGCCGCGACCAGCCCGATCCGCACCGGCGAGCGCTCGCCACGGCCCCACATCGCGCACGCGCCAGCCAGCCCGGCCAGCCCGGCGACTGTGACCGTGGTCGTCGCGTACACCAGTATGGTGGCGGTGTCGGACAGCACCGGGAAGTCCTCGGACGCCAGGACCGCCGGGCAGACGAACGCCGCGACCAGGGCGACGACACGCACCACCACCACCAGCGCGTGATCATCGCTGCGGGGGCCGGCGATACGGGACCACCACACCGCGATGGCGCCGACCACCGTACCGAGCCCGAGCATGAGCGCCAGGACCGCGACACCCGAGACGTCCTGGCGGTCCACCACCACGTCCACCGCCAGCAGCGCGAGCCCGGCGAGCAGCACCGGCACGCCCCGGGTGACCAGCAGCGCCAACCCGCAGCAGGCGAGCACGACAGCCCCGACCCGTACGCCGTGCACCCACCCCGCGTACCTCGGTTCGAAGTCGGTCTGCGGGGTGATCACAACGAGAGTGATCGCCCAGACCAGCAGCCCGAGCCCGTACGTGAGCAGGCCGGTCCATGCCGTGCCGGATCGCTGCCACCGGACAGGTCGGATCGGAGCCGCTGACCTGGTTTGCATCAATGGCGAGGGATTCAGGATGATGCGCAACGCGTACGCCAGCCCGAACGCGGTGCAGCCAGGCAGTACGCGTGCCAGCAGGGCCATGCCGTCCGGCAGATCGATCGCGATGGTCATGTCGTAGCCGCCGACCCACGGCCAGCCCTGTGCGACGATCGACCACAGGCGGTCGTGCCGCCAGGCAGCGACCGCGATCGCGGCGTACGTCGACAGGCCGACGATCCCGATCACTCCCGCCCCGACCGTCAGGGCGATCTCGCGTGGCCGGCGCAGCGGACGCCCACCGGCCCAGCCGACGAACAGCGTCATCAGCCCCCACCACACCGCCAGGCCGATGAAGACGCTGACGTGGGGCACGAACGGCGCACCCGGTTCTCCGGTCAGCACCAGGACGAGAGGCATCCCGACGACCAGCGTGGTCGGCACCACGACGGCCGCGAGCCGTGCCCGCAGCCAGCGACTGTCCGCGCTCAGCAACGGCGCCAGGTTTGCCGCCCACCCACCCAGAGCCGCCGCTACCACCATCGTCACCAGCACCGTGGTCAGGGAGTGGACGGCACCCGCTGTGGTGAACGGCTCGACCATGACGTCCCAACCCGCCAGGCTGACCACCGCCAGCATGCCGAGCGAATAGAGCGTGCCGGTGACGACGGTGAGGAACCATGGCGCGGTCAGCAGCAGCACCAGCCGGCCTACCGCGCGGCCCCAGCCAATCGGAGCGGCGGACTCGCCCGGGCGGTGCGGCCGGCTGCACGCCAGGCTCAGCCCGAATCCGAGCTGACTGACGGCGCGCTGCAGGGTACCGACTCCCGGCTCGTCGCCGATCGCGGCCAGCTCGGCCGACCACTCCGCCGCCACCGTCTCCCGCCGGCTCGCCGGCCACCGGTGCACGGCAACGCTTACCAGCCACTGCGCCAGCCGCGGGATCATGCCGGCCTCACCTTCGTGGCGGCGGATCCGGCCACGCCGAGCTGCCGGGTGAGCGCCGCCAACTCCAGCCGCGCCGACTCCACGCCGCTGGCGGTGAGCCGGTAGTAGCGGCGTGCCGGCCGGGTCGTGCCCGGGTCCACCTGCTCCCACGTTGCCTCGACCCAGCCGGCGTCCTCCAACCGGGTGAGGATCGGGTAGAGCGTGCCGCTGGGGTGGCCGGTGGCCTGCATCAGCTCCCACCCGTACCGCTCGGCGGCCGGGTCGGTGAGGAACACCGCGAGCACCTTGGCGACGGTCGCGGTGACCCGGATCTTGTCGGTCATGCCGAAACTCTACATAGTCGTCTGCCGAATGTCTACATAGTGCCAAGCCTCAGAAAACGGCGCTCAGAACCAGTTGCGGAGCCACGCCCACAGGTCGACCACCCACGGCGTCTGCCCCAGGAAGCCGAGGCCGGCGGCGACCAGGTACGCGCCGGTCAGGGTGTGCGCGCCGCGGGCGTTGCGGCGTACCCGGCCCATCAGGCGTTCCCACAGGAACCGGCCGACCAGCCGCGCCAGGATGAAGACGCCGACCCCGATCAGCAGCACGAACAGGAAGATCAGGAACCGGTCGAGGAAGCCGTTCTGGCCGCTGGCGACCGACCAGATCCCCCAGCACACGAACGCGAACAGCACTCCGACGCCGGTGATCTCCGAGCCGCGCTTCAGCACCACCGACAGCTCCGGGGCCGGTCGCTGCGGACGCTGGTCGGCGGACCAGGGGCGTACCGGCTCGGACTCGGCGGTCGGATCCGGCTCTTTCGCCCGTACGGTGGCCACACCGCGCACTCCCCCGTTCGCCGACTGCGGCGGCGGGGCGATCTTGGTCGGCTCCGGCTGCGACCGGTGCGGCTGGTGCGGCTGGTGCGGCTGCGGTGCGGGGGCGCCCTGGAGCCGGGCCGCGAGCGTCGCCGCGGCGGCACCCGGACC
>JBOGDF010000455.1:0-3636 GCA_050701635.1 Micromonosporaceae bacterium | reverse complement strand
CCGTCGGCCACCTCGCCGTCGGACACGTCGCCGTCGGGCAGCTCGCCGTCGGGCAGCTCGGAGAGCACTCGTGCGATCACCTGCGCATGCCCGACGTTGATCCGACCCGCCGCCAACGCCTGACTCGTCGGCTCCAATCCACCCGACGTCAGCGCCGCCGCCAGCACCACCTGGCCTTTCGCCGCCGCCGGGGTCACCCGGGTCCGGGCACGCAACCAGGTCTGCGTCGAACACGCCGCCACCCGACCCGCGACATCCCGGCCGTGCGCCTCCGCGACCAGCGCGAGCTTCAGCTGCGCTGCCTGCGCCTCGAGCGCAGCCGCCGCATCCACCAGCTCACCGACCTGGTCGTCGGACAATGACCACAGCGGCTTGCCGGAAGCCGACGACAACAATTCACGGGCAGCCGACACCGCACCCAACATCGGATGCGAACCGGCCAACTCCCCCGCGAAAGTCATACCCACACCCTAAACACCGGGTACGACAATTCTCGGACCCGAACAGCACGACCGCACAAAGAACTCAGAACAATTCCAGGGTCGTCGGCGTACCCTGCCCATCATGGTGTTCTGGCAGCTGACGATCGACGCGAACCACCCCGCTCGGCTGGCGCGGTTCTGGGGGCAGGCGCTGGGCTATCAGCCGGTGCCGCCGACGGAGCCGGAGACGACCTGGCAGGCGCACTACCGTTCTCGACTGGGCGCTGAGGCCGCCTTCGACGATCGGCTCTTCGACCCGGCTGGGCTGCGTCCGCCAATCTGGTTTCAGAAGGTGCCGGAGGAGAAGGCGGGGAAGAACCGGCTCCACCTCGACCTCTATCCGACCGGCCGCGACGACACACTGCCGCTCGAGCGGCGGATCGAGATCGTGGAGACCAAGGTCGCCGAGCTGATTGGGCTGGGCGCCACCGTGGAGCGACGCACCCGGCACGACGATCCGGAGGACCCGGTCTACTACGTCGTCATGCACGACCCTGAGGACAACGAGTTCTGCGTCAGTTGAGCCGCCCAGCGGCAGTCCTAGGCCGAGGCGCTGGCGATCTCGACCACGTTGGTGAGCAGCATGGCGCGGGTCATCGGCCCGACACCGCCCGGGTTGGGGGCGACCCATCCGGCGACGGAGGCCACATCCGCGGCCACGTCACCGGCGATCTTGCCGTCCACCCGGCTCACCCCGACGTCGAGTACGGCGGCGCCCGGCTTCACCATCTCGGCGGTCACCAGCCCGGGCACCCCAGCGGCGGCCACCACGATGTCGGCCCGCTTGATGTGCCCGGCCAGATCCCGGGTGCCGGTGTGGCACTGAGTGACGGTGGCGTTCTCGCTACGCCGGGTCAGCATCAGCGCCAGCGGGCGGCCTACCGTGATGCCGCGCCCGATCACCACCACGTGCGCGCCCGCGATCGGTACGTCGTACCGCCGCAGCAGCTCGATGATGCCGTGCGGGGTGCAGGCGAGCGGGCCGGCCTTGCCGAGCACGAGGCGGCCCAGGTTGAGCGGGTGTAGCCCGTCGACGTCCTTGGCGGCGTCGACGCGTTCCAGGACGGCGTACTCGTCGCGACCCTTCGGCAACGGGAGCTGCACCAGGAACGCGGTGCAGGACGGGTCGGCGTTCAGCTCGTCGACCACGGCTTCGATCTCGGCCTGGGTGGCGGTCGCCGGCAGCTCGCGGCGGAGGCTGGTGATGCCGATCTCGGCGCAGTCCTTGTGCTTGGCGTTGACGTACCACCGGCTCCCGGGGTCGTCGCCGACCAGCACCGTGCCGAGCCCCGGGGTCACGCCCCGTTCGCGCAGCTTCGCGATCCGCTCCGCCAGCTCCGACTTGATCGTCGTCAGCGTCGCCTTACCGTCCAGAATGGTCGCTGTCACGATCCCCGATTCTTCCATGCCGCGGCACGGCTCAGGCGTCGCCTGGCAAGTGCACCTTCCGAGACCACGCGTTGCTTACCCGACCCGCCGAGTGGTCTCGGGAGGTGCACCGCACAAGCCAGCCGCGTGGCCGGAGGTCACGCAAGGCGCGGAGAACGCTGCCAGGCGGCGTCTGAGCCGTGCCGGCCGTCAGCCGAGTTGCTGGTGTACGTAGCACCAGCGCCAGGTCTCGCCGGGCTCGTACGAGCGCATCACCGGATGCTGGCTGTCCCGGAAGTGGGCGCTGGCGTGCTTGAGCGGCGAGGAGTCGCAGCAGCCGACCTGGCCGCAGCTCAGGCACAGCCGCAGGTGCACCCAGTCGTCGCGGCCCAACGTCAGGCACTCGGCACAGCCCTCACCGCTCGGCGTCACGCCGGATGGTGCGTCCTTCAGGTCGGCGCAGCTCACTCGTACTCCCGGATCATTCCTTGGTCAAAATCGACTCTTCGAGGTCCATGTCACGCTGCGCCCGGTGCATCACGTCCTCCGGGATGCGGCCCGTGTCACGTGCGGCACGGAACACCTCACGCTCGGCCTCCAACATAGATCGGCGCAGCCGGCGGTACGCCGTCACCGGGGTCTCCCGTTCCTGTGATCCCAACCGCTCCCAGACCTGGTTGGCACGATTCTCCGCCTGGGTACGCAGCCGCTGCACCACCTCGTCCGGAGCGCCCGTGGACTCGGTCTCGAGCCGGGCCAGCGCCGCCTGGCTGGCTTCGTGCTGCACCGACGCCTCTGCCAGCAGATCCTGGGTACGGTCGTCGCCCACGATCCGCAGCCTCCGGATCACGGCGGACAGCGTGGTGCCCTGCACCAGCAGCGTCACTCCGATCACCGCGAACGCCAGCCACAGGAACAGCTCACGCCCGGGGAACGGCGCCCCCGCGTCGGTGGTCAGCGGCAGGGAGAACGCCGCGGCCAGCGTGACCACGCCGCGCATCCCGGCCCAACCGATCGCGGTCGGCACCCGCAGCGGCGGCGTCTGGCGGCTCCCCGGCACCAGTTTCGTCAGGTACGTCGCGGGATACAGCCACACGAACCGGGCCGCGATCACCACGAACACCACCGCCACGGTGGCCGCCGCCACGGTGCCCAGCGGCATCCGCAGGCCGTCGATGATCTGCCGCAGCTGCAGCCCCACCAGCAGGAACACCGCGCCCTCCAGCAGAAACCGCACCATGTCCCAGAACGCCTGCATCTGCAGCCGGGACGCGGCCGACATCAGCACCGGCCAGCGATGCCCGAGGTAGAGCCCGGTGACCACCACCGCGACCACCCCGGAGGCGTGGATCGCCTCCGCCGCGCCGAACGCCACGAACGGTGTCAGCAGGCTCAATGAATTGTCGAACAACGGTTCGCTGGTACGCCGGTGCAGCCACGCCAGCGCCCACGCCGCCGCGGCGCCGACCGCCACCCCGCCGAACGCCGCCAGCGCCAGCCCGCCGGCGAAGTCCGTGACGCTGACCGCCTGGCCGACCGCGGCGGCGACCGCCATCCGCAGCACGACCAGCGCGGTGGCGTCGTTGACCAGGCTCTCGCCTTCCAGGATGGTGACCATCCGGCGGGGCAGCCCGACCCGGCGCGCCACCGCGGTGGCGGCCACCGCGTGCAGCGTGAACCCGACCGCGGCGGCGGTGAACAGCACCAACCCGACGGCGAGCAGCAGGATCGGGCGCAGGTTGTAGCGGAACGCCGGCACCGAGGTCTCGATCGCGGCCACGTACAG
>JBOGDF010000454.1:0-3656 GCA_050701635.1 Micromonosporaceae bacterium | reverse complement strand
GACAGTGACAGCACAGGTGTTGTCACGCTCATCTCCTTCGGGCGCGGCGGCGTCGCGTCCATCCTCGACTTCGTTGGGCGTCATGGGTAGGTCAGGCCGTATCCCAGGCCGAACAGCGGGGTCTGGCCGTCGCCGTCGTTGATCGGCTCCTGGGTGACCGAGGACGGCCAGGTGACGGGCAGCGTTCCGGTGAAGTTGTGGGCGCCGAAGAGGACGTCGGTGATCCCTTCGCCCTCCGTACCGGGCAGCCACGCCGCGACGAACGCGTCCGCCGTACCGAGGGCGTCGTTGACGATCAGCGGCCGGCCGGAAATCAAGATCGCAATGCATACGGTGGTACGGGCGCAGATGTCCCGCAGCTGGCCCAGGTTGTCGGCGCCGAGCCCCAGCGTGGCGTTGTCGCCCTGCCCTTCGGCGTACGGGGTCTCGCCTCCCACCCAGATCCCGATATCCCCGCTGTACCGCTGCCGGGTACGCGTGCCGACGTACTTCAGCCGGACGTCCGTACCGGCGGTGGCCTTCTGGAGCGCCTCCCAGACGGTGGTGCCGACGGTGGTGTCGCCGCTGCCGCCCTGCCACGTGATCGACCAGCCGCCCAGCTGGTAGCCGAGGTTGTCGGCGGTCTTGCCGCCCACCACGATCTTCTGGCCACCGGTACGCGACAGCGGCAGCGCGCCCTGGTTCTTGAGCAGCACCAGGGACTTGCGTACCGCCTCGCGGGCCACGTCGCGGTGCGCCTGCGAGCCCACCAGCGACGTGTACGAGCGGTCCGTGAACGGCTTGTTGAACAGGTCCAGCGCGAACTTCAGATCGAGGATGCGGCCGACCGCGTCGTCGATCCGGGCCATGCTGATCCGGCCTGCGTTCACCTCGTTGACGATGCCGGAGATGGTGCCCACGTAGTCGTCCGGGACCATGATCATGTCGATCCCGGCGTTGATCGCCTTCCGCAGCTGTTCGGCGTACGTGCTGCCGGGGAGCTGTTTCACGCCCGCCCAGTCCGAGACCACCAGCCCCCGGTACCCCAGCTCGCCCTTGAGTACGTCGTTGATCAGGTACGAGTGCTCGTGCATCTTGAGCCCGTTCCAGCTGCTGTACGAGACCATGATCGACCCGACGCCGGCGGCGATCGCGTCCCGATACGGCGGTAGGTGGACCGCCCGCAGCTCCGCCTCACTGATCCGGGCGTCGCCCTGGTCTACGCCGCCCGCGGTGCCGCCGTCGGCGACGTAGTGCTTGGCGGTGGCGACGATCGTGTCCGGGCCGATCGCGGCGCCCTGGAATCCGCGTACCGACGCCGTACCCAGCGAGCCGGCGATCGCGGGGGTCTCGCCGAACCCCTCGTACGTGCGGCCCCAGCGGTCGTCCCGCGGTACGCAGACGCAGGGTGCGAAGGTCCAGTCGATGCCGGTGCCGAGCACCTCGTTGCGGGTGACCTGCTGCGCCCGCTGCACCAGCAACGGGTCCCGGGTAGCGCCCAGGCCGATGTTGTGCGGGAAGATCGTGGCGCCGTACACGTTGCTGTGCCCGTGTACGGCGTCGACGCCGTACAGCAGGGGGATGCCGAGGCGGCTGTTCAGCGCGTACCGCTGGTAGTCGTCGTACATGTCGGCCCACTGCGCGGCGGTGCCGCCGGCCGCGCCGTTCGGGCCGCCGCCACCGCCGGAGAGCAGCGAGCCGATGCCGTACCGGGTGATGTCGCTCTTGTTGCGCATCAGGTAGTTGTGCGCGACCTGCGTCATCTGACCCGCCTTCTCCTCCAGGGTCAGCTTGGCCAGGCAGTCCGCGGTGGAGGTGCAGCCGGCCGCCGCCACGGCCGGGGGAGCGCCCAGGACGACCAGCGACAATGCGGTCACCAGAGTCAGCAGGAAAGCTGCCAGGGATCTCGATCCGAGCTTGGCTTCACGACGGGACATGGCTCGACCTCCTGGTTCCGGCGGGCGCTTCGGTGGGCGCTTGGTGGGGCGGGTCGGGTGGGCGTGTGGGGGTGGGCGCTTGCGGTGGGCCCTTCTACGGTGGGGGGCCCGGGCGGCCAGGGGTTCTCACCGGCCGCCCGAGCCTGGCTGGGGTGCGGGGCCCGCCACCACGAGCCCCGCTGCCGCGAGGTCGCTAAGAGACGCCGGCCGCCGCGCAGGCTTTGGCGTACTCCCCGGTGCAGATCTGTTCGGCGGTGTAGAACTTGTCGGCGATGATCGTGTCCTTCACGTTCTCCTTGGTCACCGACACCGGCTCCAGCAGCACCGACGCCACCTTCACGTCGCCGTTGTCCTTGGTGGTGGTCTCGCCGGCGTACTTCTCGCCGGTGGCCAGTGCGATCGCCATCTCGGCCGCGATGTCGGCCTCCGGCTTGATCGCCTTGTAGACCGTCATGTGCTGCTGACCAGCGAGAATGCGCTGGATCGCGGCGAGCTCGGCGTCCTGACCGGTGATCGGCGGGAGCTTGTCCATGCCGGCGCCCTTCATCGCGGCGATGGCGCCGCCCGCGGTGCCGTCGTTGGCGGCGTACACCCCGGTGATCTTGTCTTTGCCGAGCGCGGTGATGGCCTGCTCCATCTCCTGCTGCGCCTTGTCCGGCGACCAGTCAGGGGTGTCGTACTCCTTGCCGATGGTGACCTTGCCGTCGAGTACGGAGTGCGCGCCGGCCTTGAAGTCGGCGGCGTTCGGGTCGGTGGGCGCGCCGTTGATCATGACGATCTTGCCCTGCTTGGGATCGCCCTTGGCGCTCAGCGCGTCCAGCAGCGCCTGGCCCTGCACCTCGCCGACCTTGCGGTTGTCGTACGACACGTAGTGGTCCACCGGGCCGGTGGCGAGCCGGTCGTACGCCACCACCGGGACCTTCTGGTCCTTCGCCTGGTTCACGATGCCGCCGGCGGCCTTCGCGTCCACCGCGTCCAGTATCAGCACCTTCACGCCCTGGGTCAGCATCGCCTCGGCCTGTGACTGTTGCCGGGTCGGGTCCTGGTCAGCGTTCTGGTAGAGCACCTCGCACTTGGGGCACAGCTCCTTGAGCTTCTTCTCGATCAACGGGCGGTCGAAGGACTCGTACCGCGTGGTCTTGGATTCGGGGAGCAGCAGGCCGATCTTGAAGCCCTTGTCGACGGACTCGCCGCCGCCGGGCTGATCGTCGCTGGCGCAAGCCGCCGTACCGGACAAGATCGCGGCGAGGCCGATGGCGATCAGTCCGCGTGGAATATTCCTGGTGAGCCGCATAGCAAGCCTCCTGGCCGGATGTGCGCCGGCGTGCCGAGCCGGCTACCGGAGAGTGAAGCGGCTCACGGGTCTTGTCGTCAAGAGTTGAAGACAAGAAACCGAAATTGGCCTGTCATTTGTTCGACCTCAAAACTACCTTCAGGGGTACGGGGCCATCGGCGAGGCCGAGCGGCCGCCCCGGCATCGGCGGTCGCGGGCAGCTCTGGGCGTCAGGCGAGCTGGGCTTCGTCGTCGAACGACGCGGCGGAGCGGACCACGGTGGCGAGCGCGCCGCGTACCGCGGACCACTCGCCCAGCTCGGCGAGCACCACGTCGACCTGCTCGGCGGTGCGGGGCAGGGTCTGCCGGGCCAGCAGCTCCCGGATCGGGTCCAGCAGCAGCTCACCGGCGGCCGCCAGCTCGCCGCCCACGATCAACCGCTGCGGGTTGAGCAGGTTGCACAGCAC
>JBOGDF010000453.1:0-3672 GCA_050701635.1 Micromonosporaceae bacterium | reverse complement strand
GCGCCGGCAGCACCTCACGCCACCGCGCGGCGGCCGCGTTAGCGGATCTTCGGCCGGGGCCGGTACGCGGCCGAGCTGGGCGCCTGGTGGCTTCGAGCCAGCCGGTAACGTCCGTCCACCTCGTCGGCCATGCCCGCGAGCACCAGCAACGGGAGTGACCGGTTCACCTCGCTGATCGGCATTCCCGCTTCGGTGGCGAGCTCGTCGGGAGCCGCGGGCGTACTCGCCGGCAGCGCGTCCAGCACCTGCGCCATCTGCGGACTGAGGCCGTCCCGTGGTTGCTCGCCGCCACGCGGCACCGGCGCCAGGTCGTCGCCGATCCGTCCGACCTCCTCGACCACCTCGTCGGTGCTGGTGACCAGCCGGGCGTTGCCCTCCCGTAGCTCGATGTGCGCGCCGACGCTCATCGCGGAGGTCACCAGCCCGGGCACCGCCATCGTCGCCCGCCCCAGCCGGCGGGCCCGGTTCAGTGTGGCGCGGGCTCCGCTGCGGGCGGCCGCCTCCACCAGGACAGTGCCCCGGGTGGCCGCCGCGATCACGCGGTTGCGTACCAGGAACCGGTGTCGTTGTGGGGTTGTCCCCGGCGGCCACTCGCTGACCAGCAGCCCATGATCGGCGATCCGTTCGAACAGCCCGACGTGGCCCACCGGATAGGCGTTGTCGATGCCGCACGCGAACACCGCCACGGTCGACCCACCGGCGGTCATCGCGCCCCGGTGAGCCGCCGCGTCGATCCCGTACGCGCCACCGGACACCACGGTCCATCCGCGGTCGGCGAGCCCGAATCCCAGTTCACTGGCTACGTGCACGCCGTAGTCGGTGGACGCCCGGGCGCCGACCACCGCGACGGACCGCTCCCACACGTCGTCGAGCCGCGCGACGCCGCGTACCCACAGACAGATCGGCGGGCCGATGTCGGACTCCTCGCGGCGGCAGACCGGAAGCAGGTCCGTGAGCTGGCGCGGCCACTCCTCGTCCTCGGGGATCACCACCCGGGCACCGAGCCGCGCCCCGTGCGCCACGATCTGGTCGACCGCCCGGCTGGTTTCCTCGCCGCGCCGCTCCATCGCCCCGGCCAGCGATCCGGACTCCTCACCGGCCCGGAGCCGCTCCAGCGCCTCCACCGGCCCGTGGCTGTCGATCAACTCCGCCAGATCCCGCCGGCCCGGTTCGACCAGGTGCGCCAGCGTGATCCTGGCGAGCTTGACCTCCTCGTACGTACTCATCGCAGCCCCCGTATCCGCAGCACTGTCGCCTCTCCGATGTCACCGATGTCGGGCCGGTCGCGCCCGGCCAGGTCCGCGAGCGTCCACGCCAGCCGGAGCAGCTGGTGATAGCCGCGGGCGGAGAGCAGGCCGCGATCCACCTGGCGTTCGGCCGGCAGGGTCACCGCGCGGGGGAGACGCCATCGGGCACCGCGCAGCTCGCTGGCCGGCACCTCGGCGTTGGTACGCCAGGCGTGACCCGATCTCGCCCAGCGCTCGGAGGCGACCGAGCGGGCCTTCATCACCCGCTCGGCGATCGCCGCCGAGGGCTCCGCGTCGCACTCGGCCAGCAGATCGGTGGCGCCCACGGGCAGCAGCTCGATCTGGATGTCGACCCGGTCCAGCAGCGGACCCGAGATCCGTCCCAGGTAGCGGCGCCGGGCGGTCGCCGTACAGGTGCACTCCTGGTCGCCGCCCGGACCGGCGCACTGGCACGGGTTGGCGGCCAGCACCAGCTGCACCCGGGCCGGATAGCGGGTGCCGCCGCGGGCCCGGGCGAGCGCGATCTCGCCCTTCTCCAGCGGCTCGCGCAGCGCGTCCAGCACCGAGGGAGCGAACTCGGGCGCCTCGTCCAGGAACAGCACGCCGCGGTGCGCCAGGGTCACCATGCCGGGCCTCGCCAGGCCGGAGCCGCCGCCGACGAGCGCAGCGCAGCTGGCGGTGTGGTGCGGCGCCTGGAACGGCGGGCGGCGGATCAGTGGTGTCTCGGCGGGCAGCAGGCCGGCCACCGAGTGCACCGCGGTGACTTCCAGTGCCTCGTCGTCGTCGAGCTGCGGCAGGATCGACGGCAGCCGCTCGGCGAGCATCGTCTTGCCGCTGCCGGGGGAGCCGAAGAACGCGATGTTGTGGCCCCCGGCGGCCGCCACCTCCAGGGCACGGCGCCCGCTCTGCTGGCCCACCACGTCGCGCAGGTCCGGCAGCGACAGGTCCTCCGCCGGTGGCTCGAGCGGAGGCGGTGCGGGCAGCTCGACCTCCCCTCGCAGGGCGGCCACCAGCTGCCGCAGGCACGTCACTCCGACCGCCGCCATCCCCGGTACGAGCTGCGCTTCCCGTACGTTGGCCGCGGGCACGATCGCACGGCGTACGCCGGCCCGGCGCGCGGCCAGCACCGCCGGTAGTACGCCGCTGACCGGCCGGATCGAGCCGTCCAACCCGAGCTCGCCGATCAGCACGGTGCCGCCCAGCTCGCGGGTGGGCACCGCGGAGTCGGCGCCCAGCACGGCGACCGCCACCGCGAGGTCGAACCCGGATCCACGCTTCGGCACGAACGCCGGCAGCAGGTTCACGGTGATCCGCCGGTTGGGCCACGAGCCGCCGCTGTTCACGACGGCGGCGCGTACCCGGTCGCGGGCCTGGCAGACCGTCGCGTCGGGCAGGCCGGAGAGTACGAAGCTCGGGATGCCCTGCGCCAGGTCGGCCTCCACTTCGACCACGTGCCCGTCCAGCCCGATCAGCCCGACGGACAGCGCCTTCGCGTACGCCATCAGAACGCACCCCGCAGGTGCTCGACCGCGGCGGCGCCGGCCCGGCGCGGCACCACACCGATCACGTCGAACCGGATCCCCGGCGCGTGTACGTCGTTGGCCTCCAACCACGCCGCGGCGAGCCGGCGCAGCCGGCGCGCCTTGGTGGCGACCACCGCCTCGGCGGGCGTGCCGTAGCTGGTCGAGCGGCGGGTCTTCACCTCGCAGAACACCAGGTTGTCGGCGTCCCTGGCCACGATGTCGATCTCGCCGTGCCGGCACCGCCAGTTGCGGTCCAGGATCTGCATCCCCTCGGTGATCAGATGCCGGGTCGCCACCCGCTCGCCGTACGCCGCGACCGCGTCCTGCGCGCGTCGTGCCGCCACTCGTCCCACCTCCGTCGGGCCGCTCCTGCCGGCGGGTCGCCAGCGGAGGGCACCGGAACGATGCATGGTCCGCGGCCTGTGACGGAAGCGCGGATATAGCGAAATGTGGATAACTGAGGGGTCTGTGGACGAACTGGCGCCCACCCGCCGACCGTGCTACGCGCACGCGAATTCGCAGCGGCCGCGGCACCCGACGCCCGAGCACGGCCCTGTGCGGGATAGCGCGAAATTCACGCGTACGGCGGTGACGGCGCGGCGGCTTGACGTACGGCACCGCCGGGCCGGACCGTACGACACGTGGCGGTCAGGTCAACCGAACGGACCCGAGCGGAGTTGCCGGCGGCGATGCGGGATGCCGTCGCCGGTTTCGAGCGGCACCTGGTCAGTGAGCGTGGCCGGTCGCCGCACACCGTACGGGGCTACCTGGGCGATGTGGTGTCGCTGTGCGACCACGCGCAGCGGCTGGGGCACAGCGATCCCGGGCAGCTCGACGTCGCGACGATCCGGAGCTGGTTGGCGCGGCTGCGTACCACCGGCGCGGCGCGCAGCACGCTGGCC
>JBOGDF010000452.1:0-3690 GCA_050701635.1 Micromonosporaceae bacterium | reverse complement strand
GGCGACACGAGCGGGAGCGGCGCGGGCGGCGCGCGGCGCGGGCGCGGGCGGGGGCTAGAAGGCGAAGTTGCGTTCGATGGTGACGCGGGCTTCCAGCTCGAGGAGCTTGCGCTTCAGGTCTAGGCCGCCGCCGTAGCCGACCAGCTTGCCGTCGGCGCCGATCACGCGGTGGCACGGGATCACGATCGCGATCGGGTTGCGGTTGTTGGCGACACCGACGGCCCGCGCGGCGTCGGGGTCGCCGACCTGCTTCGCGATCGCACCGTAGCTGCAGGTCTCGCCGTACGGGATCTCGCACAGCGCTTCCCACACCGACCGCTCGAACCCGCTGCCGCGCCGGATCGACAGCGGCAGCGTGAAGTCGGTCAGCTCGCCGGCGGCGTACGCCGTGAGCTGCGCCGACGCCTCCCGCAGCACCGGATCGTGGTCGGCGCGCGGCCCGGGCGGCGACCGGTCGGCGTGGAACCCGAGGCCGACCCGACACACGCCGCCCTCGTCCGCCCCGACCAGCAACTCGGTGAGCGGTGTGCTCACCACGGTCCACCGCATGCCGCCATCATCCCGCTCCGGTACGACACATGTGCAGTCTCGGCACGCCGGAGCACGCGGGAACACGCGGGAACACGCGGGAACACCCTCGGCATTAGGTGAGACTCTTTCGCGACTACTCGTGAGTAGCTACTCTCTGCGTCACGTTCGGTACCCCTCCCCAGCTCCGCGCCGCACCACCGGCACCGCCCTCACCCCGTACCCCCGGCGGAAAGGACGCGACGATGCGCCGACCTGACTGGCTCCGACGAACCGTGACCACCCTGCTCGCCACGACCGCATTGGCGGTCGCCGCCGGCGCCCCCGCCGGCGCCGCGGTCGAACACCCGGGCGCGGCCACCATCCAGCCGCTGCCCGCCGAGCTGGAGACGATCCGGGCCCGCGAAGCCACCACCCTGTACGGCAGCCCCGAGATCCGGCCGATCAACCAGCGCAAGACCGCGATCGCCAGCATGGGCGACAGCGAGATCTCCGGCGAAGGCGAAGGCCCGTACGAGACCGGCACCAACGGCGACGACGACGGTGACGGCGACGAGAACTGGTGCCACCGCGCGAAGGCCGCCGCGATCCACCGCACCGGGATCCGGGTCGACGCGACGTACAACCTGGCCTGCTCGGGCGCCACCACCGAGAACCTGAAGTACGGCAGCGGCGTACGCCAGTGGGACGAGCTGAACCAGGGCGACTACCTGGCGATCAAGGCGCGCAACACGCACCTGAAGCTGATCTGGATCGTGGCCAGCGCCAACGACTCCGGCGGCATCGAATTCGGCCCCGTGATGACCGACTGCACGATCCGGCGGGTCACGTTCCGGGGCAACTGCTGGCCGGACTACACCAACTCCGTACAGGCCCGGGTGACCGTCTCCGGGGACAAGCTGAAGACCGCGGTCGGCAGCGTCAAGCAGACCATGACCGACGCCGGCTACCTCTCCGGCGACTACCAGATCGTGGTGATGGGCTACCCGAGCCCGGTCTCCCCGGACGTGGAGGACAACCCCAACTTCCCCGGCTGGTACGACGGCGGCTGCCTGCTCTACCTCAAGGACATGGCGATCGGGCGCAACAAGGTGGTCCCGCTGTTCGAACGCGCCGTACGCAAAGCCGCGCTCGACTCCGGCGTCCGCTACCTCGACAACAGCCGGCTGTTCCACGGGCATGAGCCGTGCGAGCAGACCACCTGGGTCTCCGGGGTCACTATCGCGCCCGGCTCCGACCTGACCAACCCGAACACGTACCGGCAGTCCTGGCACCCCAACTACCAGGGGCACGGGGCGTTCGGCGCCTGCATGGGCGCGTTCTACGGGTCTACGTCGCAGACCGGCACCTGCGTCGACCCGCGCTCGTCCAACGCCACCCGGCTGTACTCCGGCCTGATGAGCTTCCGGCAGCTACGTAACGTCGCGTCCGGGCTGTGCGTCGACTCGCAGGGCTACTCGACGCGGAACACGTACGACCTGCTGCAGTGGAGCTGCCACGGCGGCAGCAACCAGGGCTGGTGGTACGACAGCGCCGACTCGTCGCTGCACATCGAGCTCACCCACGACCGCTGCGCCGACGCCGAAGGCGGTGTGGCGGCCGGGAAGATGCTGATCGTGTACGACTGCCGCGGCACCAGCAACCAGCAGTGGACCTTCGACGGCGCCCTGATCCGCAGCAGGCTGGTGCCGTCGTTGTGCCTCGGGGTCGCCGACCTCCGCGCGGACACCCGGGTCCGGCTGGTCAGCTGCAACGGCGCCGACACCAGGCAGCAGTGGCGCTGGGAGACCCAGACCGGCACCACCGGCTTCGGCTACAACGACTGGATCCCGTCCAGCGCGTACTGACTGTCCTCCCGCAGGTGGGTGGCCCGGGCCGGTATCGGCCCGGGCCACTCCCGCGTCAGCCGGCGCTCCGGTCGGGCCGTGGGGCCGTGGGCGCTCGCCGGGCCCGGCTACATTTGAGCTGGGCGGTCGGAGGCTGACCGTCCAGAACGGGGACAGGGTCAGTGACAACAGTCTTCCTGATCATCGGTGGGGTCGGTCTCGCGATTCTCGCCGCCTCTCTGCTGTTCGGCGAGCTGCTGCAGCTCGGCGACTTCGACGCCGACGGGCCGTTCTCGGTGGCGACGATTGCGGCGTTCCTCGGCGCGTTCGGCTTCGGCGCCGAGGCCGCCTCCGCGCTACTGCCCGACCTCGGCGGCCTGACGCTGCTGATCGCGGTGGTCGCCGGGTTGATCGCCGCAATACCCGCGGCCTGGCTCGCGATCCGGCTCACCCGCGCGGTGATGGACATGCGTACCGACGCCACCCTCACCCGGCAGGACCTGCTCGGCGCCTCCGGTGTCGTACTCACCCGGATCCCCGCCGACGGGTACGGCGAGGTGCGGCTTTCGCTGGCCGGGCAGCAGATCAAGTACAACGCCCGCGCCGAACAGCCGATCCCCGCCGGCAGCGCGATCTTCGTGATCAGCGCTCCCACGGAGACCAGCGTCGTCGTCGAACCCACCGAGACGCTGCTACCCGACGGCTGAGACCCGCCGTACGCGGCCCGCAGACCCCGCACCACATCCCCCTCGTACTCCCATCCACCACTACCAAGGACGGACGATGACCGCATTTGTCATGGCGATCGGCGGCGCTGTGCTGCTGTTCGTGTTCCTCATCCTGTTCGTACTGTCCCGGATCAAGGTCGCCGGGCCCAACGAAGCCTTCATCGTGACCGGACGCAAGGGCCGCTCCACCCAGGGCGTAGACGGGCGTACGCTCACCGACCTGTCCGGCCAGAAGGTCGTGATGGGCGCGTCGATCTTCGTACTGCCGGTGGTGCAGCGACTGCACCGGCTCGACCTGTCGAGCCGGCGGATCTCCGTACAGATCCGGGCCGCGGTGAGCAAGCAGGGCATCCGCGCCGACCTGCACGGCGTCGCCATCGTCAAGGTCGGCGGTACGGAGGACTCGATCCGTGCCGCGGCGCAGCGGTTCCTGCACCAGCAGGAGGAGATCGACGGTTTCACCGAGGAGGTGCTCGCCGGCGCGCTGCGGGCCATCGTCGGCCGGCTCACCGTCGAGGAGATCATCCGGGATCGGGCCGCGTTCGCGTCGGCGGTGGCCGAGGAGGCCGAGCACTCGCTGACCAACCAGGGCCTCGTACTGGACACGT
>JBOGDF010000451.1:0-3711 GCA_050701635.1 Micromonosporaceae bacterium | reverse complement strand
CATCGGTCACGCCGTACCGATTATCATCGCCAGCCGGCTCCAGCGCATGGGCCACCACGTGGTCTTCATCATCGGTGATGTCACCGCCAAGATCGGTGACCCGTCCGGACGTTCAGACGAGCGGCCCGCGCTCACCGACGAGGACATCGCGCGCAACCTGAGCACGTACCAACAGCAGGTCAGTCCCTTCATCGACTTCGGCCGGGCGGACCTTCGCTTCAACGGTGAGTGGCTCAACGAGATCCGGCTGCCCCAGCTCGTAGAGATCCTCGCCCGCGTGCCGGTCTCGATGTCGCTGCAGCGCGAGGACTTCCGCAACCGCCTGGCGGCTGGTCACGGCCTGTCTGTAGCCGAGTTCGTCTACTCGGTGGTGATGGCGCTCGACTCCGTCGCGATCACCGCGGACGTCGAACTCGGTGGCGTGGACCAGCTCCTCAACATGCAGATGTGCCGCAAGGTCATGGAGATCTCCGACCAGCGCCCCGAACTCGTCATCACGACGTCCCTGATCGAAGGCACCGACGGCACCGGCGCGAAGATGAGCAAGAGCAAGGGCAACTACGTAGGTCTTACGGCCAGCCCCGACGATGTCTACGGCCGGCTCATGTCCATCCCGGACCACCTCATCGAGCCCTACCTGCGCCAGCTCACCGAGTGGACCGACCCCGAGATCCAGGTGGTGGCCAAGCGGCGCGAAGACGGCACCTCGCACCCCATGGCTGTCAAGCACATCCTGGCGGGTGAAGTGGTGGCAGCGATCCACGGCCTCGACGCGGCCTGGGAGGCACGCCGCCAGTTCACCGCTCGCTTCTCGAAACGGAGCCTCGGCGAGGTGGAGAACCTGCCGACCGTGTCGGTGGACGAGCACGGGAGCGAACTCCTCGGCGCACTCATCAGCCGCCACCTCGCTTTCACCCCGAGCCTCGGCGCCGCACGACGAATCGCCCAGCAGAACGGTCTCCGCCTGGTGATCGAGGCAGCCGACGCCGACCAGCGCACCATCACGCTCACCGAGGAAACACTCCGCCAACCGGTGACCGAGGTCGTCTCGGAGCACCTCACACAGGACGTGCGGCTGTATCTCAAGGTCGGCCGCAAGATCGCCAGGGTGCTTCCTGCTGCCGCGTGAGTCGTTCATGATCATTGACGGTTGTAGGGGTTCAGCCTGTGGCGAGCATTGAGGAACGGCTGCGCGAACTGGGGCTGACCCGTCCTGACGGACACGTTCGGTGTGTTGGTCAGGACGGGGTCAGCCCCAACCCCAACGGTCAATGGGCCTGGCTACAGGACGCCACGGGGCTGCCGATCGCCGCGGCGATCGCAGACGCACTCACTCAGCGGCATTGAGAAGGGCCAGTGGGCCGCGTGTCCGCCGACCGATGTGTCGGAGCCGGACGGCACAATGGCACCCGCCCGGGCAAGGCCAGAGCCGTACCGGCCCGCGCAGTCGAATCAGGAGGCGGAGTGTCTGAACCAGCGGCCCTGCACCAGCGGATCGCCGACGAACTCGGGGTACGCGAGCACCAGGTCACCGCCGCGGTGACCCTGCTCGACGGCGGCGCCACGGTGCCGTTCGTCGCCCGCTACCGCAAGGAGGTGACCGGCGGGCTGGACGACGCGCAGCTGCGTACGCTCGACGACCGGTTGCGGTATCTGCGCGAGCTGGAGGAGCGGCGTACCGCGATCCTGGAGTCGGTACGCGACCAGGGCAAGCTGACCGACGAGCTGGCCGCGGCGATCATGGGCGCCGAGACGAAGGCGCGGCTCGAGGACATCTACCTGCCGTACAAGCCGAAGCGGCGTACCAAGGCGCAGATCGCGCGGGAGGCCGGGCTGGAGCCGCTCGCCGACGCGCTGCTCGCCGACCCCTCGCTGGACCCGGTGGCGACCGCCGCCGGGTACGTCACCGACCAGGTGGCCAACCCGGCCGCCGCGCTGGAGGGCGCTCGGGCGATCCTGGTGGAGCGGTTCGCCGAGGACGCCGACCTGATCGGCGAGCTGCGCGAGACCATGTGGACCCGGGGCCGGCTGGTTTCCCGGGTACGCAGCGGCGCCACGACAGACGCCAAGTTCACCAAGTTTTCGGACTACTTCGACTTCGACGAGCCGTACCCGAAGCTGCCCTCGCACCGGATCCTGGCGCTGTTCCGGGGCGAGAAGGAGGACGCGCTCGACCTGACCTTCTCAGCCGAGCCGGCCGAGCCGGCTGACGATCCTTCCCGGTACGAGATCGCGATCGCGGCGCGCTTCGGCGTCGCCGACCGGGGCCGGCCGGCCGATCCCTGGCTCGGGGACACCGTGCGCTGGGCGTGGCGTACCCGGATCCTGGTCAAGCTCGGGATCGACCTGAGGGGCCGGCTCTGGCAGGCCGCCGAGGACGAGGCGGTGCGCGTGTTCGCCAGCAACCTGCGGGACCTGCTGCTCGCCGCGCCGGCCGGCGCCCGCTGCACCATGGGGCTGGACCCGGGATTCCGTACCGGGGTGAAGGTGGCGGTGGTGGACGCCACCGGCAAGGTGCTCGGCACCGGCGCGATCTTTCCGCACGTACCGCAGCGGAAGTGGGACGAGTCGATCGAGCTGTTGGCCGCACTGGCGCGCAAGCACGGCGTGGAGCTGGTCGCGATCGGCAACGGTACGGCGTCCCGGGAGACCGACAAGCTCGCCACCGAGCTGATCGGCAGGCACCCCGACCTCGGGCTGACCAAGATCGTGGTCTCCGAGGCCGGCGCGTCGGTCTACTCGGCCTCGGCGTACGCGTCGGAGGAGCTGCCGGAGCTGGACGTCTCGCTGCGCGGCGCGGTCTCGATCGCCCGCCGGCTGCAGGACCCGCTCGCGGAGCTGGTCAAGATCGATCCGCGCTCGATCGGGGTCGGCCAGTACCAGCACGACCTGGCCGAGGGGAAGCTGTCGCACTCGCTCGACGCGGTGGTCGAGGACTGCGTGAACGCGGTCGGCGTCGACGTCAACACCGCGTCCGCGCCGCTGCTCACCCGGGTCTCCGGGATCGGCCCGGGGCTCGCCGAGAGCATCGTGCTGCACCGCGACCAGCACGGCGCGTTCCGTACCCGGCGCGCGTTGCAGGCGGTGCCCCGGCTCGGCCCGAAGGCGTACGAGCAATGCGCCGGCTTCCTGCGGATCACCGGGGGGGAGGACCCGCTGGACTGCTCCGCGGTGCACCCCGAGGCCTATCCGGTGGTACGCCGCATCCTGACCGCGACCGGGTCGGACATCAGCGCCCTGATCGGCAACGGCACGGTGCTGCGGAAGCTGAAGCCGACCGACTTCGTCGACGACCGGTTCGGCGTACCGACCGTTACCGACATCCTCACCGAGCTGGAGAAGCCGGGGCGCGACCCGCGGCCGGAGTTTCGTACCGCCAGCTTCGCCGACGGCGTGGAGAAGGTCTCCGACCTCTCCCCCGGCATGGTGCTGGAAGGCGTGGTCACCAACGTGGCGGCGTTCGGCGCGTTCGTCGACGTCGGGGTGCACCAGGACGGTCTGGTCCACGTCTCGGCGATGTCCCACACGTACGTGAAGGATCCGCGCGATGTGGTCAAGTCCGGGGACGTGGTACGCGTCAAGGTGCTCGAGGTCGACGTACCGCGCAACCGGATCTCCCTCACCCTCCGCCTCGACGACGAACCCGCCAAGCCCGACCGCCCGGACGGGTCCCGGCGCGGCACACGCAGCCCGCGCCCCGCGGGCGAGCAG
>JBOGDF010000450.1:0-3752 GCA_050701635.1 Micromonosporaceae bacterium | reverse complement strand
TGCCCGGACGTGGCGCCAAGGCTGGCAGCAAGCCCGACCGCGATGCGCTGCGGGATCAGCTGCTCAGCCAGGGCCTCGGCGTGGACCAGGTCGCCGAGGAGTTCCGCGCCCGGTGGAGGTTCAACCCGCTCCAGGCGTACCGGCATGCGTGCGGCCTGTCCCAGTCCGCCGCCGCCGGCGCGTACAACCGGGTCACCGGCGACGCCGCGGCCAGCGTGGACGGCAGCCTGATCTCGAAACTGGAGCAGTGGCCCGCGGCGTCCGGGAAACCTCCGACCGTGTACAACCTGACCGTCCTGGCGCAGGTGTACCAGACCAACCCGGAGCGGCTCGTCTCGGCCGCCGACCTCGACCAGCTCCCGCCACGCGACCAGATCGCGCTCCGCGCCCTCGCCTGTCCCGCACCCGATGCTGCGGCCACGCCACCCGCAGCCACCGGCGTCAATGCCCTCGACGAGCGGAGGTCCGGGTCGCCGCAAGCCGCCGCCGAACGCAGCCTCGCCGCGCCACCTGGCGCCGTCGCCGCATATGACCCTCGGGCGGTCCGGCAGGCGATCGAGCGGCACCGCCACGACATGGACCGTGTGCTGTCGGCCGGCACCGTCACCCCAGCCTGGATGGACCTCATCGACGAGACCGTCGCCGGACACCGCCACGACTATGTGCGGCGGCCGCCGCTACCCATGCTCGGCGCGGTAGTCGCCGAGTTCACCCGCATCCGGTCCCTGCTGGCCGAGCGACAGACCACCCGCATCCAACAACGGTTGTGCGCCGCGGCCGCGCAGCTGTCCATCCTCGCCGCTGACGCGCTGATGAAGCTCGGTGAAATCAACGACGCGCGCGCCTGGTACCGCACCGCGCGGCTCGCCGCCGACGAAGCCACCGAGGCGCAACTGCAAGCCCGCGTCCGCGCCCAGGCCGCCATGCTGCCCTACTACTACGGCGACCCCGCCGAAGCCGCACGTCTCGCCGCCGAAGCCGCCGCGATCGTCGCCGACCTACCCTGCCCGGCCGGCGCGCTGGCCGCCGCGGCCGAGGCGCGCGGCGCCGCGAGACTCGGCGACCAGCAACGCGCCCACGCCGCGATGGCCGCCGCACGTGACATCTTCGACGCCATCGACGACGACGGTGTCGAGGACGCCTTCCGCTTCCCGTACAAGCGGTTGATGCTCTACATGTCCGGCGCCGCCGCGCACCTCGATGAGCCCAAACGCGCCGAACGCGTGCACGACGAGGCGCTGCAGGCGTACGCGTCAGGCCCGGACAGCTTCGTGATCGACCCCGCGCTGATCCGTCTCGACCAGGCCGCCACCATGGCGCGGGCCAGCCACGTCGACGACGCCTGCCAACTCGCCGTCGCCGCGATCACCGGCGTGCCGGACGAACACCGCACCGGGATACTCCACCGGCGAGGCTCCGACGTGCTGCGCACCGTGCCCGCCGAAGAGCGGCGCCGCCCGGCCGCCCAGGACCTGCGTGAGGTGCTCGCGGCGGCGGCCTCGTGAGCAGTCCACCACCACACCGAAGCAGCACCGTCGAGCCCCACACCCACGAACTCTTCACACCGCAGGCCACCCGCACCGCGCTCGCCGCCGCCTGCAGACAGGCCGGCCTCGACCCGACTGACGCGACCCTGCTGCGGCACCAGACCGCCGCCGTGTACCACCTGGCACGACACGCCGTCGTCGTCAAGATCCACCGACCCGAACAGGCAACCGACCACGTCACGCGCGCCGTAGAGCTCACCAGATGGCTCGCCGCCGAAAGGCTACCCACCGTCACACCCGCCGAGATCCCACAGCCCGTCGAAGCCGCAGGGTGCGCCGTCACGTTCTGGCGCCACCTGCCCCAACCCGCCGACCACCCCATCACCGCCGGCCATCTCGGTGCGCTGCTACGCCACCTGCACCAGCTGCCAGCACCACCGGTCACGCTGCGCACCCTCGACGCGCCCCAGGCGATCCGCCGCTCCCTCCACACCAGCCGCATCCTCACCGACGACGAACGCCAGTTCCTCACCGCCCACGCCGAGACCGTCTTCCGCCACATGAACACCGTCAGTTACACGCTGCCCGCAGGGCTCATCCACGGTGACCCGCAACACCGCAACGCCCTCTGGGACGGGCCCACACCGGTCCTCGCCGACTGGGACAGCGCCGTTGCCGGGCCACGCGAATGGGATCTGGCCACCGTCGAGGTCCACTGCCGACGGTTCGGGCACCCCAACACCGAATACCGCGCCTTCGCCGACGCCTACCACTACGACATCCGACAGTGGCCCGGCTTCCCCGCGCTACGCGACCTACGAGAACTGCGAATGATCACCACCAACGCACGCAAGTCCCCACCCGGCACCCCAGCCGCGGCAGAGGTCCACCGCCGGGTCACAGCCCTACGACAGCAGCGTCACAACGCACGGTGGCGCATCCTGTGAGCCGACCATCCTTCACGAGCGGCAAAGCTGCCACCCGCGGGCGACCAAACGAAATCGAATCGCCCGGCCAGGGTCCGGCCCATACGGTGCCCTCATGCGGATCCGAAGGCTCACCTCGGCGGACGTTGAACAACTGGTGACGGCATTCGCGGCGGCGGCGTGGCCCGGTAAGGACGCCGCCTTGTACCGGCGCTACCTGGATGAACAAGCCGCCAGCACCCGCGTGGTGTTCGTCGCGGAAACCGAGCACGAACGGGACCTTGCCGGGTACGTGTGCGTGATGTGGTCCAGCGGCTACCACCCGTTCCGCGTGGCCGGCATCCCGGAGATCATGGACTTCAACGTCCTGCCGTCCCACCGCCGCCGGGGCGTGGGCACGGCGTTGATGGACACGGCCGAGGCATTGATCGCCGAACGGGCCACGGCTGCCGGTCTCGGATGCGGGCTGTTCGCCGACTACGGCCCGGCGCTGCTGCTCTACCTCAAACGCGGATACCTGCCAGACGGCCGCGGCGTGGTCTACGACGGTCAGCATGTCCTTGCCGGCGCAACGGTACGCCTCGACGACTCCGCAGCAATGATGCTCACCAAGTCGCTTCAGTAAGCCGACCTGGGCGTTACGGGCTGCCCCATGGGCTCTCGTGGTCGGCGATGGTGGGGATCGTGGTCAGCTCGGTGGGGTCTGCGCGAATGTGGGCCCACAGACGTACGAGGTCTTCCATTTCCCAGCGGTAGATCGGGAGACCGGAGGTGTTGATCGCCCCTACGAGGTGTCGCAGGCCGTACCGCCATTCGCCTGCTGAGTAGAGGCTGGTGATGTCCAGGAACTCGCCTTCTGCGATGCGGTGCCGCAGGCCGATCGTGAGCGCGCAGAGAACGTTGGTGAACTCTTCAAGATCCATCGGCGTCACACGTTACCGCTACCCAGGGGGATGCCCACTGGTCGCCGGTGAACCCGGTGTCATCGGTGTTCGGGTGGCAGCAGGTTCGGGTCGTTCCAGCTTGCCTGCCCCGTCGCTTCGGCGAGTCTGACCTCCAGACGTTGAAGCCGCGGCACGAGGTCGTCGTTGTAGCGGTCGATGACCGCGCGGCGGGTCTCCTGCCGACGGTTCGCGGGGCTGTTCCAGTCCCGCAGCCGGTCGCTGATCTCGCCCGCGGCGGCGTTAAGGATGACGCGGGTGGCGTCTTGTGGGGGCACGAGTTGCGCGGCGTTCCACACCGTCTCGTAGGCGGTGAGCAGGTCATCGACATGGTTGGCTTCCAGGATCAACGGAGGGCAGGCCAGGTCGAACCGCGCCCGACCGACAGCGCCTTCGAG
>JBOGDF010000449.1:0-3756 GCA_050701635.1 Micromonosporaceae bacterium | reverse complement strand
CACCTGACCACGCCGGCCGACCGGCGCCGCCGGCCGCCGCCTCGTACCGCCAAGATCGCGGTTTGGGGAACGCTCAGGACCCGTTTGCAGACCAATCGTTCCCGAAACGGTGATCTTGAAGCTTCCAGGGCGGCTGTGGTCAGCGCCATTACCGGGAGTACCTTACTCAAGGGTAAGGTACTGGCCAGTATCACTGGGCAGGGGGGCGTACATGACCAGCTACCCGCATCTGACCGCGCCGCTCGAGCTCGGCTTCACGACGCTGCGCAACCGGGTTGTGATGGGTTCGATGCACACCGGGCTCGAGGACCGTACGGCGAATTTCGACCGGCTGGCGGCGTACTACGCCGAGCGGGCGCGGGGCGGCGTCGGGCTGATCGTGACCGGCGGGTTCGCGCCCAACTGGGAGGGCTGGCTGTTCCCGTTCGCGTCGGCGCTCACCTCGAGCGGCGGCGCGCGCAAGCACCGGGTGCTCACCGACGCGGCGCACGACGGCGGCGCCGCGATCGCGCTGCAGATCCTGCACGCCGGCCGGTACGGCTACAGCCCGTTCGCGGTCTCCGCGTCGGCGATCAAGTCGCCGATCTCGCCGTTCCGGCCGGTCCCGCTGACCCGCAAGGGCGTACGCCGCCAGATCGACGCCTTCGTACGCTGCGCCGAGCTGGCCCGCGAAGCCGGGTACGACGGCGTCGAGATCATGGGCTCCGAGGGCTACTTCATCAACCAGTTCCTGACGCGGCGCACCAACCTGCGTACCGACGAATGGGGTGGCTCCTGGGCCAACCGGATGCGGCTGCCGGTGGAGATCGTGGAGCGCACCCGGCGGGCGGTGGGCGATGACTTCATCATCAGCTACCGGCTCTCGCTGCTGGACCTGGTCGAGGACGGCCAGAGCTGGGACGAGACCGTCGAGCTGGCCCAGGCGATCGAGGCGGCCGGCGCCACCCTGGTCAACTCCGGCTTCGGGTGGCACGAGGCGCGGGTGCCGACGATCGCCACCTCGGTGCCGCGCGGCGCGTTCGTGGAGCTGACCGGGAAGCTGAAGCGGCACCTGAGCATCCCGATCATGGCGTCGAACCGGATCAACATGCCGCCCGACGCCGAGGCGATCCTGGCGCGCGGCGACGCCGACCTGGTTTCGATGGCCCGCCCGTTCCTGGCCGACCCGGAGTGGGTGGCGAAGGCGGCCCGTGGGCGTACCGACGAGATCAACACCTGCATCGGCTGCAACCAGGCGTGCCTGGACCACGTCTTCAGCCGCCAGACCGCGAGCTGCCTGGTGAACCCGCGCGCCTCCCACGAGACCGAGCTGGTGCTCCGCCCTACCGTGACCCGCAAACAGATCGCGGTGGTCGGCGCCGGGCCGGCCGGGCTGGCCGCCGCTGTCACCGCCGCGCAGCGCGGCCACACCGTCACCCTGTACGAATCCGCGCACGAGATCGGCGGCCAGTTCAACCTCGCGAAGCGGATCCCCGGCAAGGAGGAGTTCGCGGAGACCTTGCGGTATTTCGCCCGCCAGCTCGACCTTCAGGGGGTACGCGTCAAGCTCGGCACCCGAGTCTCGGCGCCCGATCTCGCGGGGTACGACGAGGTGGTGCTCGCCACCGGCGTGACCCCGCGTACCCCCCGGATCCCGGGGATCGACCATCCGTCGGTGCTTTCCTATGTGGACGTACTGCAGGGGACGCCGGTGGGGAAGCGGGTCGCGGTGATCGGCGCCGGCGGGATCGGGGTGGACGTCTGCGAATACCTCACCCACTCCCACAGCCCCAGCCTGGACGTGGCGGCGTGGCGGGCCGAGTGGGGCGTGGCCGACCCGGCGGACGTACCGGGTGGCGTCGGGAAGCCGGACGGTGCGCCGTCGCCGCGCGAGGTCTACCTGCTGCAGCGCAAGACCAGCCGGATCGGCGCCGACCTGGGCGCCACCACCGGCTGGGTGCACCGCGCGTCGCTGGCGCACAAGGGCGTACGGCTGGTGCCGGGGGTGGCGTACCAGCGGATCGACGACGCCGGGCTGCACGTCACGGTGGCGGGGGAGCCTCGTACATTCCGCGTGGACAACGTGGTGATCTGCGCTGGCCAGGAGCCGTCGCGGGAGCTGGCCGACGCGGTGAACGGTGTGCAGGTGCACCTGGTCGGGGGCGCCGACGTCGCGGCGGAGCTGGACGCCAAACGCGCCATCGACCAGGCGACCCGGCTCGCCCTCACCCTCTGAGCGCGGGGCAGTGCTGGCGATCTTGGGGTTCTGGTCGCCGTTAGCGCCGATCGGGCAGCCAAAACCCCAAGATCACGCAGGTCGAGCTATGCCCGGAATTCGAGCCAGTAGTCGTGGGAGCGCTCGGCTTGGCCCTTGGTCAGCTGCGTGTAGCACTGGTCGTACGAGTAGTCCATGAAGTTGTGGATCGGGTCGTAGCCCGGGTCCTTCGGGCAGGTGTCTTTCGTGCCGTCGGCCGGGCAGCCGCTGGTCGGCACCTTCATCGCCGGGGTGTCCGCGACGTGGTCGCCGTGCGCGTTGCAGCCGCCGTCGAAGGTGTGCGCCAGCGCGAACCAGTGGCCCACCTCGTGCACCGCGGTGAAGCCGAGGTCGTACCTCCCGGCGTACCGGTCGGAGGTCTTGTACATCGACTCCCAGTCGACCACCAGGCCGTCCAGGTAGGCCTGCGCGTCGGTCAGCCCGGGGTAGTAGGCCCAACCCAGGTACGGGCCGGCGGTGGTCGAGTAGTAGTTGAGTGTGCCCATGTCGCCCTGCCGCAGCGCCTTCTTCATGTCGCGCTCGCCGGTGCTGCCCGGGCCCGCGTTGTACCACGCGGTGTTGTTGGTACGCGTGATGCCGTCCAGCGAGAACCGGAAGCCCTGGTCGTACCCGCCGTACGCGCCGGAGTAGCCGTTGTTCATGATCTTGATCTGCTTCTCGACGTCCGCGTCGGTCACGTTGCCCACGCCGTTGTCGTGCACGATGTGGAACCACACCGGCACGGTGATCGCCGCGGACCGCTTCTTGCCCTTGCCGATCGAGCTGGCAGGCATCTCCTTGTACGTCGCGTTCAGGTCGGGCTCGCGCGCGTGGTCGCCTTCACCACGTGCCGTCTCGTGGGTGGCGGCGAGCGCCTCGAGGTTGTCGCAGTCATCGATCGCGATCCCGCCGCTGGCCGCAGCCGGCATCACGCCCATCGCGAGCGTGAGCCCTGCCAGGCCAAGGAAGGTACGTAAGCGTCGTGCCATTGATCGCCTCCGGGGGTGGTGGAGCGATGTGATCGCCAGCACAACGTATTGACCGGTTTGATCGCCGGTCAAGGGCCCGAACGGCCCGGGTCAGCTGGCTCGCGCCGCCCGCGCGGTGAGCGCGGCTTCCAGCAGCGCGGCGTACGCGGGGTTCATCGGATCCAGGCCGGTCAGCGACGCGACCTTGCGCAGCCGGTAGTCGACGGTGTTCGGGTGCAGGTGCAGCGCGGTCGCGGTGGGACGGCGGCCGCGGCCACGGCGTACGAACACGGTCAGGGTTTCCAGCAGCTCGGGGTGGCCGTCGAGGGCGTCGAGCAGGCCGGCGAGCCGGTCCCGGGCGCCGCTGGGGCGGGACAGCTGGTACTCCAGCAGTACGTCGTCGAGCCGGTACACCCCGGGTGGCCGCCCGAGCATCGCCGCCACCTCGAGCACCTCCCGGGCGATCCGCGCCGCGTCGGCGACCCCGGGCGGCGCGGCGACCTCGGCCCCCACGGTGATCTCGGCGCCGGCGGCACGGCCCGCGGAGGCGACGGC
>JBOGDF010000448.1:0-3845 GCA_050701635.1 Micromonosporaceae bacterium | reverse complement strand
GTCCGGCTGAGGCGGCCGGTCCGGCTGAGGCGGCCGGGGCGGCTGAGGCAGGCGGGGCGGCTGAGGCAGGCGGGGCGGCTGAGGCGGGCGGGGCGGCTGAGGGGGCCGTACTGGCCGGTGCGTGGCAGGATCACACCGGCAGCCGGTCACGTACGGCGATCTTGTCGGGGAGGTGCGCGATGTCGGTGTCGGTACGCATCGGAAGCCGCTACCTGGCCCGTGCGGTGATCGGCCACGGCTCGTTCGGCACCGTGTTCCGGGCGGACGGCCCGGACGGTCCGGTGGCGGTCAAGCTGCTGCGGCCCGACCTGGCGAGCAGCCCCGAGGTGGTCAACCGCTTCCTGCGGGAGCGCTCCGTACTGCTGAAGCTGGAGCACCCGCACCTGGTAAGGCTGCGCGACCTGGTCGTCGAGGGCGACGTACTGGCGCTGGTGATGGACCTGATCGACGGCCACGACCTGCGGGCCCGGCTGCACTCCAGCGGGGCGCTGGTGCCGGTCGACGCGGCGCGGCTGGTCGCCGGGGTGGCGGCCGGCCTGGGCTACGCGCACGCGCACGGCGTGGTGCACCGGGACGTGAAGCCGGAGAACGTACTGCTGCGGGACGGGTCCACCCCGCTGCTGACCGACTTCGGGATCGCCCGGCTGGTGGCCAACGCCGCCACCATCAGCAGCCGGCAGGAGGTGCTCGGCACGCCGGCGTACCTGGCTCCGGAGCTGGCGGTGGGCAAGACCGCGTCGGCCGCCGTCGACGTGTACGCCTGCGGCGTCCTGCTGTACGAGCTGGTCACCGGCCAGCCGCCGTTCGTCGCCGACCACCCGCTGTCCGTGGTGCACCAGCACGTCACCGAGCCGCCCCGGCGCCCCGCCGGCATGCCCGACGAGCTGTGGCGGGTGGTCGCCGCCTGCCTGGCGAAGCAGCCCGGCGAGCGCCCCGACGCCGACACGCTCCGGGTGCTGCTCACCGAGTGGGCCGCCCGTCCCGCAGCGCAGCGCGACACCCCCACCGACGACGGAGGGCCCCGGGCCGAGGCCGGGCATCAGGGCGCGGTCGGCAGCGCCGAGACCCGGGCGGTGCCGGTGCTCGCGGTACCGGTGCAGTCGCGTACCCAGGTGATGTCCACTGTGGAGGCACGGGTGGGGCGGGCGCGACCACCGCAACCCGCCGCGGCGCCCGCCGAAGAGCTGTGGCAGCCCGCCCCCCACCGGCATCCCTGGCTGATGTACGCCGGCGCGCTGCTGGTCACCGCGGCGGTGTTCCTGTCCGCCGGCTACTGGCTCGGCGACCTGTCCCGTCCGGCGCCGCAGCCGAGCCGTACGCCGCCGGCGGCGTCCGCCGTGCCGAAGACCGAGGTGCGCTACCTGAGTGAGCTGGCGTTCGTGCAGGTGGCGAACGGGTGGGGGCCGGTGGAGCTGGACAAGGCCACCGGCAACGTCGGCCCGGACGACGGCGGCCCGCTGATCCTGGGCGACCAGACGTACCAGCACGGGCTGGGTGCGCACGCGCCGAGCCACGTACGGATCTATCCGGCGCAGGGGTGCCGGCAGCTGCAGGCGGTGGTCGGGATCGACGCGTCCGCGGTGCAGTCCTCGGGCGGCTCGGTCAGCTTCCAGGTGTTCGCCGACGGCCAGCTGCGGTACGACAGCGGCCTGGTCACCTGGCAGGACGCACCGAAGCCGGTCGACGTGGAGATCGCCGGCGCCTCCACGGTCGACCTGATCGTCACCGACGGCGGCGACGGCAACAGCTGGGACATCTCGGACTGGGCCGACGCGCGCCTGGTCTGCGACCCGTGACCGCGGTCGGTCCGCCCGTCTAGGGCCATCATCCCCCAACTGGTTGAAACCGTGTAACGACTACCCGTGAGGGTCTGGCCTCCGGCACACGCAGGTAGCTACTGTGCGGTACGGAGCCTTCACAGCTGGTGTCTTACTTGCCCGGTTTGCGGCTCCCAGGCGGAAAACCCTGCACCCCCGTTACGGAAGGCCCCGATGTCCCGCGCCAAGACCCTGCGCGGTGTCCGTGCCGTGCTCTTCGACCTTGTCGGCACGCTCACCACGTCTATCTCGTCCACCCAGCGCAACACCGCACACGACCAGGTCGCCAACGCCCTAGGAGCTCCCCCGGACATCTACCTGAAGGTGCTGCTCGACTCGTACTTCGACCGTGCCAGCGGACGTCGCGGCAGCATGGAGCAGACCATGCGGTGGGTCGCCAACTGCTCCGGCGTCGACCCGACCGACGTACAGCTGACCCGGGCCTGCGCGCTGCGCCGGGCCGCCGAACGGGCACACCTGCGCCCCCGGGCCGACGCGGTACGGGTGTTGGCGACGCTGCGGTCACGCGGGATCCGTACCGCCGTGGTGAGCGACTGCACCCACGAGGTGCCCACCGCCTGGCCCACCTTTCCGCTCTCCCCCTACGTGGACGCCGCGGTGTTCTCCATCGAGGTCGGCGCCTGCAAACCCGACCTCGAGATGTACGCCACGGCGTGCCAGCGGATCGGCGTACCCCCGGAAGCGTGTCTGTACGTCGGGGACGGCGGCAGCCGCGAGTTGACCGGCGCCCGGCAGGCCGGGATGACCGCGGTACGGCTGGTCGCCCCGGACAGCGCCAAGCACGCCGCGCTGCTGTCGGAGCGGGGCTGGACCGGCCCGGTGATCAGCTCGCTGGCCGGCGTACTGCCGATGGTGCTGGGTGACCGGCCACCGATCCCGGCGCCGCGGGACCGCCGCCAGCCGCTGGTTGCCGCGACCCGCTGACCCGCGACCGCGATCCGGCCGCCGGCCACGGGCAGCTGGGTGACCTGGCAGGATGCAGGGCATGGGGACCCCGGCCGAGTCGTCCGCGCCGCTCACCGCACCGCAAGGTGCGCTGCTGGCCCGGCTCGCGGTCGGATCGGTGCGCTCCCGCCTCGTCGGCGAGCAGGCGGCGGAGCTGGCGCCGGAGCCCGAGCCGCTGCGGTCGCCGGGAGCTTCGTTCGTGACGCTGGAGCGCCGGGGCCGGCTGCGGGGCTGCGTCGGCACGCTGCAGGCCACCCGCCCGCTCTACCTCGACGTGATCCGCAACGCCCGGCGCGCGATGGCCGACCCCCGGCTGCCTCCGGTGGACCGTACGGACTGGCCGGAGCTCGACGTCAAGGTCTCGGTGCTGACCGCGCCCGCCCCGCTCGGCACCTCGGGGTTGGACGAGCTGCTCGCCGCGCTGCGGCCCGGGGTGGACGGGGTGCTGTTCACCGACGGCTCGCGCCGCGCCACCTTCCTGCCGGCGGTGTGGCATCGGCTCACCGAGCCGGCGGAGTTCGTGGCGGCGCTGCTGCAGAAGGGCGGTTGGCACGCCGGCGAGTGGCCCGACGGGCTCGCCGTACACCGCTACCAGGCGTACGAGTATCACGACCCGGCACCGCGCAACCCGCTCCCGGGCGGGTGAGCGCAGAATGTGGCTATGCACCCGCTGATCACCGAGTCGATGAAGAAGGCCGCCGTGGTGTGGCTGACCGTGGACGACGCGCGCGCGTACCCGGTGTGGTGCCTGTGGCAGGACGACGCGCTCTACGTGGTGAGCGGCCCCGGCGAGCAGGCCGCGCCCGGGCTGGCCGCGGCCGACACGGCGACCGTCACCTCGCGCGGCGACAGCGGCGGGCGGATCGTGAGCTGGCCGGCGCAGGTGACCCGGCTGACACCTGACGACGAACGCTGGGAGCAGGTGGTGCCGACGCTGGCCAGCAAGCGGCTCAACCTGCCCGCCGACGAGGACACCGCCGCGCGCTGGGCCGCCGAGTGCGTGGTGAGCCGGCTGGAACCCGCCGCCGACCCCTCCGAGGCCGGTGACACGCTGCCGGACGG
>JBOGDF010000447.1:0-3848 GCA_050701635.1 Micromonosporaceae bacterium | reverse complement strand
GTACCTCATCGCCGGCAAGCTCCCCCTACCCACCGTCACCACCCCCACACCAGCCTAATCCCGACACTCTCCGCTACCCACACGATCTAGCGAGGAACCCTCAGACAGCCCCCGCAGATCCGCTCACCCCCGGTCGGGAGAAACGAGCCACTCCCACACAGACGGCAGGTCTGCCATGTCAGCTGGACCCGCCGCCGGCGAATCCGCCGATACCGACGCTCGAGCCGCTTGCGTTCCCGGCGCCGGGCCAGCAACCGGGCACCCGGCCCGGGTCCATCGACAGCACCAGCGAGATCCATCCCGGGCCGATCTGGCGCACTCCGGCTGCCGCGTGCTGGCCGGGTGTGCACGTCACTGTGAATGCCACGACCCCCACCCGGCCCTTACGCCGCAACCGAGCGGGCATCAGCGGAGGCCGAGGCGGCGGAGCCGGGCTTCGTGTCGCAGCCCTTACTGCTGCCCCGGTTCACCGCGCGCATGCCGGTGGCCCGGATCACCCAGGTGATCCACTTCGCCTGTCCGGAGGCTTCGGCTCGGGGCTGGACCGTCAGGCCCTCCAGCACCACCGGCCGAAACGGCAGCCCGTTCACAGCGGCCGGAGGAACCGGCTGCACCTTCGCCGCGATCTCCACTGTGATCGATTTCTCCCGGTCCTTCTCAGCCGAGGGGTTAGCGATGGTGACCTTGACGATCGGCAGGCCGGTGGCCTCGTCGATCCGGGGACGTACCGGGCGGTTCCGCGCCTTGTCCTCCGGGGATTGGTACTCGGTCACCGCGGTGACCTCCCCGACGACGCAGGCGCCTGCGGGGAACACCTCGTCGAAGTCCATCGGGAACCGCTTGCCGTAGGCAACGGCCATGCTGTGTCACCTCATGTTCTACTCGTCAACTAACTGGCTTGAGCCACTTCTGGCTTAAGCCAGTGGACCACGGCAGGCGATCACTGTCAAGCAACTGGCTCAGACCAGTTGTAGAGTGGCTGGCGTGGACCAGACCCCCGACGACGACCAGCTCCCCAGCCGCCGCATCGCCGACGCGGTACGTGGCCTGATCACAACCGGGGAACTGGCACCGGGAGACAAGCTGCCCTCCGAGCGCGAGCTCGCTCGCCGCTTCGGCACGGCCCGCAACACCGCCCGCGAGGCCATCCGGCTGCTCACCGAGGAAGGCCTGGTCACCGCCCAACACGGACGCGGGGTGTTCGTCCGCGAGAAACAGCGCCTGGTCCGCTTCGGCGCCGAGCGCTACTCCCGACGCACCTACCGCGAGACCGGCCTGACCCCGTTCCGTCTGGAAATGCAGCGCCAAGGCAAGACCGCCCGCGTCGAGGTCACCTCCATCGACCAGCTCACCCCACCGCCAGACGTGGCCGAACGGCTCCGCGTCTCACCCGAGGAGCCCTCCGCGCTGCGCCGGTGCAACACCTACTACGCCGACGACGAACCCCTCCAGGTCGTCACCACCTACCTGCGCTGGGCCGACGCCGAAGGCACCCCCCTGCTGCAAGCCCAGACCGGACCCGGCGGCATTTTCGGCCGACTCGAAGAACGCGGCCACACCCTGACCAGCGGCCAAGACGAGATCACCGCTCGCATGGCCAGCCACACCGAAGCACAACAACTCGACCTACCCCCCGGCGTCCCCGTCCTCGACGTCCTGCACACCAGCCTCGACCAAGAGGGCGAACCGTTCGAGGTCTCCCGGTTCGTGCACCGAGCCGACCGCGCCGGGCTCATCTACACCTTCCCCGTCGAGAGCTAGCCGCCATGCAGTCCCTCACGCGCCCCGCCGTCCGGGCACCGGCACTGATCGGCGCGCTGGCCCTGCTGTGGGGCTCCAACTTCGCGTGGATCAAACTCGCGCTTGACGCCTTCAGCCCCACCCAACTGACCTTCGCCCGCATGCTCCTCGGCGCCCTGGTCCTCCTTACGGTCGTCGCGCTCACTCATGACCAGCTACCCCGAGACCGCCACACGTGGGCACATCTCATCGTCGCGGCGCTGGTCTCCAATGCCGCGCCCTACCTGCTCTTCGCACTCGGGGAAACCCGTGTTGACTCCAGCATCGCCGGAGTCCTCAACGCCACTACACCCCTGTGGACACTCGCGCTTGTTGCCGCCGTCCGGCACATGGAAACCATCCAACCCGCCCAGATTGCCGGGTTCGTTCTCGGCCTCGCCGGGTGCGTCGTCCTTTTCTCCCCATGGCACAGCGGCGCTATTGACCCGCTCGGCACCTTCTACTGCCTGCTCGCCGCGATCAGCTACGCCCTCAGCTACGTCTACATGGCCCGCTACCTCACCCCGAAGAAGATCACCCCCACCGTCCTGGCCGCAGCCCAGCTCGCCGCTGCCACCGGCTGGACCCTGCTCGCCCTCGCCGCCAGCCCCGGACCAGCCCCCACCTATGCTCCAGGCCCCTGGGCAGCGCTCGCCATCCTCGGCGTCATCGGCACCGGCTTCGCCTACATCATCAACTACATGCTTGTCCGTACCGAGGGTGCCACCCGCGCCTCTGTTGTCACCTACCTCGTCCCCCTCGTCTCCCTCACCCTCGGCGCCGCAGCGCTAGGTGAGCCCATCACTGCCAACCTGTTGAGCGGTGCTGTACTTATCCTCACTGGTATCGGCATCGCCCGCCGCTCGTACTCGACGACTTGACCTTCTATAAGAGATCGCAACTGGCTCAAAGGTCGTCGGCTTTAGTTGGCTGCTTGGTAGTAGTTGAGCGGCATGGTCGAAGGCGTGCATGCTGGCGGTGCGCTCAGCGTGTGCGGCGCGCCCGCGGGCTTGACTAGCCGTTTCATATGAACATTCAGCGGGTGCGCTGATGATGATCTGTAGTGGCGTTGTGTAGTGCCCGGCGGGGGTTTGATCGGCGTGGCGGCGTGACGGGTGGGGTGGCAGTCTCGTTGCCTGTGTGACTGTGGGTGACGATCAGGTGGGTGAGATGGACACGGGGGAGCTGGGGTTGTTCACCGCGGCGCTGGGGCTGGGTGCGCCGTGGCGGGTGACCGAGGCGGTGTTCGCCGAGGACATCGGCCGGCTGGATCTTCAGGTGGACTACCCGCGCGGTACCCGGTGCATGACACCCACGACCAGACGTGGCGGCCTCTGGATTTCTTTCAGCACCAAGGCGTTCCTGCCCGCCCGGGTGCCGCGGGTGCGCTGCCCGGAGCATGGGGTGCGGCTGGTTCAGGTGCCCTGGGCGCGGCCGGGATCGGGGTTCACGATGCTGTTCGAGGCCCTGGTGTTGACCTTCGCCAAGGGCGATGCCGAGGAAACGGGTCGAGGCGACTGTGCGCGAGCACGACACCCGGGTGTGGCGCCTCGTCGAGCACCCTGTGCACACCGCCCGGGCCCAGGAGGACTTCTCCCACGTGCGGCGGGTGGGGATGGGTGAGACCTCGGGCCCGCAACCGGGCAGGACTACCTCAGCCTGTGCGCCGAGCTGGATGCCGGGCGGGTGCTGTTCGCCACCGAAGGCCCAGACACCGGCACGGTCACGAAGTTCGCCGCCGATCTCAGCGCCCACGGCGGCGACCCGACGCAGATGCACACCACCAGCTCGGACCTCAGCGCGGCGTTCCTCCGCGGCATCCGCGGGCTCCCTGCCGAACGCGGCGCTGAGCTTCGAGCGCTACCACCTGGCCCCGAACCCGTCCGAGCCGCCGTGCGCCGCGCCGAGGTCACCACCCGCCCGGAACTGCGACACACCCGCTGGCGGTGGCTGAAGAACTGGGCGAACCTGTCCACCGCAGGGCGCCGCGAGCGGCCACGGCTGCTGCGCCCCTGGGCCCAGCTCGCCACCGGAGGAGCCCTGCGCCGGCGCGCGGACTTCCAAGCCTT
>JBOGDF010000446.1:0-3867 GCA_050701635.1 Micromonosporaceae bacterium | reverse complement strand
CTCTCCCGGTCACCGGCAGGGGCACGGTCTTTCGACAGGACTCAACGTCCAGGAGCACAGAGTGCTCACCCGCCGGTGGCTACCACCAGGAGTCTGCCGGATCGGCTAACTCCCAGATCTCATTAGGGAGCAACCATGAGCAGGACCCGTACCGCGCTGGTGATCGGTGGCGGCATCGGAGGGCCGGTGGCGGCGATGGCGCTGCAGCGCGCCGGGATCGGCGCCACCGTGTACGAGGCGTACCGCAGCTCCGCCGACGGGATCGGCGGCGAGCTGTCCATCGCCCCCAACGGGCAGCACGCGCTGGCCGCGATCGGCGCCGACGCGGCGGTACGCGGGATCGGCGTACCGATGCGGGCGATCGTGGTCGAGAGCTGGACCGGCAAGCGGCTCGGCGAGCTGGGCACCGCGGCCGGCCGTCCGCCGATGCAGCTGGTGTGGCGGCCCGAGCTCTACCGCGCGCTGTACGACGAGGCCGCCCGGCGCGGCATCCGTACCCTCCACGGCAAGCAGCTCGTCGCCGCGGAGGACACCGGCGACGGGGTGCTGGCCCGGTTCGCCGACGGCAGCACCGCGACCGCGGACATCCTGATCGGCGCCGACGGCATCCGCTCCACGGTACGTACGCTGATCGACCCCGGCGTGCCGCAGCCTCGCTACACCGGGCTGCTCGGCTTCGGCGCCCGGATGCCGGAGACCGGGATGGCGTACACCCGGGACCGGATGCACATGTCGTTCGGGAAGCGGGCGTTCTTCGGCTGGCAGGTGCACCGCGACGGCTCCGGCGGCTGGTTCGCCAACCTCCCCCGACGGCAGCCGATGACGCTGGCCGAGGCCCGTGCCGTTGACACGCACGAGTGGCAGCGGCTGCTGCTGGCGGCGTTCGCCGGCGACCGTACGCCCGCGGTCGACATGATCCGGCGTGCCGGTCCGGGCGAGCTGCTGGCGATCGGCGCGATGGAGGACATCCCGACCGTGCCGACCTGGAGCCGCGGCCGGATGGTGCTGGTCGGCGACGCGGCACACGCCACCTCGCCCAGCTCCGGGCAGGGCGCGTCGCCGGCGATCGAGAGCGCCGTCGAGCTGGCCCGCTGCCTGCGGGACCTGCCCCACGATCAGGCCTTCCGGGCGTACGAGGGGCTGCGCCGGGAGCGGGTCGAGAAGATCATCGCGCGGGCGGCGCGTACCAACAGTGACAAGGCGGCGGGGCCGGTCGCGCGGGTGCTGCGCGACGCGATGATGCCGCTGGTGATGAAGCTGTTCATGACGCCGGAACGGTTCGCCGCGCAGTTCGACTACCACATCGACTGGGACGCGCCCGTGACACCGCAGCCGGTGCCGGTCGGCTGAGCCGACGCACCATGATCATGGGCCCCTTCATGCTGTCATGCCGGCGTGAAGGGGCCCATGATCATGGGCTACGACGTCGGGCAGACCTCGCCGGCGGTGGTGCCGCCGTGGGTGATGCCGGCCGCGGCACCGGCCCGCCGCGCGTCCTCGGACACCTGGTGGTCGGTCGCCGCGACCTGGTCCTCGGCGGCGCGGGCCGCTGCCGCCGCCCGGGCCGGGCTCGGCGTCACGCCGGCGAGGGTGTCGTAGATCAGGCTGGACGCCGCCGCCATGTACGACGCGAACGGGTGGTACGAGATCGCCGCGAAGATGTCGGTGTGCTGCCCGTTGATCCACGCCTCGTCACCGGCGCAGGCGTCGTGCCCCAGCGACGGCGTGTACGTGTCGACGTACGTCGCGTCGGTGAGCGCGGCGGCACGGCGTAGCTGCCGGTTCATCGCCCGCTCGATGCCGTCCGCCCAGGCGTAGTCACCGTCGGCGAAGGGCACCACGTCCGGGCAGGTGCCCTGCGGCGGCACCAGCCGCGGATAGCCGATGATCAGCACCTTCGCCTGCGGCGCGCGGGCGCGTACCCCCTCCAGCACCGCCGACACCCGGCGGCCCAGCTCCGGCATGTTGGCCCGGATGGTGTCCACGCCGTCGACCGTGAAGTGCTCCCGGCACGGCGATCCGGTGGGGTCGGACGCGCGTAGCGTCGGGCAGGTCCCGACCAGGTTGCCGAACGTACCGAAGTCGTTGCCACCGACCCCGACGGTGACCAGCTCGGTGTCCGTACGCAGCGCGTCGTACTGCGGGGCGTTGGCGCCGAACGGCACCGACTGCGGGGCGGTCATGTTGCCGGTGTCGGCGCCGCCGCAGCTCGCGTCGGTGTAGTCGGACAGGCCCAGCTTGCGGCTGAGGTAGCCCGGGTAGTTACGGGTGGACTTGAAGCAGCCCAGCGGATCGAACCGCGGCAACGGGATGAACGGCCCCGAGGTGTACGAGTCGCCCAGCGCCACGTACCGCTGGATGCCCAGGCTCTCCACGGCAGGCTTCGTGCCGCCCGGTGAGGCCGGCGCGGCGGTGGCCGGAGCGCTGGCGCCGGCTACCGCGATCATCGTCAGGACTGTGAATGCCGTCGTGGCGGCGCGGCGCAGCCGGCCCGTGCTCATGGACCACCCCCGAGTTCGCTGGTGTCCAGAGCGTGGAGTTTGCGGTAGCTCGTGTCAAGACCCGCCGCGCCGGCGAGCGGCTAGGAAGTCGAAGCCACCGTCGAAGAGCGGCTAGAAGTCGAAGCCGCCGTCGAACCCGCCGAAGTCGCCGCCGCCCCCGAAGTCGCCGCCTCCGCTGTCGAAGCCGCCAGCGTCACCCCCGCCGTCTCCGGCCCCGCCGTCACCGGCCCCGGCAGCCTCGCCGCCACCGTCGTGCGCCTCGGCTCCCCCGGCGTCGTAACCGCCTTCGTGGCCGCCGAACCCGCCGCCGAACATCGCGTCGAACAGCAGCATCCCGCCGAGCACTCCGGCCCCGGAGGCGAGCGCGGTCTTCCAGAACGGCTGTGAGTAGTAGCCGGCCGGCACCTGACGGCCCTGCATCTGACCGCCCGGGTAGTAGTACGGGGTGTCGCCGCCGTACCGCGGGCTGGCCTTGAGCTGCTCGTCGCCGACGGTCACCTCACGCTCCCTGGTGAGTACGCCGTTGCGGCGCTGCGCCTCGGTCTGCGGCAGCTCCGGCCCCGGGTCCATGCCGAGCCCTTCCCGCGCGGCGCGTACGTAGTAGAGCCCCTCGATCGCGGTCTCGCCGGCCAGCTCGTACTGCCGTACGGTCTTCGCCGACTCGAGCTGGCTGCCGGCGGCGTTGTACCGCTCCCCCGCGTCCACCAGCGCCTGCTTGACCGCGGTCTCGTCGTTCGCGGTCAGGTTCATCGTCTGGCCGCCGAGCCGCTCGTACCAGCGCTGCGCGTCGGCCCGCGCATCCGCGAGCCGCCGCTGCTCCCGCGCCTTACTCCCCCGTCGCCACAGCACTACGCCGCCGATCACGGCGACCACCAACCCGACCAGAAGCACACCGCTCACCGGATCCATGAATCCAACGGTACGTCGGCCGCCGCCGTGCCGGCGGCGCTCCTCAGTCGGCGAACAGCTTCCGCTTCAGCGGCGGTACGGCGTTGACCAGCCGGAAGAACGTACGCCCCGCGATCCGGCCGAGCGCGCTGCCCGAGGTCGCCTGCTCGGCGGCCTTCAGCGAGTCGCGTACGGCGTCGAAGGCGTACCCCCGCATCTGGTCTTCGTAGTCGCCGATCGCGGTGAGCAGCGGCCGCTCCCCGCGGTGGGCGGCGACCAGGCCGCGGCGCAGCAGCTGCGCGTCGCGCAGCGCGATGTTGGCGCCGATGCCGCGGAACGGGGTCATGCTGTGGATCGCGTCGCCGAGCAGCGTCACGGTGCCGGGCCGCCACGCGTCCAGCGGCACCGAGGTGTGGATCGGCAGCAGCGCGGTGGTCGACGGGTCTGACTCCGCGACCAGTCGCCGCAGCTCAGGGTG
>JBOGDF010000445.1:0-3880 GCA_050701635.1 Micromonosporaceae bacterium | reverse complement strand
CGCATCCGGGGATCCTTGGCGTACTCGGCGTACATGTAGTCGCGCTCGTCGTCGGTGACCATCTCCAGGGTCAGCTCGTCGTGGTTGCGCAGGAAGATGCCCCACTGGCAGCCGGTCGGGATCTGCGGGGTCTGCGCCACGATCTCGGAGACCGGGAACCGGGACTCCCGGCGTACCGCCATGAAAAGCCTTGGCATCAGCGGGAAGTGGAACGCCATGTGGCACTCGTCGCCACCGACGTCCTCGTCGCCGAAGTACTCCACCACATCGGACGGCCACTGGTTGGCTTCCGCGAGCAGCACCCGGCCCGGGTACTCGTCGTCGACCACCTTGCGTACCCGTCTCAGGAAGGCGTGGGTCTCGGGGAGGTTCTCGCAGTTGGTGCCGTCGCGTTCGAACAGGTACGGCACCGCGTCCAGCCGGAATCCGTCGATCCCCAGGTCCAGCCAGAACCGCAGCACCGCGAGCATCTCCTCCTGCACCCGCGGGTGGTCGTAGTTGAGGTCGGGCTGGTGGGAGAAGAACCGGTGCCAGTAGAACTGGCGGCGTACCGGGTCGAAGGTCCAGTTGGACTCCTCGGTGTCGACGAAGATGATCCGCGCCTCCGGCCAGCGGCTCTCGGTGTCGCTCCACACGTAGTACTCGCCGTACTCGCCTTCGGGGTCGCGGCGGGATTCCTGGAACCACGGGTGCTGGTCGGAGGTGTGGTTCATGACCAGGTCGGTGATCACCCGGATGCCGCGCTTGTGCGCCTCGTCCAGCAGCAGTACGAAGTCCGACACCGTGCCGTAGTCGGGAAGCACCTTGTAGAAGTCGCGGATGTCGTACCCGCCGTCGCGTAGCGGGGAGTCGTAGAACGGCGGCAGCCACAGGCAGTCCACGCCGAGCCAGGACAGGTAGTCCAGCTTCTCCACCAGGCCGCGCAGGTCGCCGGTGCCGTCGGCGGTGGAGTCGTAGAAGGCGCGTACCAGGACCTCGTAGAAGACCGAGCGTTTGTACCAGGTCGGGTCGACCGGCAGCGTCCGCGCCTGCCGGAAGTCCTCGGCGGTCGGGTGTACGACGTGCCCGCCGGCGACGTGGCTGCCTTCGCTTGGCTGGCTGCCTTCGCTTGGCTGGCCGCCGTCGGTATTGAGGGTTGTCACGTGCCTGGACCCCTCACTGATAGCTCATGGATAGCGGTGGACGGTGAACACGTGCGCCGGCTCGTGGTGCGGATCCAGGCGTACGGAGTCGCGTTCTCCCCAGTCGTACGTGGCGCCGGTGATCTCGTCCCGTACGGTGAACCGCTCGTGCCAGTCGAAGCCGAGCGCCGGCATGTCGAGCTGCGTGTTACCCCAGTGCAGCTGGTGCGAATCCAGGGTGCAGACCACCAGCACCGTGTTGCCCGTGGCCGGTTCGCGCTTCGACCAGCAGAGCATCACGTCGTTGTCGATCGCGTGGAACGTCAGGTTGCGCATCCAGTGCAGCGCCGGATTGTCCCGCCGGATCTGGTTGAGCTTTCGCAGGTACGGGGCCAGGCTCCGGCCCTCGGCTTCGGCGGCGGCCCAGTCGCGCGGGCGCAGCTCGTACTTCTCGTTGTCGAGATACTCCTCGGCGCCGGGGCGGGGGAGATGCTCGTACAGCTCGTAGCCGGCGTACATGCCCCAGCTCGGGGTGAGCAGGCTCGCCAGCACCGCCCGGATCTTGAACATCGGCGGGCCGCCGTGCTGCAGCGACGCGTGCAGGATGTCCGGGGTGTTCACCCAGAAGTTCGGCCTCATGTAGTGAAGAGCGGCTTTCAGCTCCTCGCAGTAGTCGATCAGCTCCTGCTTCCCGACCCGCCACGTGAAGTAGGTGTACGACTGGGTAAAGCCGATCTTGCCCAGCCCGTGCATCATCGCCGGCCGGGTGAACGCCTCGGCCAGGAAGATCACGTCGGGGTGCCGCTGCTTGATCTCGGCGATCAACCGGTGCCAGAAGTTCACCGGCTTGGTGTGCGGATTGTCGACCCGGAAGATCTTCACGCCGAAGCTGATCCAGTGTTCCAGCAGGCGGCGGACCTCGGCGTAGATGCCCTGGGGGTCGTTGTCGAAGTTGACCGGGTAGATGTCCTGGTACTTCTTCGGCGGATTCTCCGCGTACGCGATCGTGCCGTCCGGCAGCGTGGTGAACCACTCCGGATGGGTCTTCACCCACGGGTGGTCGGGTGCGCACTGCAGCGCGAGGTCCATCGCGATCTCGAGGCCGAGCTCTGCGGCGCGGGCGACGAACGCGCGGAAGTCGTCTTCGGTGCCGAGCTGGGGGTGGATCGCGTCGTGGCCGCCTTCGTCGGAGCCGATCGCCCACGGCGAGCCGACGTCGTCCGGCTCCGCGACCAGGGTGTTGTTCTTCCCCTTGCGGTTGACCTTGCCGATCGGGTGGATCGGCGGCAGGTAGACGATGTCGAACCCCATCCCGGCGACGCCTTCCAGCCGGCGCGCGGCGGTACGGAACGTGCCGTGGCTGGTCTGGCCGGCGGAGTCGTGATCGGCGACCACCGCGCCTTCCGAACGCGGGAAGAGCTCGTACCAGGCGCCGTACAGGGCGCGCGGCCGGTCCACCCAGATCCGGTACGTCTCGCCCCGGGTGAGCAGCTCGCGTACCGGGAAGTGCCACATCGTGTCGGCGGCGGCCAGCGCCGGGGCGACCCGGTGGGCCAGGTCCTCGGACTCGCGGGCCAGCGCCTCGGCGGCGGCCAGCAGCTCGACCCGTTCCGAGGCCGGCGCCTTGTCGGCCGCCTGGGTCAGGATCCGCTGCCCGCTCGCGAGCTCGTTGTGCAGGTCTTCGGTGCCCTGACCAGCGGCGATCTTCTTCTCGACCGCGTTCCTCCAGGTCAGGTACGGATCGGACCACGCCTCGACGGCGTACTCCCAGAGGCCCTGGGTTTCGGGGACGATCTCGGCGTGCCACCGGTCCTTGCCGGGCGCGCCGGGGGTGAGTCGGGTGAATTCTCGCTCGGCGCCGTCCGGGCCGGACCACACCACGTTGCAGCCGACCGCGTCGTGGCCTTCCCGGTAGACGGTCGCGGCGATCGGCAGCCGTTCCCCGACCACCGCCTTGGCGGGGTAGCGGCCGCATTCCACGACCGGCCACACCCCTTCGATCGGGATGCGTCCCAGTCCACCCGCGGTCTCCACCATCGCCCGTTACGTTAGTGACATTCCGGTCGCCGCGCAGAACAGATCGTCCGTTCTCGCCGGCGGCGGGAACCGGGCGCCCGCGGGACACGTCGCAGCAGCATGCGCCTTCGATGGTCGATCGTGACATCAGCCGTGATGGCGGTGGCTTTCCTCGGGTACGCCGGCCTGGCGTACGTCGGTGCGGTGGCGGCGCCGCCGGGCGTACCGCGGTCGAACGACACCTTCTCGACGGTCACCTGGAGCCAGAGCCAGTACGGCGGCACCGGCGTGTTCCGGACCGTCACGGTGCAGCCCGACGGCCGGTACGCCGAGCGCTTCGCCGAGGTGGACTCCACGCTGCCACCGGGTCGCCGCGGCAGCCTGTCGGCGGCCCGGCTGGCGACGCTGCGCGAGCTGGTCACCAGCCGGCAACTCGCCGCCGAGCAGCGCCGCCCCCTGACGTACGACTGCTCCGACTCGTCCACCGTCACCGTCGCGATGGGAGAGTTCGTCATCAGCGCCCTGGACTGCGGCAACGTCTCCTCCGAGCTACCCACCCTCGCCCGGCTCAACAACCTCTTCCACGACCTCGCCAGCCCCGTCAACCCCTCCGGCGGCGCCTAGGGTCTGTCCTGTAGATCTTCAGTCGGCTGCGACAGGCACCAGACGACGACCGGCGGCGTTGGAGAACCGCCCGGATACAACACCGGTATCCGGGCGAACCTCCGCCTTGCCGGCGAGGG
>JBOGDF010000444.1:0-3901 GCA_050701635.1 Micromonosporaceae bacterium | reverse complement strand
CCCGAGGACGTGCGGCCGGCGATCGTCGAGCGAGGGCCGGATCCGAGCCTGGTACCGCTGGCGGCCGGCCTGGCCGGGGGATACCGGCTCACCGCCGCGCCCGGGGGCGTGGTGCTGCACCGCGACGGAGTCACCCCGGCTCCGGCGACCGTCACCGAGGCGATCGCGCACGCCGTATCCGGTGGGCTGACCGTGGTGGTCGACCCGTCGGTGACCGACCTGCGCGTAGTCAACCGGTACCTGCAAGGCCTGCCCGCCGAACCGGACCGGGCCGTGACCGTCCTGCTGCCGGTGCCCGAGCGCGCGTACCCGCCGGCCCGGGCGATCCGCCTGGCCGACTGGCTGGGCCGCGCGCCGGGCGGCCCGGTCCGGGTGCTGTACTCGCGCGGCGCCCTCAATGAGCAGCCCGCTCCCGGCGGCCGGCTGGCCGGTGTCGACACCCGGGGTGCGGCGACCTTCCCGGAATTGGCTCAGTACTTCACCGTGCTGCCCGAGGACGTAACGCCGCCGGCGCCGCACGGGCTGCCGCCGGCGACCAGACCCGGCACGTACGATCTGGCCGGCTCGCCCGGGTGGGTGGTGGAGCAGTCGGCAACCGGCCTGTGGGTACGCCCAGCCGGCGTCGACCAGACGATGCCCGCCGCCACCCAGCCGACCGGCGGTGGCCACGTGGTCGTCGGGGCCGCGGGCGTGGTGCTGACCCAGGCCGAGCTGACCCAGCTGGTACGGGCGGTCGCGCCGGTCCTGCCACCAGGGGTCCAGCCGCGGTGGCATCTCGACGTCGCCGACCGGCCGCTGCCGGAAAGCGTGCTGCCGTCCGGTGTCCAGATCCGGCAGACGCCGACCGGAGTCGTGCTGTACGAGGGCGAAGCGCCCAGCCAGGACAGTCTCGACGAGCTGCCGGCCCGACCTGGCTCCGGCGGGCTGGTGGTGGTGCTCGACGCGTCGGTGACCGAGCCGGCCAGCCTCCGGCCGGTGCTGGACGCGCTGCTCGACGGCGAGCGCCGGACCCCGGTCGTACGCCTGACCGGGCCGCTACTGGGCCAGGACCTCGCCGCCCTGGCCGGTGCGCTGCTCGGTGGCCGGGGCATCGTCGAGGTAGCGGATGCCACGCCCGGTACGGTTCCGGTCGATGCGCGTGGCCGGGTCACCTTCCCCGAGCTGGCGCGCAGGTACCGGGTCGACCCGGCGGCCACCCCGTACGGCCTGGCGCCGGCCGCCGCGCCGGACACGTACCAGTTGCCCGCCGGTTGGGTCATCGGCCCTGTCGGCCCCGGCCTGTGGGCCCGGCCCGCGGACGCCGCCGATGCGCCGCCGGCGCCGGCCGACAGCACCGGCCGGCCACGCATCGTCATCGGCGTGCCCGGCGTCGCGCCACCGCCGGACGTGCTCGGCGCGATCGCGGACATCGCGGCCGTGTCGGATCCGCCGGAGCTGCTGGCCCCGACCGGCACCCCGATCGGGCCGCAGGCCATCCACAGGCCGCTCCCGTCCGGCGTATCGGCGATACCCGCCATCCACGGCCTCTTCGTGCTCCCCTCGGCGTCGGACACGCAGGCGCGTACCGCGGCCGTGCTGCGCGGGTACGCCGCCAGCGCGGGCCTACCGGAGCAGATCGTCGACCCGGCCACCATGCTCGTCGTCGACGGGCCGGTCGACCCCGCGACGCGGACCGTGAAGACCACGGCCGGAACGCTGAGCCCGACCCAGCTCGTCCAGCTGCTGCGGAACATGCCGTACGGGATGCCGGACACGGTGGTGTTGACCGACCCCGGCGCGCTCGTGGCCGGGGCGGGCGGGCTGTCCCTGGCCAAGCTGCTGGCCGGTACCGTGCCGGCGTCGGTGATCGGCCCGGCCGGCGAGGTGGACATCACCGCGAACTGGCGGCTGGGTGCAACCGGAACCGGCTGGCACGAGCACCGCGCGTCCGGCGTCCGCCCGCTGGGCCTAACGCTGGCGTACCCGTCGCCGTGGGACGGCGCCGCGGAGCCCAGCACCGGGCAGCCTGACACCGTGCAGCCTGACACCGTGCAGCCTGACACCGGGCAGCCTGACACCGTGCAGCCCGGCACCGGGCAGCCCGAAACCGGGCAGCCCGAAACCGCCGAGCCGGTACCGCGGACCGCACCGGAGTCCGAGAGCACGGGGCCGGCGTCGGAGGGCACGGGGTCGGAGTCCGGGAGCACCGCGTGGGACGCGAGCGACACCGAACTGTCCGTCGACGAGCGCGCCGAGTCCGACGTGTCCGGTACCGAGCCGACGAGTCTCGGCGATGACGACGCCAAGCCGCCGCCGGAGATCAGCGACTGGATCGGCTGGAAGGCGCTACCCGCTGCGGCCGGCCTGACCGTCCCCGCGCAGGAGGTGCTGGCGAGCCTCGGCCTGCACGGGCTGGCCGACGAACCGGGGACCTCCCTGTTCGCCAAGGTCGCGGTGTCCGCCGGGTATCTCGGCGACGCGCAGGTGGCTGGCCTGACCGCCGCGTCAGTGCAGGCGTGGCGCATGGAGTTGGCGGCATTCGCCTGGGGCGACAAGCTGCGGGCCGGCACGGACTGGCCGCTGTTCGGGCTGACCGCACCGGATGACGCGACCGTCACGAAGATCAAGGAATGGCTGGACGGCGGTCTGGATCCCAACCGGGCGCCGCGCCCGCTCGTCAAGGACCTGCCCCCGGCGTCCGGCGGCGTCGAGGCGGTGCTGCGGTTGCTGGCGCCGTTGCTGGGGCGGCAGATCCGGCTCGTCCGCGCCGATGGCGCCATCGTCGCGTACGGCCCCGGAGCCGATGTCATGGCTCCCACCGTGACCCTGGTCCAGGACGAGTCCGGCGTCCTCGGCACGGTGCCGTACCAGCAGGTGCCCGCCCTGCTGGCGCCGGGCGGTGGCAGCCGGCTGGTACGCCCCGTGGTTTCCGCCGCCCCCACCGCGCTGCCCGACGAACGGATCACCCTGCGCGACCTGCCCGGCTTCCTGGCCACCATCTCCGGGGTGCCCGGCGTCACGCTGCCCGGGCAGGCCGAGCTGTCCGAGCGGCTCCGCGACGCGGTCCGCACCGGGACCGGCCAGCTCACCCCCGGCCCCGGCCTGGCCGGCGCACTGGCGCAGATCCGCGCCGCGATCGCGGCGCAGGCCCGGCCGGAGCCGGCCACCGAACCGGTGCAGTGGACCCCGGCCGGCGGGCCCGACGTGCTGACCGAGTTCCAGGCACAGTACCTCGCCGGAGCCGGCCGCTCGGCGGTGTGGAACCCGGCGGGTCCGAACGCCTTCTTCGAGGCGCTGGTACGCGCCGGCCAGTACGACGAGCACCGGCTGCTCGGCCTGGCCGGCTGGAACCCCGCCGAGCTGCGCGCGATGTTCGGCGCGCTGCTGCAGGCCGACCTCGCCGCCGCGGGCAACGCCTGGCCGCTGCTCAACGCCGGGCCGGAACAGCTGCCCGACCGCGGGCCCTTGCTGCTGGACTGGGTCGCTCAGGTGGCCGACCCGGGCGTGACCGCGCCCCAGGAGTTGCCGGAAGGGTTGGCGCGTACGATCGCCGAGCTGTTCGGGGTACGGGTCGTGCTCGTCGAGCCGTACGCGGCACTGCCCGAGGTGGCGCCGTCCGACGGCGATCCGGACACCCTGCCGGTGCTGCATCTGGTGGTCGACGCGGCCGGGCACACCATGGCCACGGTCACCGCCGCCGGCTCGCCTGGCACGGTGGTCCGGCCAGTCGCCGCCGGCGCTTCGATTCCCGCCGTACCCGGGATCTCCGTCGCCAGCGGCGCCGCCATCCCCGGGATCCCCGGAATCCCCGGAGGGGCCTCCTCGGTCTCCTCGTCCGGCGGCGCCGCGGCGCGGCGCCGGCGGGGGGAGCCGCCAGGCGGGCCGTCGAGCGTGCCACCGGGGTCGGGGCGGCAGCCTGCCG
>JBOGDF010000443.1:0-3912 GCA_050701635.1 Micromonosporaceae bacterium | reverse complement strand
GCCCCGGCCGCCCGGTCCCCCCAGGCCCACCCGGGGAACCGCCCCACGCCGGCACGCCGCCAGGCACCGGCACCCCGGCTCCACTGTGGACCGGCACCCCGGCCGAAGCGCCTACGGCAGTGGGCACTCCGGCCCCAACCGGCACGCCGACTGGTGCTCCGGCTCCGGCAGGCGCCTCGGGCCTACCCGTCACACCCGTGCCGGTAGCCGTCTCCGCCTCGCCGGGCACGATGACTTCGTAGTGCTGTCCGACGGTGGACTGCGGCCGCGGTGATGGCCGCCGCCGTGTCTCACCCGTCGGCTCGGGCTCCGCAGCCGTCGCGGCCGCGGCCGGGCTCTGGCCCAGGCGCTGCGCGATGGTCGCCGACAGCAGCTGCAGCCGCGCCTGGACGTCACGCCGTTGCCGGGTGAGGTCGGCGTACGCGTGGCGCAGCTCCAGATCCCGCCGGTCGAGCCCGGCCAGCTGAGCTGTCAGCTGGCCGTGTTCGATCCCGAGCGGATCCGGCGGCGCGCCACACAGCATGCAACCGCTTTGTTCGCTGGCGGTGCCACCGCAGCGCAGACACTGGTACGTGACCATGAACGACCTCTCCGAGGACGGATCACTACCGCGTCAGCATCTCGCGCCGGAGCAACCCCGCACCTGAGTATCCGTACTCAGCAGCGCTCCGCATGCTACTCAGCCGAGGCGTGGGCGCGCCGGCTGGTCAGTCGATGGCGGGGCGCCCCATGCCGCGGTACGTCCAGCCCGCCGCGGTCCACACCACGGGGTCGAGGCAGTTGCGGCCGTCGATCACCCGGCGGGCCGCCACCTGCTCGCCGAGGGCGGCCGGGTTGGCGTGCCGGAACTCTTCCCATTCGGTGAGTACGACCACCAGGTCGGCGCCGGAGACCGCGTCGCTGAGCGTCTTGGCGTACGCCACGTCGGGCAGGTCGCGGCGGGCGTTCTCCATGCCCTCGGGGTCGTACACGGTGATCTCGGCGCCGGACTTCTGCAGCAGCTTGGTGACGGCGATCGCGGGCGAGTCCCGTACGTCGTCGGAGTTGGGCTTGAACGCCGCGCCGAGCACGCCGATGCGTACCCCCGAAAAGTCCGGTCCTGCCGGCCCGAAGGGGCGGTCCAGCAGCTCGGAGGCGAGCTGCAGCACCCGGGTACGCCGCCGCTGGTTGATCAGGTCGACCTCGTGCAGGAACCGCAGCGCCTCGCCGACGCCGAGCTCCTGGGCCCGGGCCTGGAACGCGCGGATGTCCTTGGGCAGGCAGCCGCCGCCGAAGCCGACCCCGGCGCGCAGGAACGCCTTGCCGATCCGGGCGTCGTAGCCGATCGACTTGGCGAGCAGCGTGACGTCGGCGTTGGTCGCCTCGCAGATCTCCGACATCGCGTTGATGAACGAGATCTTGGTGGCCAGGAACGCGTTGGCGGCGACCTTCACCAGCTCGGCGGTGGGGAAGTCGGTGACCACCACGGGGACCTCACGGTCCTCGGCGGCGGCCAGCTCGAAAACCCCCTTGTACGCGGCGTACAGCATGGCGCGGGACCACTCGCTGCGTACCCCGAAGACCAGCCGGTCGGGCTTGATCACGTCTTCCACGGCGAAGCCCTCGCGCAGGAACTCCGGGCTCCACGCGACCTCGACCTCGGACTCCACCGGAGCGTGCCGGTTGACCAGCTCCTGCACCCAGGAGGCGGTGCCGACCGGGACGGTGGACTTGCCGACGATCAGCGCCTTGCGGCTCAGGTGCGGCACCAGCCCCATGATCGCGTTCTCGACGTACGTCAGGTCGGCGTTCATGCCGTCGGCGCGCTGCGGCGTACCGACGCAGACGAAGTGGACGTCGCCGAACTCGGCGGTCTCTTTGTAGTCGGTGGTGAAGCGCAGTCGCCCGGTGGCCAGGTTGCGGCGCAGCAGTTCGTCGAGCCCCGGCTCGTGGAACGGCACCTCACCGGCGGCGAGCTTGGCGATCTTCGCCTCGTCGACGTCGAAGCCGAGCACTTCGTACCCCAGCTCCGCCATGCAGATGGCGTGCGTGGCGCCCAGGTAGCCGGTGCCCAGGAAGCTCAGCCGGGGGCGCGGTGCTCCCGACGGCGGCACCACGGTGGCGTGCGGCTGGACGGGGGACGTGCTCGGATACTGAACGGTCACGCCAGGTCTCCTCGAAGCAAGGGGGCGGTGTTGACTTACCGGGGCTGCTGCTCGGTACGGGCGGCTGGTACACGGTACCGGCGTGGCCGGTGGTCTGGACAATCTGCCCGCTCGGGGCCCGCCACGGGTGGAGGATAGCGGCTAAAGCTGTCCCTTGACGCACTCTCTACCCAGGTTCACGGACAACATGCGGGGCTCTGACGCGCTTCCGCACGCCATATCTGCTGGTAGGAACACGCTTCAAGGATGGTACGCGGTTGCGCCGCGGTGGCACGGGACGTGTCGGATGCCACGCAGTGCCGGCGCTCGGCCGGCGGTTACTCGCCGGTATTGTCTGGTGCCTGAGGGAACGTTCAGGTGGGAGGTCAGGTGGCTGGCTCGGAGTTCGACGTGTACCGCTTGCCGGAGGAGCATCAGGCGGTACGCGAAGCCGTACGCGAGGTGTGTGAGGCCAAGGTGGCGCCGCACGCCGCGACGGCCGACGAGACCGGGGAGTTCCCCGAGGCGTCGTACCAGGCGCTGCGGGCGTCGGACTTCCACGCTCCGCACATCCCGGAGGCGTACGGGGGTGCCGGCGCCGACGCGCTGGCCACCGCGATCGTGATCGAAGAGGTGGCGCGGGTGTGCGCCAGCTCGTCGCTGATCCCGGCGGTGAACAAGCTCGGCACGATGCCGCTGCTGCTGGCCGCTGCCGAGCCGCTCAAGAAGGAGTACCTGCCGGCGGTGGCGCGCGGCGACGGGATGTTCTCGTACTGCCTGTCCGAGCCGGAGGCCGGCAGCGACGTGGCGGCGATGAAGACCCGCGCCGAGGCCGACGGCGGCGACTACGTGCTCAACGGCGCGAAGCGGTGGATCACCAACGCCGGGGTGTCGGAGTACTACACCGTGTTCGCGGTCACCGACCCCGCCGCCGGGTCCCGCGGCATGTCAGCTTTCGTGGTCGAGAAGGGCGACGCGGGCGTCAGCTTCGGCGCCCCGGAGAAGAAGCTCGGGATCAAGGGCTCGCCCACCCGCGAGGTCTACTTCGACAACGTACGGATCCCGGCGTCCCGGATGATCGGCAACGTCGGCGACGGCTTCAAGATCGCGATGCGTACGCTCGACCACACCCGGGTCACCATCGGCGCCCAGGCGGTCGGCATCGCGCAGGGCGCGCTCGACTACGCCGCCGGGTACGTCAAGGAGCGCCAGCAATTCGGACGCCCCGTCAGCGAGTTTCAAGGCGTGCAGTTCATGCTCGCGGACATGGCGATGAAGCTGGAGGCGGCACGTCAGCTGGTGTATGTCGCCGCCGCCAAGTCCGAGCGCTCCGACGCCGACCTCACCTTCTTCGGTGCCGCCGGCAAGTGCTTCGCCTCCGACATCGCGATGGAGGTCACCACCGACGCCGTACAGCTGCTCGGCGGGTACGGCTACACCAAGGACTACCCGGTGGAGCGCATGATGCGCGACGCCAAGATCACCCAGATCTACGAAGGCACCAACCAAGTCCAGCGCATCGTCATCGCCCGCCAACTCCTGGCCCGCTGAGGCCGGCTCGCCAGCTCCTGGCCCGCTGAGCAAAGTCAAGATCGCCGTTTCGGGTACGAAAACGCAGCGCGGCTGCTGATCCGTACCCGAAACGGCGATCTTGTTCGGTGGTGCGGCGTCAGCGGCGGGGTGGCTCGGTCCAGGGACCGCCTGAGTCCGCGGCGCCGGGTAGGCGGGTGGTGCGCTCGCCCTCGTCGAGGTCGGCACCGGGGCGCCACGCCGGCTCGTGCGACTCGGG
>JBOGDF010000442.1:0-3945 GCA_050701635.1 Micromonosporaceae bacterium | reverse complement strand
CGCCCGGCCGGCCCGGTCCGACCCCACTTGGGGCCCCTGGTGGTCTCGGCAAAGCGGGCAAATGCGGCGTACTGACAACCACACGGGGCCCCAAGTGGGAGGGGTGGTGAGGGTTGTCGCGGGCGTATGTGGGAGGAGTGCGGGTTTCCGGGTGGGTGAGTGAGCGTTGTTACGGGGTGTGTTGGAGGAGTGCGGGTTTGGGGGTGGGTGAGGGGGGTGGTTGTGGGTTGGGTGTGGATAGTGGGGTTGTGGATCGGGGGGTGGGTGTCAGGGTGAGGCCCCATGGATGCAGGGCTGCCGTTCAGCCGGCGCGAGGCGATCGGCCAAGGACTCACCGCCGCTCAGATCCGGAGTCGGCGGGAGAGCGGTGAATGGGCATCATTGCGGCGCGGTGTCTACATCGGTCGGTCCAGACTCGCGCCTCTTGACGGTACGGGCCGAGCGGCCGTCGCGGCGGCCGCCGCTCTACAGCCGTTGACCGGCGATCCGGTCGTCAGCCACGAATCCGCCGCCGTCCTGTGGGACTGCCCGACACTCCGGCCCCCTACTGCCGACGTGACGGTCACCCGGGCTCGGCGTCGCAAGGGCACCCGCGATCGAGGCTCCGGGGTGTTGATCCACCACGCCGCCGTACCGCCGGCTCATCGGACCCTGCATCGCGGCGTACCGGTCACGACGCCGGCGCGTACGGTCATCGACATCGCGCGCGGCAGGTCCTTCCGCGCCGGCGTGGTCGCGGCCGACGCGGCGTTGCGTCGCAAGCTCTGCACCGTCGAAGACATGCGCACGGTCTGCGCCGATTGCGTCCGCTGGCCCGGCGTACGGCGCGCCCGCGCTGTCGCGGAGTTCGCGGACGGACGCGCCGAGAGCCCGCTCGAGTCGATATCGCGGGCGGCGTTCCACGAACACGGCCTGCCAGCACCGGAGCTACAGGTCTGGGTTACCGACTACGACCGGGTTGACTTCCTGTGGCCACGTCACCGCGTGATCGGCGAAGCAGACGGTCACACGAAGTACACCGAGCCGGAGGTGCTCCGTCACGAGAAGGACCGACAGGAGCTACTCGAACGCCTGGGCTACCGCGTTGTCCGCTGGACCTGGGACGAGGTGTTCCGCCGACCCGACGCCGTCGCGCACTGGATCCGTACCGCGCTAGCCCACGCCGAGTAGTCCCTCATCGCGCACTTGGGGCCCCCGCGTGCTGCGACAACACGCCCAAAAGGGGCACTACGACAACCACACAAGGCCCCAAGTGGGACGGGCCACCTGCGGCGGGGCACCTGCGGCGGGGGCGGCCGGTCAGGCGGTGGCCTTCTCCAGGTCGGCTAGGGCGGTTTCTAGGTGGGTGAGGAGGCGTTGGAGGTGGGGGACGGTGCGGCGGCAGCCGGTGAGGCCGAACTCGAGGCTGTCCACGTAGCTGGTGACGGTGATGTTGAGGGCCTGGAACTCGAACGGCACCGACACCGGGTAGACCCCTTCGAGCCGGGCGCCGTTGAAGTAGAGCGGCCGGCGCGGGCCAGGCACGTTGGAGATCAGTACGTTGAAAGGCGGCGGGCTCAGGCGCTGCATCCCGGGGATCGGCGGCACCAGCAGGGACGCCATCGGGATCGCGGACAGCGCGGTGATCTGCAGCGCGGACAGGCCGGCGTACATCCGCTTGCCGCGCCGCATACCGGCGATGATCTCGGCGAGCCGCTCGGCGGGGTCGTCGAGGTGGGTGGCGAGCGTGCAGAGGGTCAGCCCGACCGCGTTGCCCTGACCGGACGCCACACCGGCCTTGCCGCGCAGCGAGACCGGCACCGCCGCCACCAGCGGCTTGTCCGGCAGCGCGTCCAGCTCGAGCATGTAGCGCCGCAGCGCTCCCGCGCACATCGCCAGCATCACGTCGTTCAGGGTGGCGCCGGCGGCCCGGCCGACCGCCTTGATCCGCTCGATCGACCAGCCCTGCGCGGCGAACCGGCGGGCACCGGTGATCGGTACGTTCAGCATCGACCGTGGCGCCTGGAACGGCAGCTGCCCGGCCTGCTCCTGCATCACCTCGTTGGCGACGCGTACCAGCGCGGGTGCGAGGCCGGCCAGGTCACCGACCGCGCGGGCCGCGCCGACCATGCCCTTCAGCGACCCGGCGAGCGCACCGGCCAGACCGCCCGGCTCCGCGGGCCGGTCAGCGGCCGGCGGGGGCGGGCGGCGGCTGGGCGCCCACGGCGGCGGCATGTCCCGCTCGTCGGGGTCCTCCGACTGGCTGCGCTGCAGCAGCCGCAGCGCCGACACACCGTCGAGCAGCGCGTGGTGCACCTTGACGTACGTGGCGAACCGGCCGTCCTCCAGCCCCTCCACCACGTGGAATTCCCACAGTGGACGGTGCCGGTCCAACAGCGAGCCGTGCAGCCGCGACGTCAGCTCCAACAGCTCCCTGACCCGCCCCGGGCTGGGCAGCGCCGAGAACCGTACGTGGTACTCCAGGTCCAGGTCGTCGTCGTCTTTCCAGATCAGCTGCCCGAGGCTGCCGACCGGATCCCGGGGCCGCCGCCGGAACAGCGGCGCCACCTCGGCCTGCTCGATCATGCTGCGGTAGAGCTCACGGGTGAAATCCGGGCCGGCGCCCTCCGGCGGCTTGTAGAGCTGGAGCCCCCCGACGTGCAGCGGATGCTCACGGGACTCACCGAGCAGGAACATCGAGTCGGTGATCGGCATCCACATGGGCCTCACCCTTCCTGCTCAATCCCACTCAGCGTGTCACATAGACGCTGACCAGTCACAGGGCCAATCGGGTGGGGAGGGCCGGCCGTTTCACATCAAGATCATTATCAGCTCACCGTCGGCTGTGGCGTGCTCCCGGAAACCACATTTGGCGAGTACGCGGAGCGAGCCGGCGTTGTGCGCGACGACGTGCGCATACAGCGGGCGGGTGGGGATCTGGGTGACGAACGCGCGCAGCGCCGCGGTCGCGACGCCGCGACCCCAGTGCGCCCGCCCGATCCAGTAACCCACCTCGCGTACGCCCTCGGACTCCCAACTCCCGATGTCGCCGACCACGGCGCCGTCGACCACGATCGTGCGCAGCACGTTTGCGGGGTCGGCCCGGATCTTCGCGTAGTGCGCCCGGTGGGCGTCGCGGTCCCGCGCCGGGAAGCCCGCCATCTGGTTGGAGATCGGGTCACGTTGGTTGGCGAAGAGCACGTCGAGGTCGGCGTCGTCGAGCTCGCGCAGCGTCACGTCCATGTACTAGAGACTGCCACGTACCCCCGACAGAATTTTCAGGCGCGGGACCAGGTGATCAGGTTGTCCAGCACGTCGGAGGTGGGCTCCGGCTCCTCCGTCGAGGTGTACGCGCCCTGGTAGAACAGCAGCGGCCGGGCATCGCGCAGCTCCCCGACCGTGGTGACCCGACCCGTCACCACGTAGTGGTCGCCGGCGGCGTGCACCGTCTCCACCGTGCAGTCCGCCCAGGCCAGTACGCCGTCCAGCACCGGCGCCCCGGACGGTGCCGGCCGCCACGCCACCCGCGCGAACTTGTCCCCACCCGCGACGCCGAAGGCCGCGCTCACATCGTGCTGGTCGTGCGCCAGGATGTTGACGCAGAACTCACCGGCCCGTTCGATCGCCGGCCAGCTGCGGCTGGTACGCCCCGGGCAGAACAGCACCAGCGGCGGCTCCAGGGACAGCGCCGCGTACGCCTGGCAGGCGAACCCCACCGGCCCCTCGGCGCCGGCCGCCGTGATCACGGTGACGCCGGTGGCGAAGTGCCCCATGGCGGTGCGGAAAGCCCCGGTGTCGACCACCTGACGGATCATAGGTGCTGTTCTCGGTCGGCGGCTGCCGGCAGGATGGGGGGATCGAAAGACATCCCAGGAGTTTGAATGTCAAGCAGCAGCCTCGGTGAGGTGATGCGACCAGGCGGTCGCCTCGTCGTAGAGCGTGCCCGTTTTGAGGCATCCGTGGAGG
>JBOGDF010000441.1:0-3951 GCA_050701635.1 Micromonosporaceae bacterium | reverse complement strand
GGGGCTGGTCGGGCTGGCGCTGGGCCCGGTCGGGGTCGGGCTGGGCGCCGTGGTGGGGCGCGGGCTGCCTGGCGACTGGCTCGGGCTGGGTGCCGGGCTGGCGCTGGGGTCGTCGCCCGGCGTGGCGCTGGGGCTGCCGGGTGTGGTGCTCGGCGTCTGCGACGGCGACCTGGTCGGGCGGCCCGGCAGCAGCGTCGGCAGCGGCAGCTCCGGCAACAGCGCCGCGGCCCGCTGGTGCGCCGCGAACAGCGACTTCTCCTCGGCCGGTACGACGCTCGCCGGGGCGCGCCGCGCCAGCCGTACGAACTCCGGCGTACCGTCCAGCGCGACCTGCCAACCCGCGGCGGTACGCCGCGCCACGTACAGCGCCGCCTCGGGGCCCGCGTGCTGGGTGCCGTACGGCACCGGGATCACCACCGTGCCGAAGGCCCAGTCACCGCCGGCGCCGGAGCGCTTCGGCTCCACCATCGGGTCGGCGAGCGCCCGCCCGCCGTACGCCACCCGCGCCGCCGCGCCGCGGGTGTCGAGCATCGTCGCGGACACCGCCTCGGTCAGGGTGCCGGCCCGTACGGTGACCTCGGCCGACGACGGCAGGACGGCCAGGAGTCCGGCGGTGAGCGCGCCGAACACGGCGATGGCGAGCAGAGGGCGGCTACGCATCGGGCGGAGTCCTCCAGGCGGGTCGGACGGCGGGCAGGCGGGACCGGCCCGCCGAGGGGAGACGGGCCGGTCGTACCGGGACGAGGCGGCTGAATCTATTGCCCTGCCGCCGCGTCAGCCAGACCGCTCGGGGCCCCGATATCGGTAGTTACCAATTCGTGTCAAAAGACGCGAGACGGACTCGCGACTGGGGCGGCGGCTGCGGCGTCGTACCCCCGTGATTGGGTCTTGGTCGTGCAGACAGTGACGTGGCAGCAGGTCGTGGGCCGGCGGGTCCGCAGGCAGCTGTTGACCGAGCCCGGGGAAGAGCTGGTGGCGACGGCGAGCCGGCTGGGCGGCGTACACGCTCAGGTCGCGGCCAGTGCAGAGCAGATTCTGGGGGTACGCTGCCCCGCCGTCACTCCGGAGCGGGTCTCCGACGCGCTGTGGCGCGAGCGCACGCTGGTGAAGACCTGGGGGATGCGCGGCACGCTGCACCTGTTCCCGGCGGCGGAGCTGCCGACCTGGGTGGCGGCGTTCCGGAGCCGGCAGTGGCCCCCGTTCACCCCGGCCTGGGAGCGCTACCACGGCGTCACGCCGGATGAGCTGCGCGACGTCACCGGCGCGATCGGCGAGCTGCTGCCGGGGCGGCAGCTGACGCGTGAGGAGCTGGCCGCGGCGGTCGCGGAGCGGCTCGGCAAGCCGGCGCTGGTGGAGCGGATCAGGTCCGGCTGGGGCGTGATGCTCAAGCCCGCGGCGGCCGGCGGCCTGCTGTGCTTCGGCGAATCGCAGGGGCGCAACGTCACCTTCGCCTCGCCCCGCGACTGGGTGTCCGGCGACTGGCGCGAGCCCTCGTTCGACGAGGCTCTCACGGAGGTGGTGGCGCGGTTCCTCGACGTGTACGGTCCCGCCAGCCACGAGGATTTCGCGCGCTGGTGGGGCGTCGACCCGAAGACCGGACGGGAGCTGCTCACCGGGCACGCCGACGGGCTGGTGCAGGTGTCCCTCGACGGGGCGAAGGCGTGGACCACCGCCGAGGCGGCGGGCGAGCTCGCCGACACCGAGCCGGCGCGCGGCGTCTGGCTGCTGCCGGGCTTCGACCCGTACGTGACCGCGCCGATCAGTCACCGGCGCTGGCTGATCCCCGACGGGTACGTCGACCGGGTCTCGCGTACCGCCGGCTGGATCTCGCCGGTGCTGGTGGTCGACGGCATGATCCGTGGTGTCTGGTCACCCCAGCGCGGCAAGGCGGGCGCCACCTTCACGATCACGCCGTTCGCCCCGGTGTCCGCGACCGTACGCCGCGCCGCGGAGCGTCACGCCGAGACGTACGCCCCGCTGCTCGGCGTACCGGTGACGGTGCGGTGGGAGTGAGGCCTAGGCGACAGGGCGGATCAGGCAGGTGAGGCGGGCGGTGCAGACCCGCCGGCCCTGCTCGTCGGTGATCTCGATCTGGTAGGTCGCGATGGTGCGCCCCCGGTGCAGCGGCGTCGCGACTCCGGTCACCACACCCGAGCGGGCCGCCCGGTGATGGGTGGCGCTGATCTCGACGCCGAGCGCGTACCCCTCCGGGAGCGCGTGCAGCGCCGCACCGGTGGAGCCGAGGGTCTCGGCGAGTACGCAGGACGCGCCGCCGTGCAGCAGCCCGAGCGGCTGCAGGTTGCCGTCCACCGGCATGGTGCCGACCACCCGCTCCGGGCTGGCCTCGGTGATCTTGATCCCCATCAGCTCGGCGAGCTGACCACCCCGGCTCAGCTCCTCGGATGACGCCGGCCCGTACTGCGGAAACGACCCGCCGGGGTCCCCGGACGTCGCTGCTGTGTCTGCCACGCTGGGAGACATTACTCCGCCGTACATGCCGACTCGATGACGGTAGTCACGCAGTCGCAATATGCGGGCCGGCACCGCGAGCAGCATCGCGCGGCCGCCCGGGCGCGCAGCCGGGCAGCCGCGACCGGGCTGGCCGCAACCGAGCTCCCGCACCGGGCCGGGGAGCTACTGGGTCGCGAGGGAGCGCAGGGGGTGCGCGATGTGCCCCTCGCTGCTCAAGCCGTAGTACTGGTGCAGCCGGTCCTCGTCGTCCGGCAGCACCACACCGTGGTCGGGCTTGACCTTGGGCGTACGGTCCACGATCCGCCGCTCGTACGGCACGTCGACCCGCCGCTCCGCCACCTGCGCCTCTTCGAGCGGCACCAGCCGGTGTTTCAGCAGGCCGGTGCGCACCTCGATCCACTCAGGTTCGCTGCTCTCGTCATCGAGGTAGATGCCGGTAAGGGTGCCGATGGGCTCGCCGCTCACGCCGTACACCGTGCCACCGACCGCGCCGCGTAGGTGCTCCAGATCCAGATGAACCTCTCTCATGAAGGCTGACTACCCAGATCCGGGCGTACCCACACACATCCCGTTTCCGCAGGTGGTGGCACGAAGCGGGGAGCAGCAAGGCAGGATCTACTCCTACTGTCAACATCACCGAACCACTCAGCAGGGGGCCATCATGAGCGACAGCTACGACAACATCGACGTCAACGCCGACGGCCAGGCCGACGACGTGACCGTGGTGCAGTACAGCGACGGCACCCAGGACATGGTTGTCGACACCGACGGCGACGGCGTCGCCGACATGGTGGCCCGCGACACCGACGGAGACGGCGACGCCGAGCACGCGGCGTACGACCTGGACGACGACGGCAAGATCGAAACGGTGGTGAGCGACACCGACAACGACGGCGTCGGCGACACCGTGGCGACCGACACCAACGCCGACGGCCTGGTCGACACCGTCGCTCGCGACACCGACCAGGACGGCACGATCGACGCCGCCGTACAGGACACCGACTTCGACGGCCAGGCCGACACCGTACTGGTCGACTCGGACCGCGACGGCGCCACCGACACCACCGGGCGCGACGTGGACGAGGACGGCGACATCGACGTGGTCGCGATCGACAACAACGAGGACGGCACGGTCGACGCCGTCGTACACAGCGACACCACCGCCACCAACCCGCAGTGAAACCGCGTCATCGACGCACGGTGACGCCGTCTCATAGATAACCGGCACCACTAGCTACCGGCACCGCCAGCTACCGGCACCGCCAACAGCTCAGGGCATCACCAGCCTCCCAGGCTGACAGCACCACATAGAGCACGGACCCGGGTGGAGGCCTGACCCGCCCGGGTTCGTCGCCGCGCCGGCAACGCCTGGCGCTACGCCGGCCTAGGGTCTGTCCTGTAGATCTTCAGTCGGCTGCGACAGGCACCAGACGACGACCGGCGGCGTTGGAGAACCGCCCGGATACAACACCGGTATCC
>JBOGDF010000440.1:0-4007 GCA_050701635.1 Micromonosporaceae bacterium | reverse complement strand
CAGGTCGCTGGCTGACCGGCGTCGCCGGCTGGCGCGCGAGGTCGAAGCGGGGACCCGCCGGGAGGCCGAGTCCGATGGCGGCGTACGCGGTGAGCAGTCCCGCGCGGACAGCTCCCGAGCCGCGGCCGGCCTCACCGCGCTGCGCGGGCCGGGGCTCACCGTCATCCTCAACGACGCGCCGGTCGGGCCGGACGGACGGCTGCCGCGCGGCGCCACCGCCGACGACGTGGTGGTGCACCAGCAGGACGTACAGGCGGTGGTGAACGCGCTGTGGGCCGGTGGTGCCGAGGCGATGGCGATCATGGGTGTACGGGTGATTTCCATCAGCGCGGTACGGTGCGTAGGAAACACCTTGTTGCTGCACGATCGGGTCTACTCCCCACCGTTCGAGATCACCGTGATCGGCGATACCGAGGGGATGCGCGCGGCGTTGGACGCGTCGGAGGGCGTACGGCTCTATCGTGCGGCGGCGGACGACTTCGGACTGGGTTATCAGGTGGACGTGAAGGAGGAGGTCAAGGTGCCAGCATTCGACGGCACCGCCGGCCTCAGCCATGCGCGGGCTAAGCGGTAGCCGGAGCCCCGATGGCTGTTTACCGTTCGCATTACACTCCGCCCGACGAGGGCGACGACGGTGAGGACTACCCGCTCGGGGCCGGCCGGCACGCCGCCGACGACAGCCCGGCTTCGCCGCCGTACGGCAGTCCGTCGGCCCGTACGTCCGGCACCGTGTACGGCCGCCCGCGTACCGACGCGGAGTGGGACGCCCCCCCGGTCCACGGCGGCTACTCCGACCAGGACAGCTACCACCCCGACCAGGACGGATACGGCACTGACCAGCGCGGATACGGCAACGGCCACCACGACGAGGGCGCACCCGAGCGCGACTACGACGTCGACTGGGATGCCGAGCTGGACCGGCGGCGGCGCGCTGCGCGTACCCCCGAAGAGTTTGACGAGCCGCCACCACCCCGACGCCGCGACGCGATGTCCGGGGTGAGGGCCGCGATCCGCGGCTTCGGCGAGCTGCTGATCACCTTCGGCCTGGTGGTGCTGCTGTTCGCCGGGTACGAGGTGTGGGGCAAGGCGCTGCAGGTGGACGCCGCCCAGAACGCGCTCGACGACCGGATCGAACGCACCTGGGGCGACGGCGCGAAGGCAAATCCGAAGGCCAAGCCGCTGCCCGGCGACGCGATCGCGCGGCTCTACATCCCGAAGCTGGACCTGCAGTGGGTGGTGGTGGAAGGGGTCAAGCCGGGGGACATCAAGACCGCGCCGGGCCACTATCCGGAGTCCGCGATGCCCGGCAAGGTGGGCAACTTCGCGATGGCGGGTCACCGCATGAAGCGGGTGTTCTGGGATCTCGACAAGATGCAGCCGGGCGACAAGATCTACGTCGAGGACCGTACGAACTTCTACGAGTACGTGGTCACCGAGACCAAGATCGTGCTACCCAACTCCGTCGAAGTGGTGGCCCCGGTGCCCGGGGAGCCGGGCGCGAAACCGAAAGACGCGATGCTGACCATCACCACCTGCAACCCGAAGTGGGACAACTACGAGCGGCTGATCGTGCACGCCAAGGTGACCGCTGATCCGTGGCCCAAGGCCGCCGGAATGCCGCCGGACCTGAAGGGCTGACGGGTGTACGGCTGGATCTGGCGCAAACTCCCGTTCGGCTTGCCCGGCAAGATCATCGGATCGTTGCTGCTGGTCGGGGGCGTGGTGTGGCTGTTGTGGTTCCACGTGTTCCCCTGGGTGGAGCCGATCCTGCCGTTCGACGACGTACAGGTGGAGGGGCCCGGCCAGCCCGGCGAGGCCCCGCCGCCGACCGAGGAGCCGTCCGGGGCACCGCCCTCCGGCGAGCCGTCCGGTGAGCCGTCAGAGATCCCGTCATGACCGGCGCCGGCTCCGGTGCCACCGGCGCCGCGCCGGCCCGGGTGCTGGTGGTCGACAACTACGACTCGTTCGTGTTCAACCTGGTGCAGTACCTCGGCCAGCTCGGTGCCGAGTGCGTGGTACGCCGCAACGACGAGATCTCCGTCGACGAGGTGGCCGAGCTCGGGATGGCGGGCGTGCTGCTCTCACCCGGGCCGGGGACCCCGGAGCGCGCCGGCGTCTGCGTCCCGCTGATCCAGCGGTACGCCGGCGTGCTGCCGATCCTCGGGGTCTGCCTCGGGCAGCAGGCGATCGCGGTGGCGTACGGCGGGGTGGTGGCGCAGGCGCCGGAGTTGCTGCACGGCAAGACCAGCCTGGTGCACCACCAGGGGGACGGTGTGCTGGCCGGGCTGCCCGACCCGTTCACCGCGACCCGGTACCACTCGCTGGCGGTACGCCCGGACACGCTGCCGTACGAGATCGAGGTGACCGGCCGTACGGAGTCCGGCGTGGTGATGGCGATGCGGCACCGTGAGCTGCCGCTGGAGGGGGTGCAGTTCCACCCCGAGTCGGTGCTCACCCAGGGCGGGCACCAGCTGCTGGCCAACTGGCTCGCCGGCTGCGGCCACCCGGAGGCGCTGCAGCGGGTGCCACCGCTCGCCGCGCAGGTGGAACGACGCCGCCTCAGCGTTCCCCGCTGAGACGGCGCCATCGCGTCGAACGGGCGGGTCAGCCCGTGATGGTGGGCGAATCCACCCCGATGTTGTAGCCGTCGGACTTGGTGACGTACCCCCGGGTGAAGTACCGGTAGCCGGAGTAGCGGTAGGAGCCGCAGGACCAGCTCTTGGTCTGGTACGCCGAGAACGTCTCCCGGGTCTGCGACTTGCAGACGCTGACGCTCCCGTTGATGTACCGGAAGGTCGTGACGTACGTGCTCTGGGTGTTGCTGATCAGGCTGCGGACGTAATGCCGGTGCCGGATCGTGGTGCTGCTTTCAGTGATGACACACGCCTTCTCCTGGAAGTTCTGGACCTGCTTCCAGCCACTGCAGTACGACGTGGCGTGTGCGGGAGACGCGGCGAACCCGAGCGACGCGATGATCATCGCGAGGCTCATCAAGGCTGCGCGTACGGACCGACTGACCATTTCGCGGATCCCTCCTACGAAACCAGCCTGGCAAAAGTTACCGTCATGGTCCCGTCGGCTGAATACGACTGTCAATCGGCCGCGCGGCTGGATCCGGTCACGCGCGGCTCGCGCAGATCGCTGGTCGGGGTCGGGGCCGGGGCCGGGTTACTGGTGGCGGCGCCCGTCGTACGAGTAGCTGCCCGGGATCACCGTCGGGGATTCCGACGGCGACGGCGTTGGCGACGGGGACGAGGCGGGATCCCGGGTCACGATGATCGTGATGGTCGCACCTGTCTTGGCTTCCTGGCCGCCGGCCGGGTTCTGCTCCACCACCTTGCCGGCCTCCTCGTCGTCTTCCTTGTCGCGGTAGACGGTGGTGACCGCGAACCCCTTCTCGCGGAGCAGCCGCTCGGCATCCGCCTGCGTGGAGCCGACCACGTTCGGCACCGTGATCATGTTGCCCTTGGAGACGTACACCTTGACCTTGCTGCCCTCGTCTACCTGCGTGCCGGGACTGGGGTCGGTGCTGATCACCTGGTGCTCGTCTTCGGAGCCGTCCTTGTAGATGATCTCGGGCACCAGCTTCTGCTTCTTCAGCGCGGCCTCGGCGTCGTCCTTGTTCATGTTGGTCACGTCGGTGATGGTGACCGGGCGCGGGCCCTTGCAGATGGTCAGGTTGACCGTCGAGTTTTCCTCCACCTTGATGTTGGCGGCCGGATTCTGCTTGATCACCGTGCCCTTGGCGCAGTTACCGAAGACCGTGTCCTGCTTGGGCCGCAACTTCGCGGCCCGGATCGTCTGCTCGGCCTCGGCGACCTTCTTGCCTTTCACGTCGGGCACCTTCACGTCCGGTTGGTTACTCGACAGGATCAGCCCGGTCACCAGCGCGACCAGCGCGAACACCGCCAGCAGCCCCAGCCCGATCAGCGCCCAGCTCGCCGCCCGCCGCCGGCCCTCGTCCGGCACCAGCGCCGTCGGCGCGGCATGCCGCCCCGGCACCGCGC
>JBOGDF010000439.1:0-4007 GCA_050701635.1 Micromonosporaceae bacterium | reverse complement strand
GTCTCCCGACGGCCGCCGCCGTACGGCGTCCCGCTCCAGCCCAGGGGCCTGGCCATGCTCAGCGGCCCAGGCGGGTCACGGCCGGGGAGTCAGCGGCCGTGGAAGACGGGCTTCTGCTTGTTGACGAACGCGACGGTGGCCTCGCGGTGGTCGGCGCTGGCGCCGCAGGCGGCCTGGGCGGCGTACTCCGCCTCGAGGGCGGTGTCGAGGTCGCTGGACGCACCGGTCATCAGCTGCTTCTTGATCTCCCCGTACGCCACCGTGGGGCCGGCCGCGAGCCGGGCCGCGAGCGCCTGCGCGGTGGGCAGCACCTGCTCGTCGTCGGCCACCAGATCGGTGAGCAGGCCGAGCCGCTGTGCCTCCTCGGCGTTCACCGGGGTGGCGAGCAGCATCAGCTCGGCGGCCTTCGCGTAGCCGACCAGCCGGGGCAGCGTCCAGGACGCGCCGGTGTCGGCGGCGAGCCCGACGTTGGCGAACGCCATCAGGAATTTCGTACCGGGGCCGCCGATCCGGAAGTCGGCGAGGAAGGTGAGCGAGCCGCCGGCGCCGGCCGCCATCCCGCGTACCGCCGCCACCACCGGTTTCGGCATGGTGGCCAGCTGCCGCACGATCGGGTTGTAGTGCTGCTTCACCGTGGCCAGCGGGTCGCTGCTGCCGGACTCCAGGGTCTCGACGTGTTCCCGCAGGTCCTGGCCGACGCAGAAGGCCCGGCCGGCGCCGGTGAGCACGATCGCCCGGCACTCCGGGTCGCCGGCCAGCTCGGTGAGCGCCGCGGCCAGCGCCTCCTTGAGCGCGCGGTCCAGGGAGTTCATCGAATCCGGCCGGTTCAGCGTCAGTGTCGCCACACCCTCGGTCCGGTCGATCAGCAGCGGGTCGGTCACGAAGCACCTCGTCTCGTAGCGGTGGTAACGGGTTCGGCGCCGTAGCCGCCGGCGTCACCGGCCAGGCACGCGTCGACATGCCGGTCGGCGGCCGGCCGGAGCCGGCGGGCGTGGTGGTCGAAGAACTCCGCGGCGGCCACGCCTGGCCACTGGTCGGGCAGCAGCTCGGCGGGCAGCTGCGGATCCCGGAACAGGAACGTACGCCACGCGTGCACCAGCCGGAACCGGGCCAGGTACGCGGTCTCGTCGGCGTCGCCCGCCTCGACCGGCGTCACCACCGGTCGCAGCTCGTCGGTGAACCGCTGGTACGCGCCGGCCAGCTCGTCGAGATCCCACGCCCGGTGCACCAACGCGGTCGCCGCGGCCACGCCGCCGGCCGGAGTCGAGGTGAACCGCTGTGCGCCCACCCGCGCCTCGGTCAGCATCGCGTCCACCTCGGTGGCGTGGCGGGGAGCGATCCAGGCGGCGGCGGAGAGCTGGCCGTACCCGAGGTAGCCGAGGTTGGCGGTCAGCCGGGCACGTTCGGTGCGGCTGGCCGGCGGTTCGACGATCAACAGGTCGAAGCTGCCGTGCCAGGAGGGCGGGTGCACCCGGTAGATCCGGGACGCGGCGTCGTCGACCCGGCGTACGGCTTTCGGGGTGAGGGCGTACCCGGGGCCGTGACGGAGCCGGGTGGGCCGCAGCCAGCCCTGCCGCACCATCCGGGACACCGCCGTACGCACGGCGGGCGCGGAGATCCCCAGCGGCGCCAGCAGTCTCACCAGCGCCGCCACCGGCGCGTACCCGCCGCGTGGCCGCAGGTAGTCGCCGTAGAGATCAAAGAGTGCCGAGCGCGCCTGCACCCCGAGAGTGTGACAGTTGATCGCAGGATCCGCCAGAATTTGTCACAGCTTCCAGGGGTCGGTTTGGGGACGGTGCCCCTCATCAGGGAAAATAGCTGGTCGGTACATCGCCGTGGGCACTGCACCAGTCAGCTCCCCGGCGACGCCTGAAGGATTCCATCGTCGCGGGACGACCGCGGCGTGGCGTTGAGTCGAGGGGAGACAACATGGCGGCCATGAAGCCGCGGACGGGTGACGGTCCGCTGGAGGTCACCAAGGAGGGCCGCGGCATCGTCATGCGGGTTCCGCTCGAGGGTGGTGGACGACTCGTCGTCGAAATGACACCCGATGAGGCTAGTGAGCTCGGTGACGCGCTGAAGTCCGTCGTGAGCTGAAGTCGCTGTATGGCACGGCCCCGGTGCGAGTCGCGTACCGGGGTCGCTGTCTGCACGATGTCGTGTTTGCCCAGGTAGGAGGCGATCAAAGGTGCTCGTCGTACGGCTAGCGGAGCGGATCGGGCGGGCCAGTGTGCTCGCCGTACCGGTAGGGGCCAGCGCATCCGTGCCGGAGTCGGACGGCGAGCCGGTGACCCCCGGCACCGTCGCGGTGGAGAGCGGGGCGCTTCCGGCGCCGGTCGTCGAGGTGGCAGCCGCCTACCTGGCCGACGTGGAGCACACCGGAGCCGCCGGTACGGTGCAGGCGCTCCCGATGCCGACACAGAAGGTCAACCGGGTGTTGTTCGCCGGCATCGGCGACGGTGGATCCGGTGACTGGCGCAAGGCCGGTGCCGGGATCACCCGGGCCGCCGCCAAGCAACCCTCCGTGACAGTGCTGCTGCCGGCGGATCTGACCCCGGAGGCGCTCGCCGCGCTGACCGAAGGGCTACTGCTGGCGTCGTACCGGTATCGGTTGGCTAACAAACCGGATGACGATCGCAAGCTGCGCAGTGTCACCCTCGTCGTGTCGGACAGTGACCGGTACGCCGACGCGCACGAGTCGGCGACCGTCGTGGCTGAGTCGGTGTGCCTGGCGCGCGACCTGACCAACCAGCCGAGCGCCGACAAGTCCCCGGCACGGCTGGCCACCAGCCTGATCCGCGCCGCCGCGAAGTACGGCGTGCAGGCGACGGTACGTGAGCCCGCCGACCTGGCGAAGGAGGGCTTCGGCGGGATCCTCGCCGTGGGCGGCGGCTCGTCCCGAGGCCCCCGGCTGGTGGAGCTGCGCTGGGCGCCGCGCGGCGCGAAGCGGCACGTGGTGCTGGTCGGCAAGGGGATCACCTTCGACACCGGCGGGATCAGCATCAAGCCGGTGGACAGCATGCTGCTGATGCGCAAGGACATGGGCGGCGTGGGTACGGTGGCCGCCGCCGTCATCGGCGCCGCGCGGCTGAAGCTGCCGGTCAAGGTCACGGTGCTGGCGCCGCTGGCGGAGAACCTGGTCGGGGCCGACTCGTACCGGCCGGGCGACGTGGTGCGGCACTACGGCGGGCTGACCAGCGAGGTGCTCAACACCGACGCCGAGGGGCGGATGGTGCTGGCCGACGCGTTGGCGTACGCCGCCCGCCGGCTCAAGCCCGACGTGCTGCTGGACTTCGCGACGCTGACCGGGGCGGCGAAGGTCGGGCTGGGGAAACGTACCGCCGCGCTGCTCGGTGACAACGACGCGCTGGTCAAGGAGCTGATCGGCGCCGGCGAGCGGGTCGGCGAGCGGATGTGGCGGCTGCCGCTGCACGCCGACTACGCCGAGATGCTGCACAGCGAGATCGCCGACCTCAGCAACGTGCCGATGAAGATGGACGGCGCCGGTGGCGCGATCACCGCGGCGCTGTTCCTGCGCGAGTTCACCGGCCCGTACGCCGACCGCTGGGCGCACGTGGACATGTCGGCCACCTCGTGGATCGACAAGGACGACGCCGAGAACGCGAAGTACGCCACCGGCTGGGGCGTACGCACCCTGCTCAGCTGGCTCGCGGCACAGTGACGGCGGTGCTGTCGGTGGTCACCGGCGCACGGAGCGGCACGAACTCTCCTGGCAGATTCCCGACAGTAACGATGGGTTAGCGGTACGTATCCGCTTTCCTGAGCGCGCGCAGGCGCGCGCGGGGCGGGAGGCGGGTGGCGAGATGGCCGGTTCGCGGGGTGGACAGTTCGGCAAGGCGATGCTGATCGCGGGCCTGGTCGAGCTGGTCGGGATCGTGGTCCTGCTGGTGATCAGCCTGGTCACGCAGACCGCGCCGGCCGCCTGGCAGGGCGCGCTGGTGGCGAGCTCGGCGGTGCTGGTCGCCGGCATCAAGGCGGGCGTGGAC
>JBOGDF010000438.1:0-4007 GCA_050701635.1 Micromonosporaceae bacterium | reverse complement strand
GACGTCGACACCGTGGTCGGCATCGCGCTGCACCCCGACCACGGCACCGAGCCGGAGTCGCTGCTGCAGCGGGCGGACGTCGCCGCGTACGCCGCGAAAGGCTCTTCTTCCGGGGTGAGGGTGTTCAACCTCGGCCTGGAGTCCCGGTCGGTACGCCGGCTTGGCCTGGCCGGCGACCTGCGGCGCGCGCTGGACAACGGCGAGATCGAGGTCTACTTCCAGCCCAAGATCGCGCTCGCCGGCCGCGCGCTGACCGGCCTGGAGTGCCTGGCCCGCTGGGAACACCAGGCCCACGGCTCGGTGGCGCCGGAGGACTTCATCTCGGTCGCGGAGCACACCGGTCAGCTCGCCAAACTCACCGACGTGGTGCTGCGGGAAGGCCTGCGGCGCTGCCGCCAGTGGGACGCCGAGGGCCGCCCGCTCGGGATCGCGGTCAACCTCTCGCCGCGCAGCCTCGCCGACCCGGACTTCCCGTCGTACGTCGAAGCGCTGCTCAACGAGTACGCCGTGCCGGCCGACCGGCTCACCCTGGAGATCACCGAGGACGGCATGGTCGGCGAGACCGAGAAACCGCTGCCGACCCTGCGACTGCTCCGTGAGCTGGGGGTACGGCTCTCCGTGGACGACTTCGGCACCGGCTACTCGTCGCTGTCGTACCTGCGGCGGCTGCCGGTGCACGAGGTCAAGATCGACCGTACGTTCGTGCAGGGCATGGCCACCGACCCGGGCGACCTGGCGATCGTACGGGCCGTGGTGGACCTGTCCCGGCACTTCGGCTTCTCCGTCGTGGCCGAGGGCGTGGAGAGCGAGTTGACGCTCTCGCTGCTGGAGGAGATGGGCTGCGACCTCGGGCAGGGCTTCTTCTTCTCCCGCCCGCTGCCGTACGAGCGCCTGGAAGCCTGGTTTACCGCGCAGACCGAGCTGGCCACCACGCCCGCCGGAGAGGTACGCCGGCTGCGCGCGGTCCCGTAACGGCGCCGTGCCGTGACCACGACGCCGTTCACCATCCGGGTGCCCGACGCGGTGCTCGACGATCTGCGTGAGCGGATCCGGGACACCCGCTGGCCCAGCCCCGCGCCGGGTGCGCCGTGGCAGCAGGGCACCGATCTGGCGTACCTGCAGCGGCTCCTCGACTACTGGGCCGACGACTTCGACTGGCGGGCGCGCGAACGCGAGCTCAACGCGTACCCGCACTTCCGTACCGAGCTGGACGGGGTCGCGATCCACTACGTACACGTGAAAACCGGTGGCATCCCGCTGGTCATCACCAACGGCTGGCCGAGCAGCTTCGCCGAGCTGCTGCCGCTGGTGCCGCTGCTCACGCCCGGCTTCGATCTGGTGATCCCGTCGCTGCCGGGCTACGGCTTCTCGACCCGGCCGGACCGGCAGGGCGTCAACTACCGCTACGTCGCCGGCCTCTGGCACCAGCTCATGAGAAACCTCGGTTATCAGCGGTACGGGGCAGCCGGCGGTGACTTCGGCGGCGGGGTTGCCACCGTGATGGCGCTGGACGACCCGGCACCGATGATCGGGCTCCACCTCACCGACATGGACGTGGCGCCGTACACCGGGGAAGGGGCGCCACCGCTGACCGCCGCCGAGCGCGCGTACCTGGAGCACCAGCGCGGATGGTGGGCCGCCGAAGGCGGTTACAAGGCGATCCAGTCCACCAAACCCCAGACGCTCGGGTACGCCCTGACCGACTCGCCCGCCGGGCTCGCCGCGTGGGTGCTGGAGAAGTGGCGGAGCTGGGCCGACTCCGGCGGCGACCTCGACGGGCTCGACCGCGACCTGCTGCTGACCAACCTGACCATCTACTGGGCCACCGGCACGATCGCGACCTCGATCCGCGACTACTACGACAACCGCTGGTTCCCGGTCGAGCTCGGACCGGCCGACCGGGTCACCGTCCCTACCGGATTCGCGCTCTTCAGCCACCAGTACGTCCGCGAAGGCGAACCGCCCCGGGAGTACGCCGAGCGCCTGTTCGACGTACGCCGCTGGACCCCGATGCCGCGCGGTGGCCACTTCGCTCCGGCCGAGGCGCCGGAGCTGCTGGCGGCCGACATCGCCGCCTTCTTCGGAGGGCTGTGAGCGACCCCGAACCCAGTCGGCGACGCCCCCTGTGACCGTGTACTCTTATCGCGGCGCGCACCTCGGTGGGCCCAGCGCATTGCCCCTTTAGCTCAGTCGGCAGAGCGTCTCCATGGTAAGGAGAAGGTCTACGGTTCGATTCCGTAAAGGGGCTCGAGATGGGTGGAGTCTGCTTGCGGAAGGCGCAAGCCAGGTCTCTCGCTGATGTCAGTCGGGGGGGCGACCCCCCGAACCCCCCGGGAACCCTTTCCCGGCTTCCGGTTTCCGGGCTGGGTTCCGGGTTGGGGGGCCGGGTGGGGCGGTGTAGCTCAGGTGGTAGAGCAAGCGGCTCATAATCGCTGTGTCGCCGGTTCGAGTCCGGCCACCGCTACCGATAGAGGGTGCCGGGGACGACCCCCCCGAACCCACCGCACCGGGGTCGGCTACCCTGGTGAGGTTGTCCGTACCAGTTCCAGCTCCGTAGCGAGTTCAGCGAGGAAGGCACTCCGCCGTGGCTAAGGCGACCGACGTACGTCCCAAGATCACAATGGCGTGTGTGGAGTGCAAGGAGCGCAACTACATCACGCGTAAGAACCGCCGCAACGACCCTGACCGGCTGGGGCTGAAGAAGTTCTGCCCGCGTTGCGGCAAGCACACCGCGCACCGCGAAACCCGCTGAGTAAGCCGATGGCGCTCGACCCCGCATGCGTCGGTCGTAGCGTCGTCGCGCCCCACCCGTGCGAGGTTTCGCGCGGGAAGATCCGTGAGTTCGCCGACGCGATCGGTGACCCGAATCCGGCGTACCGGGATCCCGAGGCGGCCAAGGCGCTCGGTCACCCCGACGTGATCGCGCCGCCCACGTTCCCGTTCGTGTTCACCTTCGCCGCCAGCACGCCGCTGCTCGACGAGCTGGGCATCGAGCTGCACCGGGTGGTCCACGGCGAGCAGCGCTTCGCGTACACCCGGCCGGTGTTTCCGGGCGATCTGCTGCGCTGCACGGTGACGGTCGAGAACGTCCGTACGGTCGCCGGCAACAGCTTCCTCACCACCCGTACCGACGTCACCAGCGACGCCGGCGAGCCGGTGGTCACCACCTGGTCGACCCTGGTGGTGCGATGACGCAGCTTCCCGAGCAGACCTTCCGGGTGACCCGCGCCGACCTGGTGCGGTATGCGGGCGCCTCCGGCGACTTCAACCCGATCCACTGGAGCCAGCGCGTCGCCACCAGCGTCGGGCTGCCCGACGTGATCGGCCACGGCATGCTGACGATGGCGCTGGCGGCGCGGGTGGTCACCGACTGGACCGGCGACCCGACCGCGCTCGAGGAGTACGCCGTCCGCTTCGCCAAGCCCGTCGTGGTCCCCGACGACGACACCGGCACCGAGATCACCGTCTCCGGCGTGGTCAAGAAGACGCTCGACGACGGTCGGCTGCAGATCGACCTGACCGCCCGCTGCAACGGTGAGAAGGTCCTCGGCCAGGCCCGCGCCATCGTCCGCCCCGCCTGACGCCGAGCTCCGGGAAGCCCCGGCGCCGCCGCGCGCTGCAGGACCTCGTGGCTACGGGATCGTGCAGGGTGGGCTCGCGCTGCGGGGGTCGATCGCGGCGCTGCCACCGTCGGCCGCGGTCGCGGTCACCCACCACTCGATCCGGTCGTTCATGGTCAGCGGCCCGGAGACGCCGTACCAGGCCTTGCCGTTCCACGTCATCTTCGCCGTGCCCTCGCTCCCGGCGGCGGTACGCCAGTGCAGCAACACCGAGGTCGGCGTGTTGCCGGACACGTACCCGGTGGCGCGCAGCTCCCAGCCCCGGTCGGCGCAGGTCGGGGTGCCGCTGGCGCGGATCGCCATCGGTGACGGCGGCGGGGGGCTCGGCGACAGGCTCGGTGCCGGGGACGCCGACGGTGACGGCGCGGTGGGCGTACGGCTGGGTCG
>JBOGDF010000437.1:0-4013 GCA_050701635.1 Micromonosporaceae bacterium | reverse complement strand
CCCAGCGGCGCCGCGCCGGGCGGCTCCGGCCAGAACCGCCACACCGCGCCCCGGCCGCGCCGGGCTGGCATCGCGGCCGCCGCGGGGTGGGCGTACGGGGTGTGGACAGCGCGGTATCCGGGGGCCTGCGTCATGTCGTCCTCCTGGACGTCGAGTCCGGGACGGTGCCCGGGATGGTCACCTGGATCCGGCAGCCTGGACCGTCCATCACGGCGATCCGGCCGTCGTGCAGCTCGACGATCCAGCGCGCGATCGCCAGCCCGAGCCCGGTGCCGCCGTTGGTCGCGGTGGCGCCGCGGAAACGTTCGAACACCCGGCCGCGGGCCTGGGGCGGGATCCCGGGGCCTTCGTCGGTCACCTCGAGCCGCAGGCCGCCGTCGCCGGCGGGCTCCGCGGTCACCGTCACGGTGCCGCCGGCGGGGCCGTGGCGTACCGCGTTGTCCAGCAGGTTGGCGACCACCTGGTGCAGCCGGGCGGCGTCGGCGACCGCGGTCAGGCCGGACGGTGTGACCCGTACGTCGATGTGCAGCTCGCGCCCCACCGATGCCTCCCCGGCCGCCGCGGCCAGCCACGGCTCGACCGCGAACTCCTCGCGCTCCAGCGGCACCACCCCGGCGTCCAGCCGCGAGAGGTCCAGCAGGTCGGCGACCAGCGCGCCGAGCCGCTCGGTCTGCGCCAGCGCCACCCGTAGCGTGCCGGGGTCCGGTGTGGACACCCCGTCCACCAGGTTCTCCAGTACGGCCTGCAACGCCGAGATCGGGGTACGCAGCTCGTGCGAGACGTTCGCGATCAGCTCCCGCCGCTGTCGATCCGCCGTCTCCAGGTCGGCCGCCATCTGGTTGAACGCGCGGGCCAGCTCGCCCACCTCGTCCCGGGATGTGGCGCGTACCCGCCGGCTGTAGTCGCCCTGCGCCATCGCCCGGGCGGCGGCGGTCATCGCGCGCAGCGGTGAGGTCATGCCGTGGGCCAGCAGCTGGGTGACCACCAGCGCCACCACGATCGCGGCGAGGAAGGTGCGCGGCGGGACCCAGCCGGTGCCGTACCAGAAGACCAGCGCCGCGGCCCCGATCGAGGCGGCCACCAGTACGCCGATCTTCAGCTTGATCGACCGCAGCGGATCCAGCGGCCGCAGCCAGTTCACGGCGCCTCCGTGCTCGATGGAGCGGCTCCGCGGTCGCTCCGCTCCTCGCTCGCTGCGCTCGCTGCGATGCTCTCTCCCGGTCGCCGCTCTAACGCGTACCCGACGCCGTGCACGGTACGGATGAGATCGGCGCCCAGCTTGCGGCGCAGCGCCTTGACGTGGCTGTCGACGGTACGGCTGCCGCCCGCCTCCGACCAGCCCCACAGGTCGGCGACCAGCTGCTCGCGGGTGTGCACCGTACGGGGTCGGCTGGCCAGGTGCACCAGCAGGTCGAACTCGGTCGGGGTCAGGTGCACCTCGACGCCGGCACGGCGTACCCGGCGCTGCGCGGGGCTGACCACCACGTCGCCGAGCCGCAGCTCCGGGGTGGCCGGCTGCTGCGCGTGCAGCTCGGCGGCGCGCACCACCCGACGCAGCAGGGAGCGCACCCGGGCCACCAGCTCGCGCATGCTGAACGGCTTGGTCAGGTAGTCGTCGGCGCCCACCCCGAGCCCGACCAGGAGGTCGGTCTCGTCGTCGCGGGCGGTCAGCATCAGCACCGGCACCGGCCGGTCGGCCTGCAGCCGGCGGCACACCTCGAGCCCGTCGACACCGGGGAGCATCAGGTCGAGTACCACGGCGTCCGGCTGCCACTCGGCGGCGGCGGAGAGCGCCTGATGGCCGTCGGCGGCGATCCTGACTTCGAAGCCCTCGGCGCGCAGCCGGGCCGCCACCGACTCGGCGATCGTCGGCTCGTCCTCGACGACGAGCAGCCGTGCGGGCTGCTCACCTGTGGGTGTCATGCCAGCAATCTATTGGCCGGATGCGCGCGGGCGCAGGTGACCGTGTGGACGTCCTGTGAAGACCGTGGTTCTTGCGTTTCCTTGACGGCCGTCGTGCGAGCGACATACGCTGCCAGGCGTGGACCTCGCGACGCTGGTGGACCGGGCCTGCCGGCGGTACGCCGACCGGGTCGCCGTCGACGGCCCCGAAGGCACGCTGAGCTTCGCGGAGCTGGGGGACCGGGTGACCCGGCTGGCCCGGGGCCTGCGAGCGCTCGGGCTGCGCCCCGGCGACCGGGTGCTCGACCTGCAGGCCAACCAGAACAGCTTCCTGGAGACCGACCTGGCGATCCGCTGCGCCGGGCTGGTACGCGTCGCGCTCAACTACCGGCTGCACCCCGACGACTGGGTACGCATCGCGGAGGACTCCGGCGCGGTGGCGCTGATCTACGACGCCCGGTTCGCCGAGCCGGCCACCCCGCTGCGGGACGCCCTGGACACGGTGGTCGCGATCGGGGACGCGCCGGGCGAGCCGTACCAGAAACTGCTGGCGGGCCAGTCCGGCGGGCGGCTGCCGGCGATCGACGACGGGGCGCTGTGCGGGCTGCACTACTCCAGCGGCACCACCGGACGGCCGAAGGGCGCGCAGCGTACCCACCGAAACTGGTTTTCCTCCCTGGTGAACATGACCCACGACGTGCTCGGAGGGCCGCCCGGCGCCGGCCACACGTATGTCCACGCGGGGCCGATCACCCACACCAGTGGGCTGTTCGTGCTGCCCTTCCTGGTGGCTGGCGCGCGGCAGCTGATCCTGCCGAGCTGGGATCCCGAGGCGTTCGTCGACGCCGTGGAGCACCGCGGTGCCACCCACACCGCGCTGGTGCCGACCATGGTCGCCCGGCTGCTCGCGGTGCCCGGGATCAGCCGGGAACGGTTGAAAAACCTCCAGCTGCTCGGGTACGCCGGCGCGCCGATGCCGCCGGAACAGCTGCGGCAGGCGTACCAGCGGCTGACCCCGAATCTGGTGCAGTACTACGGGCTGGTGGAGGCGATCCCGCCGGTGACCGTGCTGGATGCCGCCGACCACGCCGCCGGGCTGGGCGAGCGGCCTGAGCTGCTCAGCTCCGCCGGCCGGCCCGCGCTCGGCGTCACGCTGCGGGTGGTGGACGAGGCGGGGCGCGACGTACCGGCCGGCGAGGTCGGCGAGGTGATCACCCGGGGCGACCACGTGATGGCCGGCTACTGGAACGCCGGCGCCCGCCAGGACCTGTCCAAGGCGGTGGTGGACGGCTGGCTGCACACCGGTGACCTGGGTCGGCTGGACGGCACCGGGCACCTGTGGTTGGTCGACCGCAAGGGCGACATGATCATCTCGGGCGGCTACAACATCTACCCGCGCGAGGTCGAGGAGATCGTGGCCGAAGTGCCCGGGGTGCACGAGGTGGCGGTGCTCGGCCTCGCCGATCCGGACTGGGGGCAGCGGGTGGTCGCCTGCTACACGGTGCACCCCGGCGCCACCGTCACCGACGCGCAGATCGAGGAGCACTGCCGGGCGCGGATGGCCTCGTACAAGAAGCCGAAGCAGCTGCACCGCCTGGACGCCTTCCCCGTCAACTCCACCGGCAAGATCGCCAAAAACCAGCTCGCTGCCCGACTGGCCGCCGCGGACTGACCTGCCGGCAACGGCTGACGCCTATGGTCGTTGCGGGTAGCGGTAATGGTTGCGGATTGGTTGTCGTGCCGGATCAACATATGCCGGCGGTACGAATTCCGGCCGCCTATCCCCAGCCATCCGCACGATCCAGTGCCCTTTGTGGATAACCCGATGATGATATCCACAAAGTAATACCCCGTTATCCACATCCGTGGCGCCGCCGTCTACCCAGTGCACAACATGGTGTGCTTCCGTCCACTGCGGTGGCCGGTCACACCCCGGGAACGCACACCCACCATCGCGCAGGATCAACGCCCGCCGCTGCCCCGCGGCAAACAACCGCTCCGCCCGCCCCAACGCCAACGGCACCCCTTGTGGGTCGAGCACCGCGCGTGTGACCGCCGCGTCGCACCCGATCCGCCGCACCGCCCGCGGTGAGAGCCGCTCCCCGTTATCC
>JBOGDF010000436.1:0-4051 GCA_050701635.1 Micromonosporaceae bacterium | reverse complement strand
GGTTTGGCGCGGCCGTACACAGTGCCGGAACCGGCGGGGCGGGGCGGGGTCGCCCGGGGTACGGGCACGCTGGCACGGCCGCGCGCCGGCTGCCCGTCAGCGCCCGCGTCGACCCCTTCGTGTGGGCCAGGCCTCCCCATACGGCCCTCCTCCCCGTACCTCTCCCGCATGGGCGACACTAGTCGTCGTACGTCTGATCAGGCGCGCCAGGTCGCGCCAGGTCTTCTCCAGGGCACACCGGCATCGGGCACAACGTACAAAGGGGATGCTCGTGAAGTTCGACGTCACGATCGAGATTCCGAAGGGTCACCGCAACAAGTACGAGATCGACCACGAGACGGGGCGGATCCGGCTGGACCGGACGCTGTTCACCTCGACCCAGTATCCGGCGGACTACGGCTTCATCGAGCACACCCTGGGCGAGGATTCCGACCCGCTGGACGCGCTCGTACTGGTGCAGGAGCCCACCTTCCCCGGTGTGCTGATCCGGTCCCGCGCGATCGGGATGTTCCGGATGCGGGACGAGAAGGGCGGCGACGACAAGGTGCTCTGCGTACCGGCGGATGATCCCCGGCAGGAGCATCTGCGCGACATCCACCACCTGCCGGAGTTCGACCGCCTGGAGATCCAGCACTTCTTCGAGGTCTACAAGGACCTGGAGCCCGGCAAGAGCGTCGAGGGCGCCACCTGGGTCGGCCGCGCCGAGGCGGAGGCCGAGATCCGGCGCTCGATCAAGCGCGAAGAGGCCCGGCTGGCCGCCATCGCCGCGGCCGCCGAAGCCGCCGCGGAAGCAGCCGCCAAGGCGGCCACCGACTAGGGCGTGTCCTGTCGATCTTGGTCGAGCGAGACGGGATCCAGGCGGCGCCCGGCAAGGCGCAGGTTCGTCCGGATACCGGTGTTGTATCCGGACGGTTCTGCAACGCCGCCGGTCGTCGTCTGGGCCCGTCGCAGCCGACTGAAGATCGGCAGGACATGCCCTAGCCCGCGAGCTAAGGACCCGCCCCATACGGCACGTGGCCGTAGCAATACCGCTATCGCGGGGTAAAAGCGACAAAGACCGGGAGAATTCCTTCAGGACGGAATCAACCGACGACGGTGACGTCCAGCCCGCCCTCGGCGTACCGGGCGCGCAGCACCTTCTTGTCGAACTTGCCGACGCTGGTCTTCGGCACCTCGTTGATGAACGACCAGCGCTCGGGCAGCTGCCACTTCGCCACCTTGTCCGCCAGGAACTCCCGCAGCTCGTCCGCACCGACGCGCTCGCCCTCGGCCACCACCACCGCCGCGAGCGGGCGCTCGTCCCAGCGGTCGTCGGGCACCGCGATCACCGCGGCCTCGCTCACCGCCGGGTGCGCCATCAGGTGGTTCTCCAGCTCCACCGAGCTGATCCACTCGCCACCGGACTTGATCACGTCCTTGGCGCGGTCGGTCAGCGTGATGAACCCGTCCGAGGACAGCGTCCCCACATCACCGGTACGCAGCCAGCCGTCGTCGAACTTCTCCGGATCCGGGGCCTCGTCGCCGATGTACGTGCCGGTGATCCACGGGCCGCGTACCTCCAGTTCGCCGACCGCTTCGCCGTCGGTGGCGGCGGGCTGGCCGTCCGGGCCGATGATCCTGGCCTGTACGGAGGCCGGCACCCGCCCCTGCGACAGCCGGTAGTGCCAGCTGGCGTCGGAGTCGAGCCCGGCCGGCGGGCGGGACACCGAACCCAGCGGCGAGGTCTCGGTCATCCCCCAGGCGTGGATCACGTTGATGCCGTGCCGCTTCTCGTACGCCTCCATCAGCGCCGGCGGGCACGCCGAGCCGCCGATCACCACGTTCTTCAGCGACGAGGTGTCGGTCGGCTCCTCGTCGAGGTGGCGCAGCAGGTCCGCCCAGATCGTCGGCACCGCGCCGGCGAACGTCGGCCGCACCTTCGCGATCATCGCCGCCAGCGGCGCCGCCTGCAGGAACCGGTCCGGCATCAGCAGGGAGCCGCCGGACATCAGCGACGCGTACGGCAGGCCCCACGCGGCGGCGTGGAACATCGGCACCACCGCGAGCGTGGTGTCGGCCGGGCCGAGGTTGAACGACTCGGCCATGCACACCTGCATCGAGTGCAGGTAGATCGAGCGGTGGGAGTACGCCACGCCCTTCGGGTTGCCGGTGGTGCCGCTGGTGTAGCAGAGCGACGCGGCGTCGCGCTCGTCCAGCTCCGGCCAGTCGTACGTCTCGGGGCGCCCGGCGAGCAGCTCGTCCCACAGGTAGACCGGCTTGTCTGCGGCGGCCAGCGGCGCGGTGTCGGCCTGCCCGACCACCACCACATGCTCGACCGTGGACAGCTGCGGCAGCACCGCGGCCAGCAACGGCACCAGGGTGTTGTCAACGATGATCACTTTGTCTTCGGCGTGGTTGGCGACGTACGCCAGCTGCGCCGGAGGCAGCCGCAGGTTCAGCGGGTGCAGCACCGCGCCCATGCTGGGCACCGCGAGGTAGCTGATCAGGTGCTCGTTGTTGTTCCAGCACAGCGTGCCGATCCGCTGGTCCCCGGTGATCCCCAGCTCGTCACGCAGCCCGTGCGCCAGCTGGGCGGCCCGGCGGCCCACCTCGCCGTACGTCAGGGAGCGCACTCCGTCGCCGGTCCAGGTCTTCACCTCGCTGCGCTCGCCGTGCACCGTCGAGCCGTGCTCAAGGATGCGGGAAACCAGCAGCGGGACGTCCTGCATGGTGCTTCGCATGGTTGGACGCTAGTGGGAACGATCACCGAGGTGAAGGGGCCATGCGCACAAATCCGTTCGCGGTCAGAGGAAAGGCCGCAGCTCAAGCCCCTGTTCGAGCAGCGCGGTGCGTACCTGGCGGGCCAGCGCCACCGCCCCGGGGGTGTCGCCGTGGAGGCACAGCGAGCGGATGGTGAGCGGGATCGCGGAGCCGTCGGTGGCGGGTACCTCGGCGTCGCGGGCGAGGCGTACCGCCTGGGCGGTCACCTGCTCCGGGTCGGACAGCACCGCGCCGGCCTCGGTACGCGGCACCAGCGACCCGTCCGGCCGGTACGCCCGGTCGGCGAACCCCTCCGGTACGCCGGTCAGCCCGGCGTCGGCGGCGAGCCGCAGCAGCACCGAGCCGGGCGCGCCCAGCACCGGCAGGCGCGGGTCGTACTCGGCGACCGCGCGTACCACTGCGGCGGCCTGTACCGGGTCGACCGCGCAGGCGTGGTAGAGCGCGCCGTGCGGCTTGAGGTACCGCACCTGGGTGCCTTCGCTGCGGCACAGCCCGTCCAGGGCGCCGATCTGGTAGATCACCTCGTCGGTCAGCTCGTCGGGCTGGTAGTCGATCCGGCGCCGCCCGAAACCGGCCAGATCCCGGTACGAGACCTGCGCCCCGACCACCACGCCGCGGCGGGCCGCACCGGCGCAGGCCCGCCGGATCGTGGAGGCGTCGCCGGCGTGGAAGCCGCACGCGACGTTCGCGCTGGTGACCACGTCGAGCAGGGCCTCGTCGTCGCCGAGCCGCCAGATGCCGTACCCCTCGCCGAGATCGGCGTTGAGATCGATCCTGCTCACGCCGGCATCGTACGGCCGGAAGAGGTCCGTGTTAGCGATGTGCGAGTCGAATGTGAGCGGCGGGGTTCACGCTACGTACATCGCACAGAGAACCGCGACGAGCGTCGGGAGGCACCGCATGCACCTCAGCCCTGGCTGCGGGCATCGCCTCACCGCTGCTCCCGCGGCACCACGATCTCCGGGTGCGTCCGCGCCGCCCACTGCCCCGGGCGCACCCGGCCTCAACCGACCCACGGGCGCGGTAGCCGACCCGCGCCGGCCTGGCGCACTCACGGGGGGTACGCCGGGTCGGTGCGGCGGCCCGCGTCGGTCCGGCGGTACGAGCCAGCCATGACGTTCGAATCAGGCAGGTGCTGGCGATGGCGTGTGGCGCGCCAGCGGTACCGGATACCGCGGCCACGGCGTAGCGCCCTGGCTGACCTGGCCCGGCAAGCCGGCTACCTACGGTCGGTACGGCAGTGCCACCACGCGGGCCGAGGGCCGCTCCCGCGCTGAGCACGACCTGGTTC
>JBOGDF010000435.1:0-4081 GCA_050701635.1 Micromonosporaceae bacterium | reverse complement strand
ACTCCACCTTCACGTACCTGGCGCAGACCGTACGGGAGCTGGTGCCAGGGGTGGAGGTGGAGACGGTCGCCGGGATCACCGCGATGCAGGACCTCGCGGTCCGCAGCGGCACCGTGCTCTGCGAAGGTGACGAGACCGTGTCACTGGTCCCGGTGCTGGGTGACGCCGACGCGGTCACCGTCGGACTGGACGCCACCGACACCGCCGTGTTCTACAAGTGCGGCCGGCATCTCGACCTGGTCCGCGACCTGGTCCGCGAGGCTGGTCGGCTCGATGTCGCCGTGTTCGGTGCGCAGCTGGGGTTGCCGGACCAACAGGTCGGGCCGCTGGCCGACGTGGACGCGGCGCACGCGCCCTACCTGTCCACGGTGATCGTGCCGTCGCGGCGTACCACCCGAGGGGGTCGGCTGTGACCGGACGGGTGACCTTTGTCGGGGCCGGGCCGGGGGCGGCCGACCTGATCACGCTGCGCGGAGCGCGGGCGCTGGAAGCCGCCGACGTGGTGGTGTGGGCCGCCAGTCTGGTGCACCCCGACGTGCTGCAGCACGCCCGCGAGGGGGCCAGGATCGTCGACTCCGCGCAGCTCACCCTGGAGCAGACTGTCGCGCTCTACCAGCAGGCGGCCGCCGAAGACCTTCACGTGGTACGCCTGCACTCCGGCGACCCCGGGCTGTGGGGCGCCGTCGCCGAACAGCTGGAACGCTGCGCCGAGCTCGGCCTGGAGACCGAGATCGTGCCCGGAGTGTCGGCGTTCAGCGCGGTGGCGGCGGCGGTCAAGCGGGAGCTGACAGTCCCCGAGGTGGCGCAGTCGGTCGTGCTGACCCGGCTCGGCGGCGGCAAGACCCCGATGCCGTCCGGCGAGAGTGTGGCGGGCTTCGCCCGGCACGGCGCCACGATGGCGATCTTCCTCGCCGCCGCCCGCTCCGGGCAGCTGCAGACCGAGCTGCTCGACGGCGGGTACGCCGAGGACACGCCCGTCGTGGTGGCGTACCAGGCGACCTGGCCGGACGAGCTGATCGTGTGGTGCACCGTCGGCACCCTCGCCGAGACCGTCAAGACGCACAAGCTGTGGAAGCACACGCTGTTCCTGGTCGGGCCCGCGCTGGCGGCCAGCGGCACCCGCAGCCACCTCTACCACCCCGGGCACTTCCACGGGTTCCGTCGCGCGGACCCGACCGCCCGGGCGGAGCTGCGAGGCCGCCGGTGACCGCGCCGCCTCCGGAGGGCCCGGGCCGCGCCGCGCAGCCCGGCGGTGCCGGCTCTGCGGGCGGCTCCGAGCCGCGCGGTTCTGGCGAGGTGCCGGAGCTGCGGGAGCCGGATCTGCCGCGTACCGCGAAGGTACGGCAGAAGGCGCTGCGTACCGGCTGGACCACCGGCACCTGCTCCTCGGCGGCGGCGAAGGCGGCCATCCAGCTGCTCGCCACCGGCGAGGCTCCTTCGTACGTGGAGGTGGCGCTGCCGTCCGGGCAGCGGGTGACGTTCGCGGTCGAGCACTGCGTGTCCCTGCCGGACGGGGCAGCGGAGGCGGCGGTGGTCAAGGACGCGGGCGACGACCCCGATGTCACCCACGGCGCCCACCTCACCGCGACGGTCCGCTGGTCCGGCACGGCCGGGATCGAGCTGACCGGCGGCGAAGGCGTCGGCGTGGTCACCAAGCCCGGGCTCGGCCTCGACGTCGGCGGCCCGGCGATCAACCCGGTGCCCCGCGCCATGATCACCCAGGCGGTACGTGAGGTCGCCGGCGACCGCGGCGTCGGGGTGACGATCTCGGTCCCCGGCGGCGAGAAGATGGCCCGCAAGACCACCAACCGGCGGCTCGGGATCCTCGGCGGGATCTCGATCCTGGGGACGACGGGCATCGTACGGCCGTTCTCCACCGCGTCCTGGCGTGCCAGCGTGATGCAGGCGGTGCAGGTGATGGCGGCGCAGGGAGAGCCGACCCTGGTGCTGTGTACGGGTGGGCGTACCGAGAAGGGCGCGATGGCGCTGCTGCCGGGGCTGCCCGACGTGTGCTTCGTGGAGGTGGGCGACTTCACCGGCGCGGCGCTGCGTACGGCGGTCGAGCGCGGGCTCACCGAGGTGGTGTTCGTTGGGATGGTGGGCAAGCTGTCGAAGCTCGCCGCCGGGGTGCTGATGACCCACTACACCCGCTCCGCCGTGGATCGTGGGCTGCTGGCCCGGCTCACCGCGCGCGCCGGCGGCGACCCCGCGCTGGTGTCCGAGGTGGACGGTGCGAACACCGCGCGCCACGCGTACGAGCTGTGGGCGTCGGCCGGGTTGCTGCGCGCCGCGGGCGACCTGCTGTGCGGCGGCGTCAAGGACGTGCTGGAGCGGTTCACGGAGGGGCGGATGCGCGCCGAGGTCGCGATGGTGGACTTCACCGGCCGCACCGTGGTCGCCGCCACGAAGCCGGAATGGGTGGCCGCATGACCGGCATCACCGTGATCGGCGTCGACGGCGGAGCGTTGCCGGCGGCGGCGGCGCGCCTGCTGGCGGAGGCGACGCTGGTGGCGGGCGGGGCACGGCACCTGGCGGCGGTGGAGCTGCCGGGCGGCGTACCGACCGTGGTGATGGGCGACGTGGCCGCGGCGGTACGGCGGATCGCGTCCCACGACGGGTCGGTGGTGGTGCTGGCCAGCGGCGACCCCGGCTTCTTCGGTGTCGTCGGTACGCTGCGCCGCGCCGGCCTCGACGTCACCGTCATCCCCGGCGTGTCCTCGGTCGCTGCGGCGTTCGGCCGGGTCGGGATCGGGTGGGACGACGCGCTCGTGGTCAGCGCCCACGGCCGGGAGCTGCGGCCCGTGGTGAACGTGTGCCGGGCGTACCGCAAGGTCGCGGTGCTGACCGCGCCGGACACCGGCCCGGCTCAGCTCGCCGCTGCGCTCGAGGGGCTCGACCGCAGGCTGGTCGTCGCCGAGCGGCTGGGCACTCCTGACGAACGCGTCGTCGAGGTCTCCCCGTGGGATGCGGTCGGCCGGCAGTGGGCGGACCCCAACGTCACCCTGGTGCTCGCCCCGCCGACCGCGCCGATGTCGTCCGGCGGCGGGCCGGTCTGGATCGCGGGGCGGGAGCCTGGACCGGACGGCTGGGCCCTGCCCGAGGACGGTTTCGCCCACCGCGACTCGATGATCACCAAGTACGAGGTACGCGCCCTGGCCCTGGCCCGGCTCGCCCCGAAACTCGGCGACCTGATCTGGGATGTCGGCGCCGGCTCGGGTTCGGTGGCGGTGGAGTGCGCCCGGTTCGGCGCGGCGGTGATCGCGGTCGAGCGCGACGCCGACAGCTGCGACCGGATCGCCGCCAACGCGGCCCGGTACGGCGTCGACCTCCAGATCGTGTCCGGGGCGGCACCCGACGCGCTGATCGACCTGCCGGCCCCCGACGCGGTCTACGTCGGCGGAGGCGGCCCCGACGTGCTCGCCGCCTGCCTGGCGGTTACCCTGAGCCGGATCGTGGCGGCGTACGCCGGTCTGGAGCGCGGCACCGCCGCCCGTCAGGCGCTCCGCGACGCGGGATACCAGGTGGACGGCACGCTGCTGCACTCCTCCCGGCTCGCCGACCTGGCCGGCGCCACCAGGCTCGCCGCCACCAACCCGGTCCTGCTGCTCTGGGGAGTACGCCCGTGACCGCGCTACCCGTGACCGCGCTCGCGCGGGGAGGCCGCTCGTGATCGCGCTGGTGTGGGCCACCGAAGCCGGCCGCCGCGCCGCGGACCGGCTCGCCGCGGCGCTGCCGGACGCGACCGTCGGCAGCGGCCCGGTCGCGGACCAGCTCCGTACCGCCTGGGGCACCGCCGACCAGATCGTGGCGTTCCTCGCCACCGGGGCGACCGTACGGGTGCTCGCCCCGCTGCTATCGGACAAGACCACCGACCCCGGCGTGGTGTGCGTGGACGAGGCCCACCGGTACGCCGTCGCCCTGCTCGGCGGCCACGCCGGCGGCGCCAACGCGCTCGCCGCGCAGCTGGCCGAGCTGCTCGGCGCCGAGCCGGTGGTCACCACCGCCACCGACGCGACCGGGATCTCGCCGCTCGACACCTACGGCGCCGCGCTCGGGTTCCGCCTCGCCGACCGTGCATCGG
>JBOGDF010000434.1:0-4131 GCA_050701635.1 Micromonosporaceae bacterium | reverse complement strand
CGCTGGCGCTGCGGCGCAGCGTGTTCGACCGGCTGCCCGGCGAGCGGCGCTGGGCGCACGTGCTGCTCGCCGACGGCAACATCGGCATCGGCGGCAACCCGGTACGCCTGCTCCGGCGATGTCGGGAGCTGCTCGCCGACCACGGCACCGTGGTGGTGGAGACCGAGCCGGCCGGCGCCCCCAGCGGACCGGTGAGGCTGCGGCTGCGCGGCGCCCGTACCGCCCTGCCCTGGGCGTACGTGGCCGCCGACGCGCTCCCCGGCTACGGCGCGGCGAGCCGGCTGCGGGTCACCGACACCTGGACGGAGGCGGGCCGATGGTTCACCCTGCTCTGCGCCACGCCCTGACCCGGGCCGGCGCTGTCCGCGAGAGGCTTGCCGGGCTGAACGCGGCGGTACGCTCCGAGCGGCTCACCGCGCTGCTCGGGATCGGGCTCGGCACCGCGATCGGGATCTGCTTCGTCACCGGCGTGATCAGCCACTACATCCAGCATCCGGCGTGGTGGACGTACTGGCCGTCCCGTCCGGTGAGCCTCTACCGGATCACCCAGGGGCTGCACGTGGCGAGCGGACTGGTGGCGGTGCCGCTGCTGCTGGCGAAGCTCTGGTCGGCGTACCACCGGCTGTTCGTGTGGCCGCCGGTGCGCGACCTGGCCCACGGGCTGGAACGCGCCAGCATCGCGGTGCTGGTCGGGTCGGTGCTGTTTCAGCTGGTCACGGGGTTGCTGAACCTCTCCCGGTGGTACGCCGCACTGCCGTTCTTCTTCCCGGTGGCCCACTACTGGACCGCGTGGATCGCGATCGGCGCCATCGTCGTACACGTCGGCGTGAAACTGCCCGTGATCCGCCGCGCCCTCGGTGCGGGCGAGCTCGACGTGGTGCCGGATCCGAGCCGGCGCGGGGTGCTGGCCGGGGTCGCGGCGGCGGTCGGGGTGGTCACGCTGACCACGGTCGGCCAGACCCTGCGGCCGCTCGCCCCGCTCGCGCTGCTGGGCCAGCGGGACCCCGGGATCGGCGCCCAGGGGCTGCCGGTCAACAAGTCCGCGCAGGCCGCCGGCGTACGCCGGGTCGACGCGTCGTACCGGCTCGTGCTGGACGGTCCGGCCGGTCGCCGCGAGCTGTCGCTGGCCGAGCTGGCGGCGCTGCCGCAGCACACCGTACGGCTGCCGATCACGTGCGTGGAGGGCTGGAGCTCCGACGCGGTCTGGACCGGCGTACGGCTGCGGGAGCTGCTGGACCTGGTCGGCGCCCCAGCGGACGCCACGGCGCGGGTGGAGTCGCTGCAGCGCGGAGGGCTCTACCGCCGGTCGCAGATCGGGCCGCCGCACAGCCGGGATCCGCTGACCCTGGTCGCGCTGCGACTCCACGGCGAGCCGCTACATCTCGACCACGGCTACCCGTGCCGGCTGATCGCGCCGAACCGCCCGGGCGTCCTGCAGACGAAGTGGCTCAAGCGGATCGAGGTCGACTCATGAGACGCGCGCTGGTGGTGCTCGGCGTGGTGCTGATCGGGTACGGCGCCGTCGGGCTGGTTACCGCTGACCGCGGGCCCGCCGTGCTGCGCTACCTCGCGTTCTTCGGCGCCGGCGTCCTGGCGCACGACCTGCTGCTGGCGCCGGTGGCGCTCGGCGTCGGCGTCCTGGTCGGCCGCTGGGCGCCCACATCCCTGCGCGGCCCGGTGCTGGCCGGGCTGTTCGCCAGCGTCGCGGTGAGCGTGGTGGCGCTGCCCTTCGTCCTCGGGTACGGCTACCGCCCCGACCTCCCATCCGCGCTGCCACACAATTACGGCCGCGGGCTCGCGATCATCCTGGCCGGGATCTGGCTGGGAATCGCCCTGGTGGTGCTGCTCCGCCGCTGGTCACGCCGTCGTATCGATGCGTAGTCGTCCGGCGAACTGTCGGAAATTGGATACGCCGTAACCGACCATGGACACAGGCTGTAGTCCACAGCCGCGGCGACCCACGGAGGCCCACGTAGTGAACAGCCGAAGCAGGTCGTCCCTGGTGCTGCCTCGGCGCCGCCTGGAGGCGATGCTGGACCAGGCGCTGAGCCACCGGCTGGCGCTGGTGATCGCCGACGCCGGGTTCGGCAAGACCACGCTGCTGGCCACCTGGGCGTCCGGGATCAACGCCGTGATCCACGACGTGACCCCCGCCGACCGGGACCTTTCCCGCTTCGTACGGCACGTTGTCGACGCGCTGCGGCTGCGGGTCCCGGACCTCCCGTACGTGCTGACCACCGCCGCCGAGGGCGGCCACTCCCCGGACAGCGACACCGAGGCGCGGGACCGGCCCGACGCCACCGCCGAGCTGCTCGGCCGCGCGCTGGAGCAGCACATGCTGCGGGACGCCGCGCTGGTGCTGGACAACGTGCACCTGCTCGGCGACGGGCCCGCGGCCCGGTTCCTCGCCGGCCTGGTACGCCACGCCCCGCCGCTGCTGCACATGGTGTTGGCCAGCCGTACGCCGCCGCCGATGCCGACCGACCGGCTGCGCAGCCGGGGTGACCTGGTCGAGCTGCACGGCGCCCAGCTCGACTTCACCGGCGAGGAGGTGGCGGAGCTGCTGACCGCCGTACTGGGCGAGGACGCCGCGGGGCTGGCGGGGACCGTACGGGCTGCCACCGCGGGCTGGCCGGCGGCGGTACGGCTGTGCGTCGAGGCGCTGCGTGACGTCCCGCCGGCCGACCACGCCCGCCAGGTGGCGCGGCTGGCCGGCGGCCACGGCCGGATCACCCAGCTCGCCGGCGCCGTGTACGAGCAGGAGCCGGACGAGGTGAAGCGGCTGCTGCGTACCATCGCGCTGTTCGACGAGGTCACCGCCGAGCTGCTGGAAGCGCTCGGGCAGCCCGCCAAGGCGCAGATCGCCGTGATGCTGCGGCGCGGCCTGTTCCTGGAACCCGGTACGTCGGGCCCCGGCTGGTACCGGCTGCACACCCTCACCGCCGAGGTGGTGTCCCGCCACGATCCGACCCCGGACGCCGAGGCCACCCGGCTGCGGGTCGCGGCGGCGGGCTGGTTCACCACGCACGGCCTGCCCCAGGCGGCGCTGCGGTCGCTGATCGCCGCCGAACGGTACGACGACGTGGTCGGCGTCCTCGCCGACAGCGGCACCCCGCTGCTCAACCACGGCCACGGTGACCAGGTGGTACGCGCCGTCACCGGGCTGCCCGACGCGCTGCGTACCCGCGCGGTGGAGCGGCTGGCGGGTGAGGCGTACCAGCAGCGGGGCGACTGGGAGCAGGCGTTGAAGTGCTACGCGCGGGCGGCCCCGGACTCGGGACCGCTCGACCCCGGGCTGGCCTGGCGTACCGGCCTGATCTACTACCTGCGCGGCGAGCTGAACGCGGCGCTCGCGGCATACCAGCGGGGCGAGGTGGGCGCCACGCCGACCCGGGATTCCGCGCTGCTGCTGGCGTGGACCGCGTCCTGCCACTGGATGCGGGGCGAGCCCGACACCTGCGGCCGGCTGGCGGCGCAGGCGCTGCGTACGGCCACCGCCGCCGACGACGCGCAGGCGCTCGCGGCCGCGCACACCGTCCTGGCGATGCTGGCGGCGTACGAGGGTGACCGGCGGGCCAACGGCGCCCACTACCTGAAGGCGCTGCAGTACGCCGAGCGCGCCGGGGACGTACTCCAGCTGGTACGGATCCGCTGCAACCACGGCTCCCACCACGTCGAGGAGGGCGCCTACCTGGAGGCGCTGGCCGAGCTCGACATCGCGATCCGGCTCGCCGACCTGTCCGGGTTCGCCGCGTTCGGCGCGCTCGCGATGACCAACCGCGGTGAGGCCAGCCTCGGGCTGGGCCGGCTGGAAGAGGCGCAACGCGACTTCGAGGCCGCGGTCGCCACCTTCGAAGGGCTCGGCTCCCACCTGGTCGCCAACGCGCTGCACAAGCTGGGCACGCTGCAGGCGCTGCGCGGCGAGGCCCCGGCGGCTCGGCGCTCCTTCACCCGCGCCGTCCGGTACGCCGAGCAGACCGGCGACGCCCAGACGCTGGCGCCGGCGCTGTCCGGACTGGCCCGGCTGCTCGCCGAGGAGGACCCGGAGACGGCGACCGAGCTGGCCGACCGCGCGGTGGCCGCCGGGACCGGCATCAGCGCGGTCGGCGCGCTGCTCGCGGCGGCCTGGGT
>JBOGDF010000433.1:0-4158 GCA_050701635.1 Micromonosporaceae bacterium | reverse complement strand
GCCCCCGGCCCCGCGGCCGGCACGCGGCCGATGCCCCGCAGCCGCGCGGCAACGACTCCGCCCGCGGCTCCGCGCCGGTACGCGACCCCGGGCTGTCCGGCGAGGGACAGCACTGAGCGCGTCGGATGTGCCCGACCGGGTCGACCCCGACCCGGTCGACGGTGAGCCGGCGATCACGCCGACCGCCGGTCTCGACATGCTGGCGGCCCGGATCGTGAACGGCGGGATCAACGGCACCCCGGTCGACGAGGCGGTCGACCTGCCCCGCATCGAGCGGGCGGTACGCGAGATCCTGATCGCGATCGGCGAAGACCCGGACCGCGCCGGCCTGCTGCGTACGCCGCACCGGGTCGCCCGGGCGTACGCGGAGCTGTTCGCCGGCCTGCGGATCGATCCGGCGAGCGTGCTGACCACCGCGTTCGAAGAAGACCACGACGAGATGGTGCTGGTACGCGACATCGAGATCACCAGCATGTGCGAGCACCATCTGCTGCCGTTCCACGGCGTGGCGCATGTCGGCTACATCCCCGGCGAGGACGGCCGGATCACCGGGCTCTCCAAGCTGGCCCGGCTGGTGGAGGCGTACGCCCGTCGCCCCCAGGTGCAGGAGCGCCTGACCTCGCAGATCGCCGACATGCTGATGGCCAGGCTGGAGCCGCGCGGCGCCATCGTCGTGATCGACTGCGAGCACATGTGCATGTCACTGCGCGGCATCCGCAAGCCGGGCGCACGTACCCTCACCTCGGCGGTACGCGGCATCTTCCAGCGGGACGCGAAGCCGCGCAACGAGGCGATGAGCCTCATCCTGCAGCGCTGACCCGCGTCCCAGCGGCGGCGACCGCGCCTCGCGCCCGCGGGCGGCTTACTCGTCGGGGAAGAGGTCTTCTTCGCGGGGCCGGCCCGTGACGCTGAGCCAGATCCCGATCGCGATGCTGGCGGCGCCGCCGATTCCGAGCGTGAGCGGCCCGGTGGAGGTGACCAGCCGGAGCTTGTCGGCGCCCGTGCTGGCCCGATCGACCGCCATCTCGATGGTGTCGTCGGTGAGCGTGATGGTGCCTTCGAGCAGGGTGAGGGTCTCGCCGCTGTCCGGGTCTTCGAAGATCTGGCTGATCTCCTCGGTGCCCTTCACGATGGACCCGGTGGTCGGCTCGACCCACAACGTACGGGTGTTCTCGTAGTAGCGCTCGGCGAGGATGGAGGGCTGGTCGGGCAGCCCGAGCAGCCGGCCGGGGAGCTCACGATCCTCGATCTTGGTACGCGGGATCCGCTGCTCGAACACGTACACCCCGAGGCCGTTGACGGTGTCTTCCTTGACGTACTTGGCGGCCGGCGCGGTGCGCAGCACGGTGTCGAAGTACGGGTAGTCCTTCTTCTCGGTGCCGAACGGGAACTTGTAGATCTGCCCCTCGTGCGGGCCGTTGAAGGTCTTGTAGTCGTCGGCGCGGCCGGGGTCCTTGACGTACTCCGACGAGCACGGCTCGACCGCCTCGCCGGTACGCCGATCCAGGCAGACCTTCTGCTCGAGCACCGAGATGGGTTCGTTCTTGGCGTTGGGGTTGGCGGGCTCCAGGATCACCATGCCGACTTCCCACACCATGGTGTCGCCGTGCTCCTTCGCCTCGGGTGCCGAAGTGAGCCCCTTGACGGTGCGGTTGACCCGCACGTCGACACCGGTGCGCTCGATCTCGGCGTCCTCGTCGGTGACCGACTTCGGGTTGAAGATGGTCATGTCCTTGCCCTCGGCGGTGGACTGGACCGCCTCGCCGCCGCGCTCCAACCGGGCCAGTTGGGGGTACGCGTACGCGGGCAGCATCACCGCGAGCACGACGGCGAAGGCTCCCACCGCGAGCAGCAGGAAGCCGAAGAATCGACGCATGGCAACCGTCCGATCAGGGGGTGAAGGATTTTCGGATTTCGCCAGTGTTTCGCGGAGCCTACCTGACAGTAACTACGGCTGGCTCCCCCGCTTTAGCGCTTCTTAAGGACCAGCGCGAGATTCCAGGAGACAATCTCGCGCACTCCGGGCAGATAGATCACCGGCTTGGCCCACCAGGGGTGGTAGCGCGGGAACCCCTCCACCAGAACGGCGCCCCGATGCCGCCGCGCCCAGCGCAGTCCCCACCCGACGGAGACCGCGAACAGGCTCTCGCCGTACCGGTTCTTCGGCTGCCTGCCGTGCTTGCGCAGGTAGCGCCGGCGGGCCAGCCGGCCGCCGAGGAAATGCCACGGCGACGTCTCGTGCCCACCCCACGGCGAGAACCACGGGGTGTACGAGAGGAAGACCGTGCCGCCGGGCCGGGTCACCCGCACCATCTCCGAGGCCATCAGCTCCGGGTCCGGCACGTGCTCCAGCACGTTCGACGAGTAGCAGACATCCACGCTGCCGGTACGCACCGGCAGCTGCATTCCGCTCGCCATGATCATCCCGGGCGCGGGCTGGCCGCGGGTGGACAGCTCGCCGACGTCGGGGTCGACGCCGACGTAGCTGGCGCCGGCCGCCCGGAACGCGTCCGCGAAGTAGCCCGGGCCGCCGCCGACGTCGAGCACCACCTTGCCTTCCAGCTCGGTGTACGCGCGCAGCTGGTCCACCGAATCCCGGGCCAGGGTCGAGTAGAACAGGTCCGGATCGGACTGCTCGACCAGGAACGTACGGAACAGGGTGATCGATCGCGACAGCGTGGGACGGGTCATCGACGGGTCCTCGTACGGGTTTCGGCGGGTAGGTGGCGAGTCTTGTGAGAGCTGGCGGCGGCGCGGCGGCGGGCACTGGGCGGACATGTGAGCGGTCTTCACGAATCCGCCGCCGCACGCTAACATCCCCCGCAACACGAAGCTACCAGCGAGTAACGTCACTGGAACGCCGTACCGTCCTGGGGAGGTCGGGCATGACAGGAGACGTACGCAGGGCGCGGCGACACATACTGTGCCTCAACTGGCGCGACACCCGCCACCCGGAAGGCGGCGGTTCCGAGCGCTATCTGGAGCAGCTCGCGCAGGGGCTGGCCGCGCTCGGCGACGAGGTCACCATCTTCTGCGCCAAGCACGATCGGGCGCCCGCCGACGAGACCGTGGACGGCGTACGGTTCCGGCGCCGCGGCAACCGGCTCACCATCTACCTGGCCGCCCTCTGGCACGTGCTCTGGCACCGCGCCGACGCGGTGGTCGACGTGCAGAACGGGATGCCGTTCTTCTCCGTACTGGTGGCGCGGTGCCCGGTGATCGTGCTGGTGCACCACGTACACCGGGAGCAGTGGCGGGTGGTGCTGCCCGGCCCGCTGGCGCGTTTCGGCTGGTGGATCGAGTCGTGGCTGGCGCCCCGGCTATACCGCAAATGCCAGTACGTCGCGGTCTCCGAGGTGACCCGAGGTGAGCTCGCCGCGCTCGGCGTCGCCCCGGAGCGGATCGCGGTGATCCCGAACGGCATGTACCCCGTACCCCCGGTGAAGGCTCGCCGGTCCGAGCAGCCGACGCTGGTGACCGTCGGCCGGATCGTGCCGCACAAGCGGATCGAACACGCGGTCGAGGTGCTCCACCGGCTCCGCGACACCTGGCCCGAGCTGCGGCTCGAGGTGATCGGCGAAGGCTGGTGGTCGGAGAAGCTCGCCGGGTACGCCGCCGCACACGGCGTCGCCGACCGGGTGACGATGCGGGGGTACGTCGACGAGCAGGCTAAGCACGAGCTGCTCGCCACCGCGTGGCTGCACCTGTGCCCCTCACTGAAGGAAGGCTGGGGGATCGTGGTGATGGAGGCGGCGGCGCACGGCGTACCGACGGTGGCGTACCGCCATGCCGGCGGGCTCGCGGAGTCCATTGTGGACGAAGTCACCGGGGTGCTGGTCGAGGACCAGGACGAGCTGACCGCCGCGGTGTCGCGGCTGCTCACCGATCCCGCCGCCCGCCACGCGATGGGCGCCTCGGCCCACGAACGCGCCCTCACCTTCGGCTGGGCCAACAGCATCAAGGCCTTCGCCGAGCTGCTCCCGCGCCGCTGACGGTTGCTCTGGAATCAAGATCACTGTTTCGGGTACGCAACGGCGCCCGTTTTCGCCCGTGCGTTCCCGAAACAGTGATCTCGCCGAGTGAGGGCAGGCGCGAGGCGCGGGGTGCCGGGGCGGAGCGCCGTGCGCGGGCGTGCTGCGCGAGTGCGGGGCGCGGGCG
>JBOGDF010000432.1:0-4159 GCA_050701635.1 Micromonosporaceae bacterium | reverse complement strand
CCGCGGTGCTGAGCGAGGCGGGGACCGGCGCCGGCGCGCTGGGAGCGGTCGTGGCGGGGGTTGGGCCGGGGCCGTACACCGGGCTGCGGGTCGGGCTGGTGACCGCGGTGAGCCTGGGGCACGCGCTCGGCGTACCCACCTACGGGGTCTGCTCGCTGGACGGGATCGGGGCCGCGAGCACCGCACCCGGCCGGCTGGTTGCCGCGACAGACGCCCGCAGGCGCGAAATCTACTGGCGGGTGTACGAGTTCGGCGCCCCCCTCACCGACCCCGCCGTCAACCAGCCCGCCGCCGTCGCCGAGCAGCTCGCCGCGCTCGGCGTTACCCGCGCGGCCGGTGACGGCGCCACCCGGTACGCCGCCGAGCTGCGACTCGACCCGGACGAGCCGCGCTACCCGGATCCCCTCGTGCTGGCCCGCGTCGCCGCCGACCGGATCCGCGCCGGCGCCCCCACCGAGCCCCTCACCCCGTTGTACCTGCGCCGCCCCGACGCCGCCGAACCCGGCACCCGCAAGCCGGTCCTGCGCTGAGCCGGCGGAGCCCGCGACTACGCTGGGCTCTCGTGGTGATTGAGCGGCTGCGGTGGTGGCAGATCGCCGAGCTGCTGCCGATCGAGGCCGAGCTGTTCGGCGCCGAGCAGTGGACCGCGGGGATGTTCTGGAGCGAGCTGGCGCACGGCCACTACTACCGGGTGGCGATCGAAGACCAGACCATCGTGGGGTACGCCGGACTCGCCTCCCTCGCCCCCGGCGAGGCGACCGTCCAGAACATCGCGGTACGCCCCGAATACCAGCGCCGCGGCATCGGGGACGCGCTGCTCACCGACCTGCTGGCGGAAGCGGAACGCCGGCACGCGACCCGGATCCTGCTCGAGGTGGCCGCGCCCAACGCCGCCGCGCAGGCGCTCTACAAGCGGCACGGATTCGAGGCGGTCGGGATCCGGCGCGGCTACTACCAGCCCAGCAACACCGACGCCGTGGTGATGGAGAGGAACGCATGATCGAGCCGCTGGTGCTCGGGATCGAGACCTCGTGCGACGAGACCGGGGTCGGGATCGTACGCGGCTCGACGCTGCTCGCCGACGCGATCGCGTCCAGTGTGGACGATCACGCCCGGTACGGCGGCGTGGTGCCCGAGGTGGCGAGCCGGGCGCACCTGGAGGCGATGGCGCCGACCGTGCAGCGCGCCCTCGACACCGCCGGCGTCACCCTGAAAGACATCGACGCGGTCGCCGTCACCGCCGGCCCCGGGCTGGCCGGCGCGCTGCTGGTCGGGGTGGCGGCCGCGAAGGCGTACGCCCTCGCCGCCGGCAAACCCCTGTACGGCGTCAACCACCTGGCCGCGCACGTCGCCGTGGACCGGCTCGAACACGGGCCGCTGCCGGAGCCGGCGCTGGCGCTGCTGGTCTCCGGCGGCCACTCCTCGCTGCTGGAGGTCGATCACCTGGCGTACGGGGTGCAGCCGCTCGGGGCCACCATCGACGACGCCGCGGGCGAGGCGTTCGACAAGGTGGCGCGGCTGCTCGGGCTGCCGTTCCCGGGCGGGCCGTACATCGACAGAGAGGCCAGGACCGGGGACCCGGCTAGCATCGCGTTCCCGCGTGGCCTGACGGGTCCGCGCGATCTCGCCCGGCACCGGTTCGACTTCTCGTTCTCGGGGCTGAAGACCGCGGTCGCGCGCTGGGTGGAGGCGAAGGAACGGGCTGGCGAACCCGTACCGGTGAACGATGTCGCGGCGAGCTTCCAGGAGGCGGTGTGCGACGTCCTGACCCGCAAGGCGCTGGACGCGGCCGCCGACCGCGGCATCGACACGCTGCTGATCGGTGGTGGCGTGGCGGCCAACTCGCGGCTGCGGGCGATGGCCGAGGAGCGCTGCGCGAAGGCCGGGATCCGGCTCCGCGTACCGAGGCCGAAGCTCTGCACCGACAACGGCGCGATGGTCGCGGCACTCGGCGCACACCTGGTCGAATCCGGCGTCGCGGCCTCCCCGCTCGAGCTCCCCGCCGACTCGGCTCTCCCGGTCACGACGGTATCGCTAGGGTGAACCGGTGATTGTGCGGATGTGGGAGGCGCGGGCGCACCCCGAGGGCTTCGCCGACCTGCTCTCCTGGGTGTGCGACGACGCGGTGCCGCGCTACGAGCACGACCCGGCGCACATCAGCAGCGAGGTGTTCAGTTCGGCGGACTTCCGGATCGTGGTGATCTCCCGGTGGCGTACGATTCCGCCGCCGCTGGGCAACCCGCCGAAGTACCTCGTCTCCCGCGAGCCGCACAGCTGGGATTTCTCGCCCGTCGACCGCTGACCATCCACCAAGGAGTAGACCGTGCCCGACCCGACCGCGGCGCAGCTCGAGGCGGTACGCACGTTCGTCGACACCGGCGACACCAGCGGCTTTCCCGGCGCTACGGCGACCCCACCGGCAGAGACACCGGCGCACGCCGACCTGGAGGACGTGGCACGGCTCGCCGACCACCTCACCGCCCGGCTCTGGCACTACCTGCACGAGACGCAGGCGCCGCCCGCCGACCCGGCCGCGTACGTCGCCTGGGCCGCCGGCTCCGACGACGCGCCGCCGCTGGTGCCCACCACCGACCTGCTGCTGCGCCTGAAGAACCGGATCTACGGCACCTTCCTCTCCGACAGCTTCGCCGCCCGGCCCTGGATCGACGCCACCGCGGCGATCTCCGGCTTCGAGAGGTTCATCGCCCACTCCGGCGGTGAAGACCCCGAGAAATTCTTCCGGGTGTACGCCAGCGAACAGTGGGCGCGCGTCGTGCTCGACGGCGAGCCGGCGCCGGCGGAGATCCCGGAGAAGGGCCCGTTCGACCCCAACCAGGGCAAGCAGCTCGAGATCGCGGTGGACGGCGAGAAGTGGCTGCGGTTCCCGATCCGTACCGAGCTGTTCGCCAAGGGAGACGACCTCGGCACGAAGATCACCGGGTACATCGCCGGCCTGGTGACCGCCGCCGACGAGGCTGGTCAGGGCGTGTTCGGCAAGCCCTGGTACCTGGTCGTCTCGGAGAAGATCGTCGCGATCGCGCAGGGCCGCTCGTACTTCATCTGGGAGATCCAGCCCAACTGGTGGGCCCGCACCCTGTCCCGGTACGTGGTCCGCACCCCGTACGGCATCGGCCTGGGCAGTCCCTGGACCATGCAGCTGGCGCTGCAGGAGGTGGGGCTGCCCCGGATCCTGTTCGCCAGCGCGGTGAGCCTGGTCGGCAAGGCGATCGGCAGGCGGGGCTGGTTCTACCGGGTCGCCGGCCCAGCGGTACGCGCCATCGACGGCCCGACGGAGTATTCGGCGTACCCGGCGAACGTGTCGGCGAAGCTAGCCCCGGCGAAGCCCGCCCAGGTCTCCCGGGAGCTGGCCGAGGCGCTGCGCGCCGGGCTGCCGGCGCCCGCGAAGGAGACGCTGCACGGCGTGGTGGTGATCGACGCGAACGACATCGGCCGCAACGTGATGGGCCAGGCCAGCGACCGCCCCGACCGGTTCTTCGAAGAGGTGTTCGCCGACAACCCGCTCGGCCAGGGCAACGAACGCACCCCGCTCTGCGTCGTCGTACCCGCCTAGGGCCTGTCCTGTAGATCTTCAGTCGGCTGCGACAGGCACCAGACAACGACCGGCCGCGTTGCAGAACCGTCCGGATACAACACCGGTATCCGGACGAACCTGCGCCTTGCCGGACCGCCGCCTGGCACCTGTCTCGCTCGACCAACATCCACAGGACAGGCCCTAGCCGGGGTCGACCAGCAGCACGTACGGGCGGCCCGCGATCCGGGTGAGCACCACCGTCGCCTCGGTGTCCCCGGCCAGCCGCAGGTCGCGCCGCAGCTGCTCCGGCACCAGCGCCGAGCCGCGCTTCTTGATCGTCACCCGCCCGACGCCGCGTTCCCGCAGCGCCGTACGCAGCCGCTTCAACGAGAACGGCAGCACATCGTGCACCGCGTACGCCCGGGCGAACGGCGTGGCCCGTACGGTGTCCGCGGTGAGATAGGCGATCTGCGGGTCGAGCAGCGTCGCGTCCAGCTGATCGGCCAGTTCGGCCACCAGATGGGCGCGCACCACGGCGCCGTCCGGGTCGTACAGCACGTCCCGGATCGGCCCGGCCTCGCCGACCCGCTCGCCGCTGCCGGTCAGCTCCGCGGCGGCCGGCAGCAC
>JBOGDF010000431.1:0-4188 GCA_050701635.1 Micromonosporaceae bacterium | reverse complement strand
GACCGAGGCGATGCGCCGCGCGGCTGCCGAACCGGCGCCGACCGAGGCGATGCGGCGCGGCCGCCCGGACGTGGCACCGACGGAGGCGATCCGGCGCGGGAGTCCCGAACCGGCGCCTACCGAGGCGTCGCGGCGTCCGTCGGCGGGGCCCGACGTGGCACCGATCCCGTTCTCGGCGGCGCGGTCCGGGGTCGCCGCGCTGGCGGCGGTCGTACTGGCCGCGATGCTGGTGTTCGGGTCCCGGTTGGATCTGACGGCGTACGCGGCGGTGTGCTTCGCCGTACAGGCGCTGTTCGTGGCGGCGTGGGCGCTCGGTGGCAAGCCGCCCGGTCCGGCGGTGGTCGGCACCGTGGGCGTGGTCGGCGCGATCGCGGCCGACGTGACCGCGGTCTACTCGCCGGAGGCGTCGCTGGCGCCGCTGGGGTTCGTGGTCGCCGGCGCGTTCGTGCTCGGGGTGATCGGTCAACTGGTACGCGGCGGCGGTCGCGCCCGGGTGACCGAGTCGATCGGCGCGGTCGCCGTGGTCACGGTGGGCGTGGTGGCGCTGGCGACCCCGATCCTGCTCTCCCGGTATCCGGCCGGTGGCGAGGCGCTGCTCGCGTGCATGATGGCCGCCGGCGTCGGGCTGCTGGTGGCTCGGCTCTCCGACCTGGTGATCCACGCGCCCCGGGTCTCCCCGCAGGTGCCGCGCGGCGCGGTCGGCGTGGTGTTCGGCGCGATGGCGGGTACGGCGGTCGCCGGCTGGGCCGGCTCCGTGGTGGTCGGCCTCACCCCCGGGGTCGCCGCGGTGGCCGGCGTGGTGGTGGCGGTCGCGGCGGTGCTGGCCGACCTGGGCATGGTGTTCGCTGAGACCGGCCGGCTGCTGGCTGGCGACGATGGCTCACGATGGCTGGTGCGCGCGCTGCTCGGGCCGCTGGTCGCGCTCGCGGTGGCGGCGCCGGCGGCGTACCTGCTGAGTGTTCTGATGATCGTGAAGGGCTTCTGACCCGTACCCCCCGGAAAGGTGTTCCTGTGGCGAATGGCAGCCGCAAGGCGGGCATCGGCCTGTTGGTGATCGCGTTGGTGCTGGTCGGGCTGGTGGTGGCGGCCGACCGGGGCGCCGCGTACGCCGCCGAAGGCAAGATCAGCGAACAGGTGGCGCAGAAGGCGGCCGAACGCGACATCACGATGCAGGGCCAGCCCGAGGTGGACGTGGAGGGCTTCCCGTTCCTGACCCAGGTGTTCGGCGGGGAGTACGACGCGATCACGATCCGGATGCGCAAGGTCAGCATGGACGGGGTCACAGCGGAACGGCTCGACGTACGGGCGACCGGGGTGAAGGCCGAGCTGACCGACGTGATGAACGGGACCGGAGACATCCGGGCGGGCCATGTCACCGGTGAGGCCACGCTGGCGTTCTCGGCGGTCGAGGAGATGATCGGCGCGAAGGGCGCGAAGGTCGACAGCTCCGGCGACAAGCTGCTGATCCACGTGCCGTACACCACCGGCTCGATCACGATCCAGGCGGTCGCCGAGGCCACCGTGAAGGTCACCGACGGCAAGGTCGCGATCAGCGTGGAGAGCATCCGGCCGGAGAAGGGCGAGCTGCCCTCGTACGCCCAGTCCGCGCTGGACGCGTACGCCAGGACGCTGTCCCGGGAGATCGCGCTGCCGAAGCTGCCGTACGACATGACGCTGGAGTCGGCGAAGGTCACCGCCGCGGGTGTGGTCGCCACCGCGTCGGCCGACAACGTACCGCTGACGTGACACGGCGCCGTGGCACCCTTGGGAGATGCCCGGATGGTCGGTCGGCCTGATCGCCGTCGTCGCCGCGCTCGCGGTGGCGGCGCTGCTCGGCGCGCTGTGGCGGGCCCGCAACGGCCGGATGCGTGAGGTCGCGCCGGGGGTCGACGCGGCGCTGCTGGCGGAGCTGGGCGTACGCCCCGGGACTCCGGTGACGTTGCTGCAGTTCTCCTCGGCGTTCTGCGCCCCGTGCCGGGCCACCCGCCGGATCTGCGGCGAGGTGGAGGGGATGCTCGACGGCGTACGGCACGTCGAGGTCGACGCCGATTCCCACCTGGAGGCGGTACGCGCGCTCGGCGTGCGGCGTACCCCCACGGTGCTCGTGGTCGACGCCGGCGGCCGGGTGGTACGCCGCGCCAGCGGGCAGCCCAGCAAGGCGCAGCTGGTGGCCGCGGTGGCCCCGCTGCTGGAAACCACCCCGCGCTGACCGCCGGGGCCGATGAGCCTGCGGGCGATCCGGCGCACCACGATGTGGGACGGTGACGTGGCATGGGTCACGCTCCCGGTGAGTCGCAGCTACGGATCGTGTTAGCCTGCTCGGCATGAGCATGCTGCTCACCAAACGGCGCGCGGTCGACCTGTGTCGCGTGGCCACCTGCCTGTGTCGCTCGTACTGACGAGCGGCGGCATCAGCGTGCCTGTCTGATCCCCCTTTTCGTGCCTGCCGGTTCTGACCGGCCGATGGCGCGCACCCGTCGCTCGACCTAGGCGTACCCACCCTCAGCCTTCGTCTGGAGAGCGACATGTATCTCGACCCCAGAGCACCCCGCTTCGCCGCATGGCTCACCACCGCCGTCCTGGTGGCGGTGCTGCTCACCAGCTCCGGCTGGCTCGCGCTGGCGCAGGCGGCGGTCTTCGCCGTCACCGCGATCAACCCCAAGGGCGGCCCGTACGCCCTGCTCTACCGCGCCCTGGTGGCGCCGCGTCTCGGCCCGCCGAGCGAGCTGGAGCCGGCCGAGCCGGTCCGGTTCGCCCAGTGGGTGGGATTCGGCTTCGCCGCCGTCTCCGCCGCCGGCTACCTCGCCGGCGTCCCCACGCTGGGGATCGTCGCGGCGGCGTTCGCGCTGGTCGCGGCCTTCCTGAACGCCGCCTTCGGCCTGTGCCTGGGCTGCGAGGCGTACCTGCTGATCCGCCGATTCACCAACCGCCCGCTCGCTACCCGTACCCCCGTAGAAAAAGAAGGAGCTAACGCATGAGCCGCGAAGACAGCCTGGTCTCCGCAGACTGGGCCGAGAAGAATCTCGGCCAGGAAGGCGTGGTGTTCGTCGAGGTCGACGAGGACACCGCCGCGTACGGCGGGGGCCACATCCCCGGCGCCGTGAAGCTGGACTGGAAGACCGAGCTGCAGGACCAGGTCCGCCGCGACTTCGTCAACCAGGAGCAGTTCGAGAAGCTGCTCTCCGGGAAGGGGATCAGCAACTCCGACACCGTCGTGCTGTACGGCGGCAACAACAACTGGTTCGCCGCGTACGCCTACTGGTACTTCAAGCTGTACGGCCACGGCGACGTGAAGCTGCTCGACGGCGGTCGCAAGAAGTGGGAGCTGGACGACCGGCAGCTGGTCAAGGACGTACCGTCCCGCGGGGCCACGCAGTACCAGGCCACAGCGCAGGATCTCAGCATCCGGGCGTTCCGCGACGAGGTGGTCGACGCGATCGGCAGCAAGAACCTGGTCGACGTACGGTCCCCCGACGAGTACGCCGGCCGGCTGCTCGCCCCGGCCCACCTGCCGCAGGAGCAGTCGCAGCGCGCCGGCCACATCCCGACCGCGCTGTCGGTGCCGTGGTCGAAGGCGGCCAACGAGGACGGCACCTTCCGCGGCGACGACGAGCTGCGCGAGATCTACTCCGAGGCCGGCGTCGACTTCGACACCTCGACGATCGCGTACTGCCGGATCGGCGAGCGCTCCAGCCACACCTGGTTCGTGCTGCGCGAGCTGCTCGGCCAGCCCGATGTGAAGAACTACGACGGTTCCTGGACCGAGTACGGCTCGCTGGTAGGCGTGCCGATCGCGCTCGGCGACGAGCCGGGGAAGGCGTGATGGCCGTGACCGACACCTGCGCAGCACCCGACCAGGCGGCGCCGATTCCGGCCAGCGTGGACATCGAGAAGGAGACCGTGATCGCCGGTACGGTGCTCGCCCCCGGCGGCGAGCCGGTGCCTGGCGCGTACGTCCGGCTGCTCGACGGCACCGGCGAGTTCACCGCCGAGGTGGTGACCTCGTCCGAGGGCGCGTTCCGGTTCTTCGCCGCCCCGGGCCAGTGGACCGTACGGGCGCTCTCCCGCGCCGGCAACGGCGACGCTGAGGTGACCGCGGACCGCGGCATCAACAGCCTGAGCCTGGCCGTCGCACCCGAGTAGCACCCGTCCCCGGAAGTGCCCGCACCCGCTCCTCCCGGTGCGGGC
>JBOGDF010000430.1:0-4220 GCA_050701635.1 Micromonosporaceae bacterium | reverse complement strand
GCAGCCGGGGCGCCACGGTGCGCCCGGCGGTCGGCTCGGCGAGCGGCCGCTTCGATCCGGCGCGGCTGGCTGTCGGTGTCGGCGGGGCGGGCGGTCCAGCCGAGCATCCACTGCCGCAGCTCTGCCCAACGCCCCTTCGGGCCCCGCTCGTTGCCGGCCACCTCGGTGCCGCTGACCTCGGTACCGGCGTGGTATGCGGCCTCCACCGCGGCGCGCGGCAGCGGCGTGACTCCGGCGGTACGGGTGGGCGTACCGTCTGCCAGCTGCAGCGCCATCACGAACGCCGGCAGCAGCGCGGCCGCCGCGGCGGCGTACCCGTCCGCGGAGGGGTGGAACTGGTCGGCGCTGAACATCCGGTCAGGCGCCTTGGCGAATTCGGGGCCGAGCAGGTCGCCCAGCGAGACGCTGCGGCCGCCGGCCTCGACCACGGCGATGGTCTGGGCGGCGGCCAGCTCGCGGCTCCAGCGGCGGGCCACCCAGCGCAGCGGCGGCCGGATCGGCTGGATCGTGCCCAGGTCGGGGCAGGTGCCGACCACCACGTGGCAGCCGCTCTCGCGCAGTGCCCGTACGGCGTCGCCGAGGTGGCGTACCGCCACGCTGGGCCAGACCCGGTGGGTGACGTCGTTGCCGCCGATCATGATCAGCGCGAGGTCGGGTTGGTGCGCCAGCGCGCGCCTGACCTGGTCGTCCAGGTCGGCCGAGAGCGCGCCGATCACACCGGCGGTGCGCAGCTGCACCGGGCGCCCGGCGATCCGGGCCAGGTTGCGCGCCAGCACCGCACCCGGGGTCTGCCGGTACGTGGCCGCGCCCAGCCCCACCGACGAGGAGTCTCCGAGTACGACCAGCCGCAGCGGCTCGCCGGGCTCGTGCTCGCCGTACGTGCCGTCGGCGGCCGGCGCCGGCTCTTCCGGGGGCCCGATGATGCGCCGCGCGTAGCTGACCTGGCTGACGATCAGACCGGCCGCAAGCGCTCCCAGCACTCCGATGCCGCCACCGCCGTACATAGCGGCGGTGGCTACTCTGCGTGCACGCGAGACTCGACCCATCGAACCCTCCCGTACGGCACGACGCTGACTGGTATTCGAGGCTAGCTCTATGCTGCCGCATCGACGTGTGACCGACGGTATACCCCGCCAGCGAGTCGGCTATCCGACCGGCCGGCGCGTCGGCCACCGGCACCGCGGCGCCGGAGGACACGATCGGGGTCGCGGAGCGGCGGTCCAGCCGTACATCGCGCACTATTGAGACCAGAGAGGTGAGATACATGCCAAAGGTTATGGGGCCCTCTGGGGCGTTTGTCGCGTTGTGGCGGGCGATCCGCGCCGGCAGCAAGCCGGGTACGCCGGGTATCGGGGAACGGTTCAAGGCGTTGCCTCGGATGCTGGGTGCCCGGATCAAGGGGACGTACCGCGAGTTGAGCTGGGGTCGGTTGGCGCTGATCCTGGGCGCCGTGGTGTACGCGATCTCACCGGTCGACTTCATTCCCGAGCTGGTGCTGGGGCCGCTCGGGCTGTTCGACGACGCGGTGGTGGTGGGCTGGATCGCCGGCGCCGTACTGGACGAGACCGAGCGGTACATCCAGTGGGAGCGCGGCGGCCGTCCGGTCGACGCCGACACCGACGACGTCGTCGACGGCGAAGTAGTGGGCTAGCGCGGGGGAATTGCCGGGCCTTACGGGGCGCATCCGACCGGAGGGTCGTACGCTCGCACCGTGGCCCGGTCCTTCGCAGACCGGGAGCCCGGTCAACGCGGACCGGTGGCCCGGTCAACGTCGACCGGGAAGACCTCGAAAGGGCCCCGATCGTGCAGTACTACGAGTCTGTCGCCGACCTGATCGGCAACACCCCGCTGGTGAGGCTCCGTAACGTCGCGGACGGCATCTCCGCCACCGTGCTCGCCAAGATGGAGTACTTCAACCCGGGTGGCAGCGTGAAAGACCGGATCGCGCTGCGGATGATCGAAGCCGCCGAAGAGCAGGGCCTGCTCAAGCCCGGCGGCACCATCGTCGAGCCGACCAGTGGAAACACCGGTGTCGGGCTGGCGATCATCGCGCAGCAGCGCGGCTACCACTGCGTGTTCGTGTGCCCGGACAAGGTCAGCGAAGACAAGATCAACGTGCTCAAGGCGTACGGGGCCGAGGTCGAGGTGTGCCCCACCGCGGTCGCGCCGGAGGACCCGCGCTCGTACTACAACGTCTCTGACCGGCTGGCCCGCGAGATCCCCGGCGCGTGGAAGCCCAACCAGTACGCCAACCCGAACAACCCGCGTTCCCACTTCGAGACCACCGGTCCCGAGCTCTGGCAGCAGACCGAGGGCCGGATCACCCACTTCGTGGCCGGCGTCGGCACCGGCGGCACCATCTCCGGCACCGGCCGCTACCTGCGGGAAGTCTCGGACGGCGGCGTCAAGGTGATCGGCGCTGACCCGGAGGGCTCGGTCTACTCCGGCGGCACCGGCCGGCCGTACCTGGTGGAGGGCGTCGGCGAGGACTTCTGGCCCGACACGTACGACCGCGAGATCTGCGACGAGATCATCGCGGTCTCCGACCGGGACTCGTTCGCGATGACCCGGCGGCTGGCCCGCGAAGAGGGGATGCTGGTCGGCGGCTCCTGCGGGATGGCGGTGGTGGCCGCGCTCGAGGTGGCGCGCACGGCCGGCCCGGACGACGTGGTGGTGGTGCTGCTGCCGGACGGCGGCCGCGGCTACCTGTCGAAGATCTTCAACGACGACTGGATGGCGCGGTACGGCTTCATGCGTACCGGGGCCGACGACGTGACCGTGCTGGACGTACTGACCGGCAAGAGCGGCCGGCTGCCGGACATGGTGCACGTACACCCGACCGAGACGGTGCGCGACGCGATCGACATCCTCCGGGAGTACGGCGTCAGCCAGATGCCGGTGCTGAAGGCCGAGCCGCCGGTGGTCACCGGCGAGGTGGTCGGCTCGATCGTGGAACGCGACCTGCTCGACGCGCTGTTCACCGGCGGGGCGCACCTGCACGACAAGCTGGAAGGCCACATGTCCTCGCCGCTGCCGATGATCGGCGGCGGGCAGCCGGTCTCCGAAGTGGTGATCCTGCTGGAAAAGGCCGACGCCGCCATGGTCCTGGTAGACGGCAAACCCGCCGGCGTCGTCACCCGCCAAGACCTCCTCACCTACCTGGAAGCCAGCCGCTGACCGTACCCGGCACAGGGGATCTTGGGGTTTTGGCTGTGTGTGCGGCGTGGCGGACAGCCAAAACCCCAAGATCACGCATGGGGTGTACGTGCCCCCGTTCAGCGGGCGGCGAGTTCTTCGGGTACGGCGACCACGTCGACGTACGCGCCGCGGCGCAGCAGGGTGATCGGTAGCCGGCTGCCGATGGCGGGGCCGAGCATCAGGCGCTGCAGGTCCTGTACGCCCTTCACCGCACGGTCGCCGGCGGAGACGATCACGTCGCCGAGGTAGACACCGGCCTGCCCTGCGGGGCTGTCCGGCACCACCTCGACCACCCGCAGCCCGGTACGCTGCCCCCGCCGTTCCGCGACGGCGGGCGGCAGCGGCACCGGCATGCCGCCGACGCCGAGCCAGGCACGGCGTACCCGGCCGGAGGACAGCAGCTCGCTGATGATCTGCCGGGTCACCGAGTTGACCGGTACGGCGAGCCCCAGCCCGTACCCGGCGATCGCGGTGTTGATCCCGACTACCTCGCCGCCGGCCACCGCGAGCGCGCCGCCGGAGTTGCCCGGGTTGAGCGCCGCGTCGGTCTGGATCACGTCGTCGATGAGCCGGATGTGGCGGCCCTGGCGCGCCGGCAGGGAGCGCCCGAGCCCGCTCACCACGCCCGCGGTGACCGACCCGGACAGCCCCATCGGGTTGCCGACGGCGACCACTAGCTGCCCGATCCGGAGCTGGTCGGCGTCGCCCAGGACGGCCGGCTCGGCCTGCCCGCCCCGGGTACGCAGCACCGCCAGATCCGACAGTGGGTCGGCGCCCACCACCTCGAAGTCGGCCTCGGCGCCGTCGGCGAAGCTGGCCGTACCGCCGGTGGCTCGGGCCACCACGTGCGCGCTGGTGAGCAGGAAGCCGTCCGGGGTGAACGCCACCGCCGAGCCGGCCCCGGCGCGCGGCGATTCGATCCGTACGCTCAGCACCGACGGCAGCAGCGTCGCCGCCACCCGCGACACCACCCGGCTGTACGCGTCCAGCGCCCCCTCGTCCGCAACGGCACCGTCCCCGGC
>JBOGDF010000429.1:0-4228 GCA_050701635.1 Micromonosporaceae bacterium | reverse complement strand
AGTCCGGGGAGTTGGGCTTTCGTGAGTCTGTAGTCGCGCCATGCGCGGGCGGCTGCGGTCCAGCCCGAGCCGGCGAACCAGCCCACGATCAGGCATGTTGCGGCGAGGGCCGCGTAAGAGAACGTCATCGCTCCGGTCCGAGGGGGTTGCGTACCAACAGGGGTCACTAGCGTTGGGGCTACTGGGATGCCGGCGGTGGGATGATGAGGCGGGCGAGGTCGACTGCCCAGCACGGGTAGGGGATGGTTTCTCGCCCTTTCCAGTCGGTGGTGCACAGGCGGCATCCGCCGCACTGATCGGGTCGGGTGGTCGGTGAGGACCAGCTCCGCCTGGGTGATCATCCGCCGGTGCACGGCCAGCGGGATCGTGACCTGGTCGGCTCGGGCGAGCATCCCGGCCAGGAACCGGTCGCGGGCTTCGTCGTCGGGCCGCCACTGCTGGGCGACGATCGGCCAGTAGGGCTCGTCTTCGGGTGAGTGAGCCACCCCGGGGTCGGGTGGAGGCTCCAAACGTGGGCGGGTGGTCTGCCTACTACTTCTGAGTGCGAGGTGCGGGACAACCGCTCTGTTTGACGTACCCAGCGGTCTGCCCAATCATCGGCACCTACGAGCTGTCGCAGTAACGACAGCGGGCCGTCGTCTCACTGCCTTTAGGGCGACATCGGTTCCCCCGCATCTGGGCGGAAGCGGCAAGCTCCGTCTACGGTGTCGACATGTCCTCGACACAGGTCAGCGGCCACGGGGAGGGTTCGGCGGTGACCTCGCGGGAGCGGCGCGTAACACGGCTGCAGCTGCTCATGGAGCAGCGCCGTCTGACACGTGAGGAGACTCTCGCCGCGCTTCGCAGCCGCGCCGCATCGATCCCCGGCGTGGACTTCACTCTCAGTCTGCGCCAGTTGGATCGCTGGCTTGCGGGCGAGTTGGATGGGCTGCCCAGGCCCAGCACTTGCCGTGTAGTGGAGGCGGAGTTCGGCCACTCGATCGAGGAGCTGCTGGCGTCTGTTGCCGAATCTCCAGGGTCCGAGCGGTATGAACCTCAAAGCGTTCAGCTCGTGGAAGTGCGGGGGCTCGTGTCTGAGGCGGCGATCGGCTCCGCGAGATTCAGCGTCTGGGCCGAGTCTGGGAGCATCAGCAATCTTGCGGTTGACCTGCTACGCGCCCAGGTTGTGCATTTGGCAGACGAGTATGTTCACGCGCCTCTGGTGCCGATCTTTGGCGAGCTCGTGATACTTCGCGATCAGCTGTTCCGCGCACTCCGGGACAAGCGGGATTCGCAGCACCTGCGAGAGCTGTACTTCCTCGCGGGCGCTGTGTGCGCCATGCTCGCGTACGCATCAGGTGATCTCGGCTTCCCGAGACCGGCGATGATGCAGAGCCAGACCGCCATGGTGTGTGCCGGCAAGGCGGCCAGTTCGGCGCTCACAGCGTGGATCTTAGGAAACCGTGCCATGACTTCGGACTGGTTCGGCAATTCCCGAGACGGTGTGCGCTTCGCGCAACAGGCGCACGGGCACGCGCGACACGCGCGGGTGCAAGGAACACTCCAAGCGCGGTTGGCGAGCCTGGAAGCCAGAGCTCAAGGTCGGCTGGGAAGACCGGATGACGCGCGAATGGCGCTGGAGCGCGCAGAGGACGCCCGCGCGAAGGTCGCGCATGGGGTCGACGGAGGAGTCGATGACCTCGATGAGATCGGCGGAATCTTGACGTTCACCCTGGCCAAGCAGCATTTCTATGAGGGTTCGACCTACCTGCGGATGGGGGAGGCAGAAGCTGCTCAGCGGTCAGCACTCGCAGCAATTGAGGCCTACAGGAACGGTCCAGAGTCCGAACGCTCTTACGGGGATGAGGCGCTGGCGTGGATAGACGTCGCTGCGGCGCGCACCTGCCGGCCTGTGGCCGACCTTGACGGTGTGTTGGAGGCTCTTGGGCCAGTACTGCGGCTTCCCTCGGAGCTACGCTTGGCGGCGCTCGCGGGACCGTTGACTGAACTGCACGCGAAGCTACATGCGCCGATGTACGAGCGGGCGCCGCTGGCACGGGAGATCTCTGATTCCATCAGTCACTTCGTGGTGACCTGCTCCACCAACACGAATGTCAGGATCGACGCATGACGGCTGCTGGCCTCTCGCACTCCAGTCCACCCATCGACCTTGATCGAATCGTCGCTACGGCGGGTCGCCACGCCGGGCTGCCGTCTGCGGCGTCCGAGATCCGCCACTTCGCCAACGCGGTGTACCTACTCGACGCAGCGCCAGTCGTGGCGCGGGTCGCATACGGCCCGCACGCCGTAACGAAGTCAAAGACCGGCATCGCGGTGACGCGTTGGCTAGTAGGCCAGGGATTCCCTGCAACGGCGCCCGTCGAGATACCAAGCGGACGACCACAGCCCATCATCGTGCGCGATGCGGGGCGAGATGTTGCCGTCACGTTCTGGCGGTACTACCCGCAGCCGACCGACGCCGGGGCACCCGCCAGTCACGAACTCGGTCGGATAGCGAAGCAGTTGCATCGTTTGGCCCCGCCCGACATTGCCCTGCCTGAGTACAGGCCACTGCGGTCACTGCAGGCAGTCCTGAGTGACCCTGTCGCTGAGGCTGCTCTTGGTGACCAAGATCGCGCGTGGCTGGTCGGTCGTGCGACAGACCTGTGCGCCGCCTACGACGAGATGAACTTCCCGCTCGGCACGGGCCTCATCCACGCCGATGTGTACGTCGGAAACCTGCTGTGGGATCTCACAGGCAGTGGACATCGATTTGTGCTCGGCGATTGGGACTCGGTCTGCATCGGTCCTCGTGAGATAGATCTGGTCGCGACCTACCAGGAGCCCCGTTTCGGTGAAGACCCTGCCGAGGTTTCGGCATTCGCCGACGGGTACGGGTATGACCTTGCGAGCTGGCGAGGATATCCGACGCTTATGGACATTCGTGACCTGAGCACGCTGACCGCCCTTATCCGGCTGGCACCGCAACACACTGGGTCGGCGGCTGAGTTGGCGCACCGTCTGCACACGCTCAAGCGCGGTGACCGCGTCACCCATTGGAACGGCCAGTAGACACAGCCGCTGGTCAGAGGATCTGCCGTCCTGTCGGCGACGGCTTTGCGCCGTTTGTGCGACATTTGACTGCCATAACGTGCCTGACGGGGTCATAGGGCTAGATCGCTGCCGGCACTGCCGGTTACCTTCTCCTCACGGCATGTCGGTCGACAAGGGGGCACCGGGTGGCTGAACGGGCGAGCCCACGTACGTTGCTGGAGAAGATCGTCCACGGCAGCGACCACACGGTCGAAGAGTGGTGCGCGCAGTTCGACGCGATGGCACGCAAGATGAAGGAGAGCTCGTCGCTGTCCCCGCGTCAGCTTCACCGTTGGATGGCCGGCCAGGTCGACAACGCGCGCCCGGCTGCCAAGCGCGTTGCTGCACGGTTGTGGGAGATGCCCTTCGCACAACTGCTCGCGCCGCCGGGATCCCCGGCGCGAGTCACTCGGCAGGTCGCGGGGGGCGTGGATACGGTTGTGGCTGAGTCACCCGACGCGCACCTCTTGGAGGCTGTCACGACCATGGCCGCGCACGAGTCGAGCCGACACGCCGCTGAGGTTGGAGGCGGAGTCAGCCAGTCCAGCGTCGAACAGGTGCAGGCGGAAGTGTGGCGGCTCGCCAGACGCTTCGCGGACACGCCGCCCGTGATGTTGCTCGCTGAAGCGCGCCGTGCACGGGATCTGGCGTACGCGGCGCTCGACCGGACGCGCCGTCCTGCGCAGACCCGCGAGTTGTACCTCGCCGCCGGGCAGTTGTGTGGGCTGATGGCGGTTGCCTCCTTCGACCTCGCGGTGTGGGAGGCCGCGGCTGAGCAGGCGCGGGCTGCTCACGTGTACGCAGAGCTAGTCGATCATCGAGGCTTGCGGGCATGGTCGCGTGGCACTCAGGCGTTGATCGCCTATTGGACCGGACGACCGCGCAACGCCTTGGTGCACATCGAGGCTGGCCTCGCCGACGCACCGAACGGTGCCCCCCGCACAAGGCTCCGGTGCATTGAGGCCCGAGCGTGGTCGCACATCGGCGGCGATCCCCGCCGGACGACCGAGGCGCTGCGATCCGGTGACGCTGCGCTGGAAAGCGACGCAGGCGTCGATGATCTGCATGACGAACTCGGCGGAGAGTTCGGCTGGGGGCCGTCCCGCCATGCCGCCTGCGCTGGCACAGCGCTGCTCGCGCTGGGCGACGCGAAGGG
>JBOGDF010000428.1:0-4241 GCA_050701635.1 Micromonosporaceae bacterium | reverse complement strand
CCCCGGAGCCGTACGGCTCCGGGGCTCTCGGGCTCCCTCCTGAGAGGGATCGGAACCCCACCGTCGCGGGAGGCGCCGCCGCCGCCCGGCAGGCAGGCTCGATCGCATGACGACACTGACCGAGGTACGGCCACCGAGCACCCGACTGCGTACCGCCCGGCGCGTGGTGAGCTACGCGGCGATCCTGGGCACGCTGCCGTACCTGACGCTGAAGTTCTGCTGGCTGATCGGCATCGAGGCCGGGATCACCGACCCGGCGTTCCTGCACGACTCCGGGATCTTCCTGCTGAACCTGTTCACCGCCGGCATGGACGTGTACGCCGTCGGCCTGGCGCTGGTGTTCGCGCACGCCTGGGGTCAGCGGGCGTGGCCGCCGCTGGTGCTGTTCCCGATCTGGGTGGGCACCGGATTCCTGGCGCCGATCGCAGTGGGCGCCCCGGTGGTCGGGCTGATCATGGCCGTGGTCCCGCCGGAGCCGGCCGCCTCCGGCGGTGCCGAGCTGCCGATCGCACCCTGGGTGCAGCCCCTGGTGTACGCCGGCTTCGCGTGGCAGGGCATCTTCCTGCTCACCGCCTTCCTGTTGTACGCCGTGGAACGCTGGTCCCCCGTCTTCACCGCCCGGCTCAGCGGCCCGTCCCGCGCCGGCTGGGCTCCGCTCGGCTACACCGGCGCCGCGCTCGCCGTGGCCACCGCGGCCATCCACCTCTCGTACGCCGCCGGCATCGGCCTGTCCGCGGCGGAGGCGGCGGGCCGTACGGCGGTGACGTCGGGGGTGGAGTCGATCCGGGGGCTGGCGGCGCTGGCGGGGGCGGCCGGAGTAGTGATGCTGCTGCGCGGCGTACCGGCCGGGTGGCGGTTCTGGGTGCCGACGGTGCTCGGCTGGACCGGCGCCGGCGCGATGTTCTCCTGGGGCTTCTGGTCACTGCTCAACATCGCCGGCTCCACCCTGCTGGCGCAGGGCGAGCTCGGCATCGTCCACCTGGCGCACGTGACGGCGCAGTTCCTCGGCGGCATCCTGCTCGGCGCCGCCGTCCTCCGCCACTGCACCCACCTCACCGCGACGTCCGCCCTAACCGGACCTGCCGCGGGTGGGGAGTAGCAGGAGCAGGCTGGCGGCGAGGATCGCCAGGCCCACGGCGGCGGGTACGGTCGGGCGCTCGTGGAGCAGGGTGAAGCCGAGTAAGGCGGCGACCGCCGGCTCGGCCAGGGTCAGTGTGGTGGCGACCGCGACCGGGGTGGTACGCAGTCCGCGCCCGTACCAGAGGTAGCCCAGCGCCGTGGTCACCACTCCCAGGTACGCCGCCACCGCGAATCCCCGACCGGTGAGCAGCCACGCCGTACCGGACCAGACCAGCACCGGCATCAGCAGGATCCCGGCGCCGCCGAAAAGCCCGGCGACCACGGCCCGATGATCGGCACCGCGCCCGATCAGGTGACCGGCGATGGTGGCGTACGCGGCGTAGCCGAGGCCGGACACCAGGGCGAGCAGTACGCCGACCGGCTCCACGCCGGTGCGCGTACCGCCGCCCACCAGTACGGCGCAGCCGACCACGGCGCCGGCCGTGGCGACCAGCCACCGCCGGCCCGGTCGGGCCCGGGTGACCAGGTAGCCGATCAGACCTGCGAACACCGGCCCGCTCCCGATGGTCACCACCGTGCCGGTGGCGACCCCGGTACGGCTCACCGCGGCGAAGTACGCGACCTGGTAGACCGCGACGCACCCGGCCCCCGCCACCAGCCAGCCCCAGTACGGCGACAGCTCCCGCAGCCCACCGCCGTACGCAAGCGCGAGCAGCAGCCCGCCGATCACGATCCGTGCGGCGGCGACGGACACCGGCTGGGCAGCCGCGTACGTCATCGCGACGCCGGTGGTGCCCCACAGCACCGCCGCCGACAACACCAACCCCGGGTTACCCGCCCGGGCAGACAATTCCACAGTGGACACAGACACGACACAGCGCTCCTGGACTCGAAGATCGACAACGGATCGGAGTCCGGGACGCGTCACACCGCCCGACCGCTGGTCAGCCAGCGCCGGTGGAAGAACGAGGAAGGGTCGCGCCCCGGTCAGGAGCGGGGCGGGGGTGTGACGGTGTGCCAGTACGTCATGGCGGCCACGCTACCCGACGTCGTCCGGAGGGACCTTCACCATTACCTCGCGCAGCGGCTTGCGGGTGATGTCGGGGACGGTGGCGCCCTCCGCCGGGTAGCCGACCGGGATCACCACGTACGGGCGTTCCTCCGGCGGCCGGTCCAGGATCTCGTTGAGGAAACGCATCGGGCTGGGCGTGTGGGTCAGCGTCGCCAGCCCCGCCTGGTGCAGCGCCGCCAGCAGGAATCCGACCGCGATCCCGACCGACTCCTTCACGTAGTACGGCTTCGGCGTCGACGGCCCCTTGTGGACTTCGAACACCACGATCACCACTGGCGCGACCTGCAGGAACGGCTTGTGTTCGTCGGTCCCCAACGGCGCCAGCGCCTCCAGCCACTCGTCCGGCGCGCGCCGCTGGTAGAAGTCCCGCTCCTCCTCCTCGGCGCCCTCCCGGATCCGCCGCTTGGCCTCCGGATCGGTCACCACCACGAACCGCCACGGCTGCAGGTTCGCCCCGCTCGGCGCGCTGGCCGCCGCGGCGATCGCGGTCTCGATCACCTCCATCGGCACCGGCGCCGGCGCGAAGTCGCGGATCGTGCGGCGTTTCACCAGCCAGTCCCGGAACTCCCGTACCCGCGCCAAACCCGTTTCCGGGGGTACGCCGAACCGCGGCGCCGGCCTAGTCCCGCTCATGCCCGGAGTCTGCCACGGGAGGGGACGCCGTTAGCGTGTCCAGGTGCCCAAGCTAGAACTCCTCCGCCAAGACCACGCCCCCGCGCTACTAGCGTTCGAGCAGCAAAACCGCACCTACTTCGCCGCGAGTGTCCCCGACCGCGGCAACGACTACTTCGAAAACTTCGCCGTACGCCACAAGACCCTGCTAGCCGAACAGGCCACAGGAGACTGCCTCTTCCACGTACTGGTAGAAGACGACGGCGAGATCGTCGGCCGCGTCAACCTGGTAGACGTAGCCCACGGCGCCGCCGAGCTGGGCTACCGGATAGCCGAAAAGGCCACCGGACAAGGCCTAGCCACCAATGCGGTCAACGAGATCAGCGAGCTAGCCGCCACCGAGTACGGCCTCACGACCCTCCGAGCCGCCACCACCAAAGACAACCCCGCCTCCCACACGGTGCTAACCCGCACCGGCTTCCACCCCACCGGCGACACCACCCTGGAAGGCCGCCCAGCACTCACGTACACAAAAAGACTGAGGTAGGGGTTAGAGGCACAGGAAAACAACCGCAACAAGCGCAACGGCGCGAAAGGCGGCAGATGAGTGGTCGCATGCGGGGGGTTCGGGGGGTCGTCCCCCCGACTGGCATGACGAAGGCGGAGAGGCTTGCGCTTTCCGCAAGCACACTCCGCCTATCCGCCTCGTGGGGAAGGGGGGAGTTGAACCCCCACGCCCTTTCGGGCACACGGACCTGAACCGTGCGCGTCTGCCATTCCGCCACTTCCCCAAGTGGGTCCCGCGGGGAAAGAGTCTAGCCCTGCCCCGGGAATCTTCCGGCCCGCTCATGCGAGATGTCTGCGGTACGGGAGAGGCGCTCGCGGACGTGAGAAGCACACGCTTCAACGTGCCCGCTGGCGCGACAGCGAGGCAAGACTAGCACGGGTCCCGAACTCGTTGCCTCTCCGACTGCGTGGGGCAGATACCATCAAGGCCACGGAACCCCGAGGAGGAGCCGGTGAGCGTGCTGCAACGGTTTGAGAAGCGGTTGGAAGGCCTGGTGGAGGGTGCCTTCGCCAAGGTCTTCAAGGGTGTCGTTCACCCGGTCGAGATCGCCAGCGCCATGCAGCGAGAAGCGGAGGCGCACAAGGCGATCCTCGCAGGTGGTCGGACGTTGGTGCCCAACCGCTATGTCATTGATCTCTCTTCGTACGACCACGGACGGCTGGCCCCGTATGCTGCCGCGCTGGCCCAGGAGTTGGCCCAGGCGCAGGCGGAGTACATCGGGGAGCACGGTTGGACGGTGTACGGCGACGTCATCGTCGAGGTGGAGCGTGGCGAGGGCCTGGACACGGGCATGTTCCGGGTGACCGCCGAGGTGTTCACCGGCGGCGACCAGCCGGCCGCCCCGCCGCCCGGGCCTCCGGGCCCGCCCGGTCCTGGTGCGCCTGGGTTCGGGCCGCCCCCGGGAGCGCC
>JBOGDF010000427.1:0-4258 GCA_050701635.1 Micromonosporaceae bacterium | reverse complement strand
CCTCTCCGACACTGCGGCGGCTCCAGCGGCAGCCTCCGCGGGGGCACGCGACCGCGTAGCCTTGTCCGGGCCGACGAAGCGGGGAGCTACTATCTAGGCTAGTTCCTCGGTGTGGACAGGTGGTGGGCGGCGTGCGTCAGCTCGGAGAGCTGGAAGCGGCGGTGATGGACCGGGTCTGGTCCTGGGACCGGCCGACCAGCGTGCGTGAGGTGCTCGACGACCTGCGCCGGGAACGGGATCTGGCGTACACCACCGTGATGACCGTGATGGACAACCTGCACCGCAAGGGTGTGCTGACCCGCGAACGGGACGGCCGCGCCTACCGGTACCTCCCGGCCGCCAGCCGGGAGGAGCACACCGCGCAACTGATGGAAGCCGCCCTCGCCGGCGCCGGCGACCGAACCGCGACCCTACTGCGGCTCGTCGACCGGATGGACCCGGATGAAGTGGCGGCGCTCCGGAAGGCCCTCGACGCGGCCACCCGTCGCAAGGACGCCAAGCGGTGACCGTCGCCGCGGTGCTGGCCGGGTACGCGGTGCTCGCCGCGACTCTGGGCGCGGCGGCGCTGCACCGAGCGGCCTGGCCCCAGCGCGCGCCTGCCCTGGGCGTCGCGGCATGGCAGGCGCTGTCGATCTCCACGGTGCTGGCCGTCGTGCTGGCCGGTCTCGTCCTCGCCGTTCCCACCAAGGTGGTCGCCGCCGGGCTCGCGGAACTGCTGCACGCCTGCCTGTGGGCGCTTCGCGCAGAGTACGGCCCGGTCGGCGGACCACTCGTCGGCGCGGTCGGCGTCACGGTGGCCGTCGGCGTGACGGTGCGCGCGGTGGCGCTGGTCGCCGGCCAACTGTTCACCGCGGCGCGGCAACGGCGGCGACACGAGGCGCTGCTCGCCCCGGTCGCCCGCCACGACACGCGGCTCGACGCCCTGGTGGTGCCGCATGAGGTGGCCGCGGCGTACTGCCTGCCCGGCGGGTGCCGGCAGGTGGTGCTCACCAGCGCCGCCCTCGCCGCACTCGACGACGGACAGCTCGCCAGCGTGCTGGCCCACGAACGCGCACATCTGCGCGGACGGCACCACCTCGCCGTGGGCGCCGCAACCGCGTTGCGCCGCGCATTCCCAGGGGTGCCGGTGTTCCGGCACGCCGCCGACCAGATCGCCGGGTTGATCGAGATGCTCGCCGACGACGCCGCCACCGCCCACGCCGACCGCCACCGCCACGCGGCGGCCCTGGTCGCCCTCGCCGAAGGCGCCGCCCCCGCTCCCGCCCTCGCCGCCGGCGGCCCACAGGCCCTGACCCGAGTCCGCCGGCTGCTCGCCCCGCACCAGCCGCTCGGCGTGCTGCAACGGACCGCCGCCGCCGTGGTCGTCGTGGCCCTGGTCGCGCTGCCGATCGTGGTCGCGGTCTCCCCGGCGCTCGTCGCCGCGCAGACCCCGTACTGCCCGGTCGACCTCAGCGCCCTGTCCTAGCGGCTCACCCGTCCGGCCCTGCCCGGTCGCATGGCACCAGGAACTACTATCCTTGCTCGTAGTCCTTGTGCGGCAGGAGGGTGCGGGTGCTGGAAGCCATCGGCGAGATGTTCTCGGAGCTGGTCTTCACCGGGCCGATGCTGTTCGCGATTCCGGTCGCGCTGCTAGTCGGCCTGGTCTCGTTCTTCTCGCCGTGCTGCCTGCCGCTGGTGCCCGGGTATCTGGCGTACGCGGGCGGCATGGCCGGCGCCGGCGCCGCGAACACCTCGGCAACACCTGGGGCAGTCGCCGTTGTCGGCGCCCCGGCCACCAGCAGCGCGCCCGCCGCGACCGCCGTGGCCGAGCCGGCGGCCCCGTCACGCCGGCAGACCCTGCTCGGCGCGTCGCTGTTCGTGTTCGGGTTCGCCGCCCTGTTCACCAGCTACGGAGCCCTGTTCGGCGGCATCGGCCGCCTGGTGCTGGAGCACCAGGAGGTCCTGATCCGGATCCTCGGTGTAGTCACCATCCTGCTCGGGCTGATGTTCACCGGGCTGCACCTGCCCGTGCTGGGCCGCACTCTGCGGCTGTCCTACCGGCCCCGCGCCGGGGTCGCGGGGGCACCGCTGCTGGGGGTGCTGTTCGGGATCGGGTGGACCCCGTGCGTCGGCCCGACGCTCGCCGCGGTGCTCACCCTGGCGGTGAACACCTCCAGCGCGGCGCGGGGCGCGGTCCTGGCCTTCGCGTACAGCCTGGGGCTGGGAATCCCGTTCCTGGTCGCGGCGGTGTCGATGCAGGGGGCGCTGCGGCGGTTCGAGTGGGCGCGCCGGCACGCCCGTGCCGTCATGGTCGCCGGCGGCGTGCTGCTGATCGCCATCGGCCTGCTGCAGGTCACTGGCGGGTGGGACCGGATCATCCGGCACCTGCAGTCGTGGGTGTCCAGCATCTACCTGCCGATTTAGGGGTACGAGCCAGGAACCACCGAGTTGGGAGCGGCGATGAGCGCACCGCGAGACATATGCCCGATCGACAGCGTGCCCATGAACCGCAGTCGGGCTCTCGCCCGGATCCTCGGCGCTGGCCTCATCGTTCCGGCCGGCGTCGTGGTCGCCGGCTGCAGCGGTGGCGGGCCGATGGGGCGTTCACCCATGGGCGACGGCAGGGGCGCCCCCGGGAAGCCGGACTGGATGATGACCCGCGGCGGCATGGACCGGCAGATGATGCGCGACATGCCGATCATCCACGACCTGCTGACCAACCACGAGGAGATCCTCCGCCAGGTCGAAGACCTCCCCGACGGGACCCGCTCGTAGACCACCAGCCGCGCCCCGGATGTCGCGGAGCTGATCCGCACCCACGTATGGCAGATGCGCGGACGCGTCGAGAACGGCGACCCGATCCGGCAGATGGACCCGCTCTTCCGGGAGATCTTCGAACACCACGAGGCGATCGAGATCCGGATCGAGGACATCGACGGCGGCGTGGAAGTCGTGGAGACTTCACCCGAACCGCAGGTGGCGGCGCTGATCCAGCAGCACGCGCACCAGGCGGTCTCCGAGTTCGTCGCCTCCGGCATGGACCGCGCGATGCAGCCGACGCCGCTGCCGTCCGGCCACCGCGACTGATCCGATTTCGGATTGGCTGGGGTGGCCCGTCCCGCGAGGGCGAGCTGCCCCAAGACCGACGATATACTAGCCGTGATAGTAATTCGTAGTCGATTCCGAAGTCCCCTCCGCCGGTAAGGCGGGGTGGACGGCGTTCACGGGAGTGAAGGTGGCATCCACACGCAACGCCAAGCAGGCCCCCAAGTCGACATCCTCCGCGCAGTCGCCACCGCGCAGGTCGCCGAAGGCGGGCGCGGCCAAGCGAGGATCGCGGCAGCGACGCAAGGACGCGGCGCAGCTCGCGCGGCGGCGGCGGATGCTGCGCCGAGCGGTCATCATCGCCGCGGTCGCCGCCGCGGTGGCCGGGCTCGGTTGGCCGATCTACCAGAGCTTCCGGGCTGACGCCGAGCTCAGGGCGGCGCTGACGGCCGGCCCGTACGCCTACGACCAGAACAGCGAACCCGGACGCGAGCACGTGGCCGATCCCAGTTACGAGGTCAACCCTCCCGCCGGGGGCGCGCATCTGGCGGCCCCGGCCGAGGCCAGAGACTACTCCGGCGAGTCGGCGCCCGCGGACGGGGCGCTGGTGCACTCGATGGAACACGGCAACGTCGTTCTGTGGTACCGGCCCGACCTGGACGCCGACGGCAGAGCCGCGCTGAAGGCCATCGCCGCCGAGTTCCCCGGCGACGTGATACTCGTCGAACGCGAATCGATGCCCACGAAGGTGGCTGCCACCGCCTGGCATCAACGGATCCTCGGCGACAGGGTCGTAGGGAAGACTCTGGTCCGGTTCATCACCGAGTTCCGTGACCAAGGGCCCGAGAACGTCGGCTGACCGCCGTTCAGCCGGCCGTGTGCCGGCTCGCCCGGGCGGCCCTTCTGGTGAACGGCCGGTCTCCGCGCCGGCGTGCCGACACCGCCAGGTAGAAGAGGACGCCGAGGAAGACGGTTTCGCCGCCGACGAGCAGGATCGCGCCGGCCAGTTGTTGGTCGGTGAGCAGGTCTGGTCCCCAGGTCCGGTCGAGGGAGTCGAACCAGCCGGGGCCGAGCGGGGTGTCGGCGCCGATCAACGCCCAGCCGAACCCGGCGTGTGCGACGGCGACGACGGCCAGCAGCGCCACCTTCGCGCCGCGGGCCAGCGGCCGGGGCGGCGGGTCGACCCCGATCAGCAGCCAGAAGAACAGGTAGCCGGCGGCGAGGAAGAAGCCGA
>JBOGDF010000426.1:0-4259 GCA_050701635.1 Micromonosporaceae bacterium | reverse complement strand
TTGCAGAACCGTCCGGATACAACACCGGTATCCGGACGAACCTGCGCCTTGCCGGACCGCCGCCTGGCACCTGTCTCGCTCGACCAAGATCCACAGGACAGGCCCTAGGCCGGGGTATATCGCCGGAAACCATCAAGCACGTATCGTGAGCGGTCAATATCTTGCATACCGGACGGTAGGCAAGTGTTCATCCAGCGCCGGCCGACCGTCGGAGCTGGCCGCCATAACCTCGGTGCCACCCCTCACCGAAGCGGAGGACCTGCGATGCGCGTACCGCGGAATCTCGCCGTGCTGGCCGGCGTGAGCCTGGCCGGACTGTTCGTGGCGGCGCCGCCCGCCGCGGCGGCCTCGCCGGACGTCGTGATCAACGAGGTGTACGGGGGCGGAGGCAACTCCGGAGCCCCGTACGCCAACGACTACGTCGAGCTGCACAACCGGGGCGCCACCGCGGTGTCCGTCACCGGATGGTCCGTGCAGTACGCCTCCGCGTCCGGCACCACCTGGCTCGCGACCGCGCTGTCCGGGTCGGTGCAGCCGGGCAAGCGCTACCTGGTCCGGCTCGCCGCCGGCGCCAGCGGGGGCGCCGCGCTGCCCACCCCGGACGCCACCGGCAGCACGAACCTGTCCGCCACCTCGGGCAAGGTCGCGCTGGTCACCAGCACCGCCGCGCTCACCTGCGGCAGCAACTGCGACCGGGCCACGGGGGTACGCGACTTCGTCGGCTACGGCACCGCCAACGACTACGAGACCGCCGCCGCGCCGGCCGGTTCCAACACCGCCAGCGTGGCGCGGAGGAACCCCGCCACCGACACCGACAACAACGGTGCCGACTTTGCCGCCGGCGCCCCGACCCCGGAGAACTCGGCGTCCGGCGGCGGTGGCGGCAGCTGCGACTACCCGACGCCGAGGATCCGCGACATCCAAGGCGCCGCTCACGTCTCGCCGCGCAAGGGCCAGACGGTCGGCGGCGTCAAGGGCGTGGTGACCGCGAAGAAGTCCAACGGCTTCTGGTACCAGGACCCGTGCCCGGACACCAACGTCGCCACCTCCGAGGCGCTGTTCGTCTTCACCTCGTCCGCGCCGACCGTCGCGGTCGGGGACGAGGTCGCGGTGTCGGGCACCGTGTCGGAGTACCGCCCGGGCGGCGCCACCACCGCGAACCTGTCGATCACGCAGATCAGCTCGCCGGCGGTCACCAAGGTCGGCACCAGGGCCGTACCGGCCACCACGGTCGTCGGCTCCGGTGGCCGGGTGCCGCCCACCACGGTGATCGACAACGACGCCATCGGCGACGTGGAGACCTCCGGGACGTTCGACGCCACCACCGACGGGCTCGACTTCTACGAGTCGATGGAAGGCATGCGGCTGCAGGTCAACAACCCGGTCGCGGTCGGGCGGTCGGACTCGTTCGGCGAGATCCCGGTGCTGGCCGACAACGGCGCGGGGGCGAGCGTCCGCACCACGCGGGGCGGGATCGTGCTGCGCAGCAGCGACGGCAACCCGGAGCGGATCATCCTCGACGACGTGGCGCTCGCTGGGTCGACCCCGTCCGGGGTCAACGTCGGCGACCACTTCTCAGGCGCGGCCACCGGCGTACTGGACTACTCGTTCGGGAACTTCAAGCTGGAGTTGACCAGCCCGCTCACCCGGGTAGCCGGGTCGCTCGCCAAGGAGACCACCGCGGCGCCGGGCCCCGGCCAGATCTCGGTCGCCACCTTCAACGTGGAGAACCTCGACCCGACCGACTCGCAGTCGAAATTCGACGGCCTCGCCACCACCATCGTCAGCAACCTGCGGGCACCCGGGATCATCGCGGTGGAGGAGGTGCAGGACAACGACGGCGCCGCCAATACGTCCACTGTGGACGCATCACAGACCTGGGCGAAGTTGATCAACGCGATCACCGCGAAGGGCGGGCCGGCGTACAGCTACCGGTCCATCAATCCCGTGGACGACCAGGACGGTGGCGAGCCGGGCGGCAACATCCGGGTCGGCTTCCTGTTCCGTACCGACATCGGAATTTCTTTTGTCACCGGTACGCCGGGCGGCTCCACCACCGCAGTGAGTGTGCAGTCGACCGGCAACCCCAGCGACCCGGTGAAGCTCAGCCACAACCCGGGCCGGCTCGACCCCACCAACGCCGCCTTCAACGCCAGCCGCAAGCCGCTCGCCGGGCACTTCAAGTACGCCGGCAAGTCGCTGTTCGTGATCGCCAACCACTGGAATTCCAAAGGCGGCGACGACCCGATCTGCGGCCGTTTCCAGCCGCCGAAGCAGTCCAGCCAGACCCAGCGCAACCAGCAGGCACAGGTGGTCGCCGGGTTCGTCAGCCAGGTGCTGGCGAAGGACGCGAACGCGCGGATCGTGGTGGCCGGCGACCTGAACGACTTCCCGTGGTCGGGCCCGGTGCAGAAGCTGGTCGCGGCCGGGCTGACCGACCTGCCGGCGACGCTGCCGGACGCGGAGCGGTACACGTACGTCTACCAGGGCAACTCGCAGGTGCTCGACCACATCCTGCTGTCCCGCTCGCTGGCGAACACCAGCTACGGGTACGACGTGGTGCACGTCAACAGCGAGTTCGCCGGCCAGCTCTCCGACCACGAACCGCAGCTCGTACGGTTCGCGCTCCCCTAAACGCGGCGGAGCGTTGGCGGGCTCCGGTATGAATGGTCGCGTGGAGTTCGCGGTACTGGGGCCGGTCGAGGTGCGGCACGACGGGCGAAGCCTGCCCACCGGCAGCGCTCGAGAGCGCTTCGTACTCGGGCTGCTGCTGCTCGAGGCGGACCGGCTGGTCACCACCGACCGGCTGGTCGACGCGCTGTGGCGTACGCCGCCCGCGTCGGCCAAGGCGCAGCTGCACAACATGATCAGCAAGATCCGGGCCCGGTTCCGCGGCATCGACGACGAGCTGGTGGAGACCCGTACCTCCGGCTACGAGCTGCGGCTCGCCGGTCACCGGCTCGATGTGATGGATTTCCGGCGGTACGTGGCCGAGGCGCGCCAGCTCGGCGCGCGGGCCGACCACCGGGCCACCATCGCCGCCCTGGAGCGCGGATTCGCGCTGTGGCGCGGGGCCGGGCTGGCCGACGTACCGGACGAGATCGCCGCCGACACCCGGCAGCTGCTGGCAGAGGAGCGGCTCGCCGCCGCCGAGCTGAAGCTGGACGCGCACCTCGCGCTGGGCGAGTACACCGAGATCCTGGGCGAGCTGACCGGGCTGCTCGCCGAGCACCCGTACCGGGAGCACCTGTACCGGCGGCAGATGCTGGCGCTGGCGGGCGCCGGACGGCGCGCCGACGCGTTGACGGCGTACCGGCAGGCGTACCGCCGGCTGGTCCACGACCTGGGGGTGGAGCCCGGGCCGGAGCTGCGTGAGCTGGAACAGCAGATCCTGCGCGGGCAGGCGCTGGTGGAACCCGGCACCGGGGTGCCGTCGCCGCGGCAGCTGCCGCCGGTGAACGACCTGGTGACCGGCCGCGACGGGCTGCTCGCCGAGGTCGGACAGCAGCTCGCTCCGCGGGACGCCGCGGCGCCGCCGGTGGTGGTGCTGGTGGGGCCGGGCGGGGTCGGCAAGACCACGGTGGCGCTGGAGGCGAGCCACCGCACGGCCAGCTACCCCGACGGCCAGCTGTACGCCGACCTGCGCGGCAGCCACGCCCGCCCGGTCGACCCGTACCAGGTGGCCGGGCGGTTCCTGCGGGCGCTCGGGGTGGCTGGTGCCGCGGTGCCGGACGACCCGGAGGAACGGATCGCGATGTACCGCAGCCACCTGGCCGGCGGCCGGATGCTGGTGGTGCTCGACGACGCCGCCGACGAGCAGCAGGTACGCCCGCTGCTGCCCGGCTCGCCGCGCTGCGCCGCGGTGATCACCTCCCGGCGCCAGCTGGCGGCGCTGATGGGCGCCGCCCGGTTCCCGGTGCCGCAGCTGGTACGCGAAGACGCGCTGGCGCTGCTGGCGCGGATCGCCGGCCCGCAGCGGGTGGCCGCGGAGCCGGACGCTGCGGCCGAGCTGGTCCAGCTGTGCGGGGCGCTGCCGCTGGCGGTCAGCATCGTCGCCGCCCGGCTCGCCACGCACCCGCAGTGGCGGCTGGACCGGCTCACCGCCCGACTCGCCGCCGAGCGGGGCCGGCTGGACGAGCTGGTGATCGGCGACCTGGACGTACGGGCCAGCATCGCGTTGAGCTACCAAGGGCTGCCGGCCGACGCGCGCCGGCTGCTGCGGCGGCTCGGCGGGCTGCGTACGCCCGACTGGCCGGCGT
>JBOGDF010000425.1:0-4279 GCA_050701635.1 Micromonosporaceae bacterium | reverse complement strand
ACAGGCCCGGGCGCTCGGCGCGCAGCGCGGCGGTGCCGGCGCGGATCGCGGCGAGGCGGCGTACCAGGTCGCGGGTACGCCGGGGCGTTGCGACCCGTACCGCCGCGCCGGCGACCTCGACCTTCTCCGGTTCGGCGAACAGCCCGTCGAGGAACAGGTCATCCGCGGTCAGCCCGTCCGGGAACCGGTCGAACCGGGCCCGCCCGCGCTCCGAGAGCGCCACCGCGCCGCGCCCGAACAGCCCGGTCCGGTACGCCGGCAGCCGGGCGTTGATCGCGAAGTACGCGCGTACCGGCAGGGACCGCCCGGACAAGTCGAGCTCGCGTACCGCGGTGGCGGCGAGTCGGCCCGGCACGCGTACCGCGTCGGCCAGCGCGCGGATCCCGGCGGTGGACAGGAACACGTCGGCGTCCAGGTACACCCGGGGAAAGCCGTGGGCGATCGAGTCGCCGCCGTTGAGCGCGGCCTGCTTGCACGCGCGGCGGATCGCGACCACGCGTACCCCGCGTTGCCGGGCCACCGCGACGGTGTCGTCGGTGCAGCCGTTGGCGACCACCACCACGTCCAGCTCGCCCGGCGCCGCGTCGGCCAGCAGGGTGTCCAGGCAGCGCCCCAGCACGGTCGCCTCGTTGTGCGCCGGGATCACCACGCTGACCGGGCTCACCACTGCGCCTTTCCGGTCAGCAGCCGGCTCACCCGGCGCTTCACGCCGCGGCGGGCCTTGCGCCAGCCGGCGTACTCCCGGGGGTCGATGGAGGCGGTCTGGGCGATCAGCGCCGAGCGCCGCATCTGGGCCTCCCAGTCGGCCAGGGTCTGGATTCCGTTGGTACGCGCCGACAGCGGCAGGTGCGCCCGCAGGTCGGCGTCGGTGCGGTACATGGTGTACGCGCTGCGCGGATCGTCCATGTGGTCCTCGGGCAGGAACGGGTAGTACCAGCCGTTGACGTAGCCCAGCCGCGAGGCCTTGATGCACCAGGAGGTGAACGAGTCGCGCGGCCCGAGCGGGCCGGTGCGCTCCACCACCTCCCGCTTCAGCAGATACCCGCTGCCCTGCACCCACAGATTGCGCAGCACCCGGTGCCGCCTCGGGTACGTGTGGAGCTTCCGGCCGGCGCGCTCCGGGTCGAAGTCCTCCTCGGGGAACCGCCAGCTGCCGATCACCCCGAACTCCGGTACGTCGGCGTGCGCGCCGCGCAGCGTCTGGATCCACCCGGGGGAGACCAGGCAGTCGTCGTCCACTTTGGACAGGTAGGCCGCGTCGGAGTTCTGCCACAGCCAGTTGGTCGGCGTACGCAGCCCCACGTTCTCGCGGCTGTGGTGGAACCGGTGCACCCGCGGGTGGTGCAGGTAGTCGCGTACCAGCTCCAGGGTCTCGGCGTGGCTGCCGTTGTGCCACAGCCAGACCCGGCTCTGCTCGTCGCAGGTCTGCAGCAGCCGCGCCAGCGACAGCCGGGTGTACGCCGGCCGCCGGTACGTGATCATCAGGATGTCAGTCCGCATCGGCAACCCCGTCCGGGTGGGCGTCGCCGAGCAGCCGCCACAGCGCGCCCGCGGCGCCCAGGAACAACGCCACCGTCAGCGCGTACGTGGAGAAGTAGAGCGCGTCGAAGGTGAACCCGGAGAGCATCGCGACCAGCAGCCCCGCGCCCAGCGCGGCGGCCAGGTGCATGTCCCGGGACGCCTCGCCGGCCCCGGCTCTGGGCCCGGCCCCGGCGCCGGCTCTTGCCCCGGCCGCAGCGCTGGCGGACTCCCGCTGGGCCATGGCGCGGCGGTACGACGACAGGCTGAGCCCGATCCCGGTGAGGTAGACCACCGCCAGCCCCACCACCCCGATCAGGCCGCCGCTGACCAGGGTGAGCAGCCACTGGTTGTCCAGCAGCAGGTAGAGCTCGGGCAGGAACGTACCCGTGCCGCGGCCGAACCAGGGACGCTCGGCGACCAGCGGCGCCACCACCGCGTAGTCCTCGGTACGGCCGATGATGCTCGGGTCGTTCTCGGTGTTGAGCAGCAGCGCCCGCATCGTGCCGATCAGCCCCGGCCGGATCACGTTCAACACCACCGCCAGCCCCAGCGCCGCGCACGCGGCGTTCAGCCGGGCCCGCCAGGACCACGCCGGCGCCATCGCCGCCAGCACCACGAACAGCGCCAGGATCCCGGTACGCGACAGCGACAGCGGGATCGTCAGCACCAGCAGCGCGGTGATGCCGCCGAACAGCTGGCGGTGCCGGCGGTCGGCGGCGTACCGGGTGTAGTGGATCGCCAGCGGCAGGATCATCGCGAGCAGCACGCTGAACTCGATGTAGTGCCCGGCGGTGCCGGCCACCCGGAACATCCCGCCCGCGCCGCGCGGGCTGAAGCCCACCGGAGGCGCCTGGAAGGTGAGCACCGGCGGCACGCTGATGAACTCGGTGAAGTCCCGCTGCAGCACGAACTGGCCGATCCCGAGCACCGCCATCGCGGCGCCGGCCCAGACCGTCGTACGCAGCACCAGGTCCAGCCGGCGCCGGTCGGTGATGCCGTCGGCGGCGATCAGCGCCACCCCGGCGAACGCCAGCGCGGCCAGGATGGCGCGGTCGGCACCGTTCTGCTCCAGGACGGACAGTCCCCGGATCTGGCCGGCGGCGTACCCGAACAGCAGCGAGACCAGGTAAGTGCCGAGCGCCCAGCGCACCGGCTGCCGGCCGCCGGTCACCAGCGCCGGGTGCAGCCGGGTCAGGAACCACCACCCGGCCAGCGCCATCCCGGCGAGCATCGCGGGGCGGCCGACACTGGCCAGGTCGGTGAAGATCAACCGCTCCGGCAGCAGGTACGCCAGCGCGATCACGACGATCAGCAGGGCGGCGCCGTCGGCCACCTGGTGCCGCGTCGCCGACGCGCCGAGCGTCGTACGGTGGCCGTTGCTCGGCCGGACCACGAGGGGTGAGGTCATCGGCGGGGCCTAACGGATGTCGTACGTGGTGGTCGTACCCGGCCGGATCGCCGGCATCGTGATCGTGGCGTCGGAGTCCGGGGTGAGCCGCTGGTCGGGAGCCCACAGCGTGGGCGGGGCGGGGCGTACCGGCTGCCGGTCCCGCGGCCGCTGCCGGCGCAACACCGCGTCGACCGCGATCGCCAGCCCGGCGGTGAGCAGCATGCCGGCGAACAGGATCATCGCCTGGCCGCGCCGCAGCCCGGTCTGTGAAGCCACCACGTTGTCGCCCGGGTCGAGCACCTGGGTGCTGATCTGGTGGGTCGGCTTCGGCTGGTACGGGGCCTGCCGCCGGTCCACCTCGTCCTCGATCAGCGCGATCACCCGGGTGGCGCCGGCGCGCGCCTGCTGCGGACTGGTGGCGGACACCTCGATCAGCACGATCGAGCTACGGGGCAGTACGCCGACCTCGTACAGGGCTTCCACGCCGTCGGCGGCGACGGTGTCCCGGCTGGACTTGCTCTGCACCGCGATCGAGACCGCCTCGGCCATCGCCACCGGACCCACGTCCAGCCACGGGTTGCCCTTCTCGCCGGGCTTCAGGGACTCCGGCCGGTCCGCCGGCGGCACCAGCAGCACCGAGGCGGTCGAGGTGTACTCCGGGTGGATGAAGGCGCCGGCGCTCAGCGTCGTACCCATCACCACCAGCAGCAGCGGCACCACCACGTACCAGCGGCGCCACATCACTCTGACGATGTCCCACATATCCATGGCTTTCCCCTTACGGCTTACTCGGCTGGACGGCGTCGGCCGAGCTGGTTTCGGCCAGGTTTGAAAGGCGATTCCCGGAGCGACCGGTAGGGCTTCCCAGGTCAGCAGCGGCCTTGGGGCCGAGCAGGCGTTGCCAGATCGTGAGGTACGCCTCGGCCTGGTGCTCCCAGGCGAGGCTGTCGCGGTATCGGCGGCGGGCGGCGGCGCTCAGCGCGGAGCGGCGTACCGGGTCGTCGAGCAGTGCGCCGACCGCGGCGGCGAGCTGCTCCGGGGTGCCGTCGGGCACGTACACCGCGGCGTCGCCGGCGCTGGCCCGGGTCTCGGCGAGGTCCACCGCCACCACCGGTACGCCACGCGCCAGGTACTCCACGGTCTTCGCCATCGTGGACAGCTCGGTATGGGCGGTACGCGGATCGGGCTGCACCGCCACCGCGGCGCCGGCCAACAGCCGGTCCACCCCGGACTCGTCCAGCCAGCCGGTGAACTCCACCACGTCGTCCAGCCGCTCCGCGGTGACCAGCTCGCGCAGCGCCGGAAGCGACTCCCCGTCGCCGGCGATCTGCAGCCGCCAGCCGTCCCGGCCGCGGCGCCGCGCCAGCT
>JBOGDF010000424.1:0-4328 GCA_050701635.1 Micromonosporaceae bacterium | reverse complement strand
GCCAGGATCCGGGTGAACGCTTCGGCGACGAGGTCGTCGGCTTCGGAGCTGTCCCGGGCCAGGGTGCGGGCCAGGCGGGTCGCCGCGGTGGCGTGGCGGGCGTAGAGGGTGGCGTACGCCTGGGAATCCCCGGCGCGTACCGCGGTGATCAGTTCAGCGTCGCTGGGGCCGTCGGAGAGCTGCTCCGAGGGCTGGTCAACCTCAGTCGTCATCGCCTACGCGCTTCCTGACGGTGGCCGGTGGCGGCCAAGTAGCCGGTGGCGAAAGCCAGAAAGCGGGGGGTACGCCATTCGGGTTGGCTTTCGGCACCAGATTAGCGATTTTCGCGTCATGGCGGCGTTGGTGTTGCGTCTCTTGAGCAGGACCGGTGGCATCGGGCCGGGTGAAGTCTTGCCTGGAGCCGTCCGGCGGACGCGGTTTCAGGCGGCGATCCCGCTCGGAACCAGACGGATGAGGAGGTCAGGTACCGCGATGGCGAAACCAACCGTGCAGGTGACCGAATCGCTCACCGCAGAGCGCACTCGGCACCCGCTCACCCCGGCACAGCAGCTGCGGCGGCAGTGGCGGGCGACCTCCTTACGAGACGGCTGGACCCGACCGGACGACTGGTGGGCGCCGGAGGTCGATGCGATGACGACCGCCGTGCTCGCCGCATTCGGGGCACCGTCCCCGTACGCGGTGGCGGAGCTGGGGCGGGCGCGGGCCGAAGCGGGGGTCGGCCTGCCGGAGACGCTCGACGACCTGTACGCGCTCTACCGGCTGTTGCCGGAGGGGGTGCCGCCGCCGGACGTACTGCGCCGACTGGCCGAGGCGTGGGTGGAGGCCGGCATGGCGTCGTCGCGGACCACCACCTGCGAGGACCCGCTGTCCGGGCTGACCTCGGCGGCGTACCTGCGTACCCGGCTGGCGGAGGTCTACCGGGAGGCCGAGCGGTCCGGCCGGGCGCTGCGGGGGAGCCACGCGCTGGTGGTGGTGCGGTGTCACCCGCCGTCGCTGTCCGCGGAGCGGCCCGCGACCGGGCCGGCGCAGAACTGGAACTGGATGGTGCACCGGCTGCTGCTCGGCGACGTACTCCGGTCGGCATTCTCGGGTGGTGAGACGTTCGCGGCACTTTCTACGGCGGTCACGGTAGGGCTGGTGGTACGTGACGACGCGCTGCCGCTGATGCTGCGCGGCCTCGGTCACCAGCTCAGACGGTACGAGCCGACCAGCCGGGCGCGGATCTGGATCGAGGGGCTGCCGGTGGCGCTGCCGGCGGCGTACCAACTGATGGGCGATCTTGAACGGTGACCCCGCGACCATCCGCAGGTTGCGTCGTTGCTCCTATTGACTGACTTCGATGGGGAGGCTCGAAGACGGGTTCCCGGCTCCAGGGGGATCGGGAAACCACACAGACGGGGTACGGCGTTGGCGAGACGAGGGGGCTCGCCAACGCCGTAATCTGTTCAGGTCGGTGGAAGTCAACCTACGAAGGGGGATCGCATGGCGGGCATCGAGAACAAGCTGGACAAGGCCTGGGAAGGCAAGAGCGTCGAGGAGATCGCGAAGGCACCCGTGTCGGCGCTGCAGGGCGTCAGCGACGGAGACGCGGAGAAGCTGCAGGCCGCGTTCGGCATCACGACCGTACGTGACCTGGGCACGAACAAGTACTTCCGCTGGGCGCAGTCGATTGCGACGCTCGCCGACTGAGGCCGTTTCTCGATGAGGCGGCGCTTAGGCCGCCTCATCGAGGTCAGCGAGGACCTCGATGCGTACTGAGTCGACGTCGAGCCCGAGGTGGCGGAGCACGCCGATCGCCAGGTTCTCCTTGTCGACCAGCAGCGCCAGCAGGATGTGCTCCACGCCGATGTAGCGATCGCGGCGATCTTTTGCCTGTCGTAACGCGCATTCCAGGGCCTGCTTGGCCCGTGGCGTGAACGGGACATGACCGACTGGCTCATCGCAGCCCCGGCGCCACGGCAGCCAACTGCGACGGGTGCGCCGGGGCGGATCCAGCGCGCCTGGCCCGAAGCTGGATTCGACGCGCCGTTTCACCTCCTCCAGATCGATGCCCAGGGTCTGCAACGCGTCGGCGTCGGCCGGACCGAGGCGGTTTGGCTCGCCGACCACTTCCCGCGTCTGGCAGCGGAATCGCTCCGGCGTGATCCCGAGCCGCACCAGTGCGGCGACCCCAGGAGCCTCCGGCGAGGCGAGCACGCCGAGGAACAGATGCTCGGCGCCGATGTAGTTGTGCCGGAGCTGCCGGGCTTCGAGCTGTGCCTGGACGACCACGTCGCGGGCCTGGTCAGTGAATCGTTCGAACATGCTCAACTCCGCCCGTGCTTCTTGTGTACGGCCTGCTTGCTGACGCCGAGCGCGGCGCCGATCTGCTCCCAGGACCAGCCCTGCGTGCGGGCGTTGGCGACCTGCAGCGTCTCCAGCCGCTCCACCAGTTTGCGTAGCGCCGCCACGGCCCGCAGCCCGACCCTGGGGTCCTGGCTGGTGGCGTCGGCCGCCGCGTCGACTGCCTGACTCATGCCGTCAACCTACATTGACGCGACTCGCCTGTCAACCCCAGTTGACGCCACGCCACGCCGCGCCGCGCACGCCGCGCGTCCCGCGGCTTCTCCACTTGGGGCCCTTGGTGGTCGTTCCATAGCGGACATTTGCGGCACTCCAGCGACCACTAGGGGCCCCAAGTGGCGGGGGCCTTGTGGAGGCGGAACGCGATGCGGTGCGGCGGTGTAGACAGGGGCAGCAGGTGCCTGCGGACGGAGCGCGAGATCAGGACTGATGGCGAGATCGTGGCTCGGGTACGCGACGGCGATCGGGACGCGTACGCCGAGCTGGTGCACCGCCATGCCGCGGCGGCGCACCGTACCGCCGTGCTGCTCGGCGCCGGCGCGGACGCCGACGACGTGGTGCAGGACGCGCTGGTGAAGGCGTACCGGGCGCTGGGGCGGTTCCGGGACGGCGCCGCGTTCCGGCCGTGGCTGCTGCGGATCGTCGCCAACGAGACCCGCAACCTGCACCGGTCGGCGCGCCGGCGTACCGGTCGGGAGAGCGTGGTGGGCGTGCTCGCGGAGGGCGCAGACCCGGCGTCCGCCGCGCTCTCCACGGAACGCCGGGCCGAGCTGGTGGCGGCGCTGCGCCGGCTGTCGGAGCCGTACCGCCTGGTGGTGACCTGCCGGTACCTGCTGGACCTGGACGAGGCGGACACCGCGGTCGTCCTCGGCTGGCCGCGGGGGACGGTGAAGTCCCGGCTGCACCGGGCGTTGCGGCAGTTGCAGCAGCTGGTGGACCAACCGGACGTACGGCAGGAGGTGCGCCGTGGCTGACCCGGGTACCGATCTCGGCGCCGAACTCCGGGCGCTCGGCCGGGAGCTGCCGGTCGGTGAGCCGCCGGACGGGCTGGCCGACGCCGTGTTGACCCGGATCGCAGAGCTGCCGGTGCCGCGACGGAGCTGGCTGCGCCGCCGGTGGCCGGCGCTGGTGGCGGCGCTGCTCGGCCTGCTGCTGGTCGGGGTGCTGGCGCCCCCGGTACGCGCCACGGTCGCGGAGTGGCTGGGGCTGGGCGGCGTAGTGGTACGCCACGACCCGGACCCGCCGCCGGCCAGCGCGCCACCGCCACCGACCGCCGGCACCGGCCTGACACTCGCCGAGGCTCGCCGCCTGGTCGGTTTCACCCCACTGCTGCCCCGCGACCTCGGTACGCCCGACGGGGTCGAGGTCTCGGCGGACCGCCGGGTGCTGTCGCTGACCTGGCACCGGGGCGGCGACGGCGTACTGCGGCTGGACCAGTTCGACGGCCGGCTCGACCCGTCGTTCGCCAAGAGCGTCCACGGCGACATCGAGTGGGTGAAGGTCGGCGGCACCTCGGCGTGGTGGATCCCCCGCCCGCACGAGGTGGTCGTGCTGGCGCCCGACGGCACCGAGCGCCGGGAGCAGGCCCGGCTCGCCGGCAAGACCCTGATCTGGCAGTACGGCAGCGTGACGCTCCGCCTGGAAGGCGACCTCACTCGGGACCGGGCGGTCGCGATCGCGGAGTCCGCCGTACCGCGGTAGCCGGAACCGCAGTCCGGTGGCGACGAGTGGTACCGGAGTGGGGCACCCGCCGAGCTCCGGCGGCTGCTGGTCAAGCTGGGGCTGCTCACCACCGGCGCACGCAACCACGCCACCGGCGACGCGGCCGGGCGTGACGACCCCACCGGCGACGCCGCGGTGGCGGTCGCGCGGGAGTCGGAGGCCGCCGGCGCCGCGGACCCGAGGGCCGTGCCGGCCGCCGCTGAGCCCCGGGAAGAACGGCTGTGGGGCCTGTACGGGCTGATCGTGGGCGCGCTGCTCACGCT
>JBOGDF010000423.1:0-4360 GCA_050701635.1 Micromonosporaceae bacterium | reverse complement strand
GGCGCCGAGCAGCCCCTGGGTCGGGTCGGTGTAGCGGTTGGAGCCGTTGGGGTCCTTGTACGTGCGCATGTCCAGCACGAACACGTCCAGCAGCGGCCCGTAGGAGATCTTCCGGTAGATCCGCCCGTCCGGGTCGACCGGCGCGGGCCGCAGCGGCAGCCACTCGTGGAACGCCTGCTTGGCGCGCGCGGCCAGCACGTCGATCCGCCGCTCGGTGTAGCGCGAGTCGGTCACGTCGACCCCGGGCGACCAGTTGTTGATCACCTCGTGGTCGTCCCACTGGTTGATCACCGGCACCTCCGCGGCGAACGCCCGCAGGTTGTCATCGAGCAGGTTGTACGCGAACTGCCCGCGGAACTCCGCGAGGGTTTCGGCGACCTTGCTCTTCTCCGGCGTGACCACGTTGCGCCACACCCGCCCGTCCGGGAGCGTGACCGTCTCGGTGAGCGGGTTGTCGGCGTACACCGTGTCACCGCTGCACAGGAAGAAATCCGGCTCCAACGAGCGCATCCGCTCGAAGATCCGGATGCCGCCCAGCTCCTCGTTGATCCCCCAGCCCTGCCCGACGATGTCCCCCGACCAGACGAACCGGACGTCACGCCGATGCACAGGCGCGGTCCGCAGGACGCCGCTCAACGGTGCGCTCGGCAGCCCGGACTCGAGGTGTTCTACCCGTACCCGGTAATGCACCCGGGCTCCGGGCGGCAGCCGCCGCAGCCGTACCTTGCCGGTGAAGTCCGTCTCCGGGGTCACCACCGGACCCGGAACCGTCCACGACCGCCGGAACGTCGGCGACAGGCTGACCTCGACCATCATCTGGCCGGGCCGGTCGGCGCGGGTCCACACCACACCCGAGCCCGCTCCCGGATCGCCGCTCTGTACGCCGTGCGTCAGCTTCGGCCGGTCACCGCGTACCAGCCCGAAGGCGTCACGGCCGGCGACCCCGAGCAGGCCAGCGCCCACTCCGGCCGCCAACCCACCCCGCAGCAGGGTACGGCGTTTGATCACTCTGTCCACTGTGGATCCCCGTTCGTCGATCATCGGCAGGCCTCGGCCGATGACCCTAACGGGTCCACCTGTCATCCCGGGCACGTCCGGCTGACAACTCGGTCCCGCCGGGCGTCACTCCGGCCCGAGCTCCGGAATCGCCCGCCGCCGCGGCGCACCACCGGCGCGCCAGCTCCAGACCTGACGTTTGTCGTCGGCGAACCTCACCATCCCGGCCCGCTCGATGTCGAAGGCGAAGCAGTGGTACGGCTCCGCAGGCGCCCAGTCGATCCGGGCCCGGATCGTGTCCTCGTACCGGCGTTTGCGGGCCGGGTCGGTGACCTCGGCGGCGCTGCCGTACAGCTTGATGTCGCCCTGACTGTCGGCCTCGCGCGCCTTGTCGGGCACCAGGGTATGCAGCACGAACCGCGGGTCGCGGCGCAGGTCGAGCGCCTTCATCGAGCGCCAGATCATCCCGATCATCAGCTCGCCGTCGACTAGGTCGCACTCCACACCGCTGATCCGGGGCGCACCGTCGGGCAGCAACGTGCCGAGCAGCACCACCTGGTCGGACCGCAACCGCTCGGACGCCCGCTCCCCCAACTCGGAAGCTGCCTTGACGAACTCATCCCATCGCATACCCGCACGCTAGGCGCCGGGTACGACAGGTCACGCCTCCGGGAACCAGAGCGCGATCTCGCGCTTGGCGCTCTCGGGCGAGTCGGAGGCGTGCACCAGGTTCTCCCGGTTGGACAGGGAGCAGTCGCCGCGGATCGTGCCGCCCGGCGCCTTGCGGCCGTCGGTGGCGCCGGTGAGCGTGCGTACCACCTCGATCGCCTGGTCTCCGGAGACGATCAGCGCGACCAGCGGTCCGGAGGTCATGAACTCCTTCAGCGGCGGGTAGAAGGGCTTCTCCACGTGCTCGGCGTAGTGCTCGTCGGCGAGCGCCGCGTCCATGGTGCGCAGCCGCAGCTCGTCGATGGTGAGCCCCTTGCGCTCCAGCCGGCTGATCACCTCGCCCACCAGTCCGCGCTTTACCGCGTCGGGCTTGATCAGTACGAGTGTCCGCTCCGACACCTGCCGCCTCCATGATCGTGCTGGACCGCCTGCAACGATGACGCACACAGGCTACCGAGCCGCGTACACCCGGAATCTTTGGTGTCGATCGGGAGCCGTAGGTGATCACGAAAAGTATCGCCATGATCGCATGCTGTAACAGAACGTGGCCTCTGACCAGATCGGACGGTGCGGCCACTTCCCTCTATAGACACCGGGGCATACGCTCGCCAAGGTGCGAGTACCTCGTCCGACCCCGCGGCCTGTTCAGCGGCCCGTACGCAGCCTGGCTGCCCGGGCCGGTGCCGCGCGCGCCGGTAACGCGGCCCGCGGCGTGCAGGCCCAGCGGGCGCAGGTGCGGAATTCGGTACGCGCGATGCAGACCGCGCGGGCCCGCGCCACCGCCAAGGACACCCGGATGATGTCCGCGCTGGCCGAAGAGCTGGACGGCGGGCGCCCCGGTGGCGGCGGCGGCAACAAGAACGGCTCGCCCCGCTCCCAGAGCCACCTGGTCGCCTCGGTCGTGGTGGCGCTGATCGGCGGCTTCGTCACCACCGCGGGCGCCGGCAGCGGCAACGGCTTCGTCACCGCGATCGGCGTCGGGATCATGATCAGCGCCGCGGTGTACGCCGCGTACTCCACCCTGCAGCGCCGGCTGGCCAGCATGGTGGCCGGGACCGCGCACGTGGTGAGCGCGTCGACGCCGCCGGTCGCGGCCACCCACGGCCGCTGCGAGATGCACCTGGTGGTGCAGGCGCCCCGACTTCCCGCCACCGCGGTACGGCACCGCGACCAGTCCGTACCGGTGGCGAAGTGGCCCGCGCCCGGCGCCACGCTGCCGGTGGTGGTCGACCCGCGCGAGCCGCGCGAGCTGCGGATCCGCTGGGACCGGGTGACCAACCACGGCGCCGCCCGACCGGACGCGGACACCGACTCCCCAACCACCGACAAGCCGCGGTATGACGACGAGCTGGAGCTGCTCGCCGACGCCACCGGCGTGACGGCCGCCTTGCCTGCCGTCCCCGCACCCACGTCACCGGCTCCCGCCGGCATCGATCAGCTGACGCCCGCCAACGCCGACGCACCGACCAGCCCCGTCGACGAGCCGACCCCACCGCTCGGCACCCTGTACGGCAGCCCCGCCGACGACCAGGTCGACCTGAGCTTCCTCGACCCGCCCAAGGCCAGCCCGGACAGCGAGAACGACCCGCTGCTGGTGGAGTACGGCTCCCCGATCCGCGAGGTCGGGGTGACTCTGATCGTCTCCGACATCAAGCAGTCGCTGGAGTTCTACCGCGACGTGCTCGGGTTCTTCGAGATCGAGAGCGGCCCGGACATGGTGCTGCTCGAGGCGCGTACCGGTCGGGTGGTGCTGCGGCAGCGCGACGACGCGACCGCCAAGCCGCCCCGGCTGATGCACCTCACGCTCGAGGTGAACGACATCGACACCGCGCACCGTACGCTCACCAAGCGCGGCGTGGAGTTCATCGACGAGCCGCGTGCCGTACTCAAGGGTGAGCTTTTGGAGCTGTGGGCGGTGTCGTTCCACGACCCGGACGGCCACGGCGTCGCGCTCACCAGCTGGCTGCCCCGGGAAGAAGACGCCTGACGCTCGCCGCCTGCTCTACAGCTTGCGGTACATCACGTGCAGGCCGACGTAGCCGTACGTCGGGTGGTGGAACGCCTCCGGCACGGTGGTGAGCACCTCGAATCCCAGCGAGCGCCACAGCCCGACGGCCCGGGTGTTGGTCTCCACCACGGCGTTGAACTGCACCGCGCGGAAGCCTTCGCGGCGGGCCCAGTCGATGACGTACTCGCCGAGCGCACGGCCCACGCCCTTGCCGCTGTGTTCCGGATCGACCATGAAGCTGGCGCTCGCCACGTGGGCACCCCCGCCGCCGCGGTTGGGGTACATGTTGGCGGTGCCGAGCACACTGCCCTGGTCGTCCACGGCGACCACCGGGTGGCCGATCATCCAGGTCGCGCGGCCCTGCTCTTCGGTCAGGTCACGGTCGTAGGCGTAGGTCTCGCCGGCGGCGACGATCTGGTGGAAGAACGGCCAGATCGCGGGCCAGTCCTCGGCACGCGCTTCACGGATCTGCACGGCCCCGAGCCTGCCTGACGGCGCGCGGACCGGCTACTGGTTTGGGCCCAGGGCCTGTCCCGTGGATCTTGGTCGAGCGAGACAGGTGCCAGGCGGCGGTCCGGCAAGGCGCAGGTTCGTCCGAATACCGGTGTTGTATTCGGACGGTTCTCCAACGCCGCCGGTCGTCGTCTGGTGCCTGTCGCAGCCAACTGAAGATCTACGGGACAGGCC
>JBOGDF010000422.1:0-4369 GCA_050701635.1 Micromonosporaceae bacterium | reverse complement strand
GCTCGATCCCGCCTGGGTCGCGGTGGTCGCCGCGCTGCGGGAACAGCACGCGGAGCTGCCGGTGATCGTGGGCGGCCGTTCCAGCGGCGCCCGGGTGGCGTGCCGTACCGCCGTCGAGGTGGGCGCCGCCGGGGTGATCTGCCTGGCGTTCCCGCTGCACCCGCCGGGGCGGCCGGAGCGCAGCCGGGCCGAGGAGCTGCTCACCGGCGTACCCACCCTGGTGCTCAACGGAGACCGGGACCCGTTCGGAACCCCAGAACCTTCCCCGGGGGTACGGGTCGAGGTGCTGCCCGGCGCGGACCACTCGCTGCGCAAGGTCGCCAAGGCGGCCGGCGAACACGCGGCCGACTGGTTGGCCGGGCACCACTGGGCCCGCTGACCCGGCCCGGCCCGGCCCGGTGACCCTTGCCTCAAGCGGCTCCCGGAATGCACCGGCTGACCTGCGACGTTGCACTCCACGGAAGCCGGATCTCGCCGGCGGCGATCACACCGTGGGAGGCACGCGTTGGGGGTCACAGCACTGCGTGGGCGTACGGCGCTCGACGCGGACACCGAACGGGTGCAGCGACTACTCGACGGCCAGCCCTGGTCCGAGTCCGCGATGATCTCCGCTCCGCAGGCGCCGGCCTATCGGGGCGGCGTATCCTCGGCGCAAGTCCGGCCGAGGGGAGACACCACGTTGGCGCGAGCGGAGACGCCCGAGCAGCGGCGCGCCCGGTTCGAACGGGACGCGTTGCCGTTCGTGGACCAGCTGTACGCCGCCGCGCTGCGGATGACGCGCAACCCCGCCGACGCCGAAGACCTGGTGCAGGAGGCGTACCTGAAGGCGTTCGCCGCCTTCCACCAGTTCCAGGAGGGTACGAACCTCAAGGCCTGGCTGTACCGGATCCTCACCAACGCGTACATCAACTCCTACCGCCGCCGGCAGCGGCAGCCGGTGCAGAGCCCGACCGAGGAGATCACCGACTGGCAGCTGGCCGAGGCCGAGTCGCACACCTCCAGCGGGCTGAAGTCCGCGGAGACCGAGGCGCTCGAGCGGCTCCCGGACTCCGACGTGAAGGACGCGCTGCAGTCGCTCCCGGAGGAGTTCCGGCTCGCGGTCTACCTGGCCGACGTGGAGGGCTTCTCCTACAAGGAGATCGCCGACATCATGGACACCCCGATCGGCACCGTGATGTCGCGGCTGCACCGCGGCCGGCGCAACCTACGACACAAGCTTCAGGCGTACGCCGCCGAGCGCGGTGTGGGACGGCCCATGGACCAGCCGGCTGGGCAGGGAGGTGTGACGGCGTGAGCTGCGGCGAACCCCACGAGACGGACTGTCGGGAAGTGCTCCAGGAGGTCTACCTCTACCTCGACCTGGAGTGCGACACCGATCGGCGGGACCGTATCCGAGTCCACCTGGAAGAATGCTCCCCCTGCCTGCGGGAGTACGGCGTGGAGCAGGAGGTCAAGGCGCTGGTGGCGCGCTGCTGCAGCCAGGAGGTCGCGCCGGCGGGGCTGCGCGAACGGCTGCGGCTCAAGCTGCACCAGATCGTGATCGAAGCGGACGCCCGCGAATTCCTGGCTGAATAGCCCGGCCAATTCTTCGAGCTGGCAGTTTCCTGACAACTCCCGGTCACCGGCACTTTTTGCCCCTAATTGCCTCTGGTACGGCGGCTACCGTCGAAGGTGCGTGGCGCCGCATCGTCGGCGCCACGCACCAATGGCCAGCCGGCCTCGATGCACGGGGGTGCGTTCAATGACCGATCGACGTAAGGCTGCCCGGGATCTGCGGATCGAAGCGGCCGAATCAGATTTCCGGCGGCCGCAGCCGGACCAGCTCGGCAACGGTGAAGAGACCGACTACCCGTTCCTCGCCAACTACGGCAAGGGGCTGCCGCACGACGACGCCGGCGAGGTGGAGCCGGCGGCGTACCGGGCGCTGCTGCGGGCGTTGTCCACGCACCGCGCCGAGGATTTCGAGCGGGTGCCGCGCGGCGTACCGGACGGGCGGCCGTTCACCAACCCGCAGGCGGGGTTGGCGTACGACCTGCAAGGACCCGACCCGCAGTCGTTGGCGATGCCGCCGGCACCGCGTATCGACAGCGCCGAGAATTCCGCGGAAATGGTGGAGCTCTACTGGATGGCGCTGTGCCGGGACGTACGTTTCACCGATTTCCACCGCGATCCCGTGGTCGCCGACGCCGCCACCGATCTCAGTGGACTCAGCGATTTCCGGGGGCCGAAACGCGACGCCGCGGTGACCCCGGCGACGCTGTTCCGCGGATTCACCACCGGCGACCTGCGCGGCCCGTACGTCTCGCAGTTCCTGCTGCGTGACTTCCGGTACGGCACGCTGGCGATTTCGCAGCGCCAGGACACCGTGAAGCCGGGGCAGGATTTCCTGACCGACTTCGATGACTGGCTCGACGTACAGCGGGGAGCCGGCCGGCGGGCGCAGCGACGGGGACGGCCGCGCTACCTGCAGACGCCGCGGGATCTGGCGCACTACGTGCACTTCGACGCGCTGTACCAGGCGTACCTCAACGCCTGCCTGATCCTGTTGGAGCTGGACGCGCCGCTGGACGTCGGCAACCCGTACCCGCACACCGCCAACCAGGCCGGCTTCGGCACGTACGGCGGGCCGCACATCCTGAGCCTGGTCACCGAGGTGGCGACCCGGGCGCTGAAGGCGGTCTGGTATCAGAAGTGGTTCGTGCACCGGCGGCTGCGTCCGGAGGCGTTCGGGGGACGGATCGAGGCGCACCTGACCGGTCGCCGCGACTACCCGATGATCGATCCGCAGGTGCTGGAGTCCGGGGGGCTGAAGGCGACCCGGGAGCGCTGGGACACCGGGCTGCTGCCGCAGGCGTACCCGGAAGGCTCACCGACTCATCCGGCGTACGGGGCTGGCCACGCGACCGTGGCAGGCGCCTGCGTGACGATCCTCAAGGCGTGGTTCGACGAGTCGTACGTGCTGCCCGAGCCGGTGGTGCCGGACCGCACCGGCGAGCGGCTGGTGCCGTACGACGGGCCCGGCGCCGACCGGCTGACGCTGGCCGGGGAGCTGGACAAGCTGGCGGCGAACATCGCGATCGGGCGCAGCTTCGGCGGGGTGCACTGGCGCAGCGACTACACCGAGTCGGTGAAGCTGGGTGAGGCGGTCGCGATCGGCATCCTGCGGGAGCTGAAGCTGACCACCCACGAGGACGCCGGCTTCACGCTGCGCCGTTTCGACGGCACGACACTGCAGATCTGAGGCCTCCGCGTGGGCCGGGCCGTGGCGCCTGGCGCGCGGTTGCCTGGAACGACAGGGGCGGCGATGCGGATCACCGCGTCGCCGCCCTGACTGTCAGCCCGTCAGGCGTTCGGGCGCTTGCCGTGGTTCGCGCCCTTCTTCTTACGGGCGCGGCGCTTGCGTGCCTTCTTCGCCATCGTGTTCTCCTAGAGAAATCAGCGCGGGGCTCCCGCGGCAGTGCCACGAGGTCGTGACCCGCGCCCGCGATCGTAGCGATACGGTTGCCATGCCGCGCGGCGAGGGCCGGCGGCACCGCAGTCGCAGGCGTCGCAAAGATGCGCGCGAGCAAGAGGAGGACGGCGATGGCCGAGGAGATCCGGGCCGAGATGGTGGCCAACGTGTGGAAGGTCGTCGCCTCACCTGGTGACACGGTGGACGACGGCGACACGCTGGTCATCCTCGAGTCGATGAAGATGGAGATCCCGGTGCTCGCCGAATCCGCCGGCGTGGTCAAGGAGCTGGCCGTCAACGAGGGCGACGTGATCCAGGAAGGCGACCTGATCGCCGTGATCGAGTGACCAGCGACGTCACCTCGGCGGTCACCGTACGGGTCGCGGTGCCGCAGGAGTACGCCGAGATCGGCCGGGTGACGGTCGCGGCGTACCGGGCGGCCGACATGATCCCGCCCGGCACCCGGTACGACGAGCGGCTCGCCGACGTCGCCAGCCGCGCCGAGGCGGCGCAGCTGCTGGTCGCGGTGGAGCCGTCCGGCCGGATCGCCGGCACGGTGACGTACTGCCCGTACGGGTCCGCGTACGCGGAGATCTCGCAGCCGGGCGAGGCGGAGTTCCGGATGCTGGCGGTGGATCCCGAGGCGCAGACCGGCGGGGTCGGCGCCGCGCTGGTGAGCGCCGTGCTGGAACGCGCCCGCGCCGGCGGCGTACACACGGTGGTGCTGTCCACTCCGGACATCGCGTACGCGGCGCACCGGCTCTACCGGAAGCTGGGCTTCGTACGCCTGCCCGAGCGCGACTGGCGCCCGGCGCCCAACGTGCTGCTGCTCGCCTACCGCCTCCCGCTCTAACCCGCGCCGCCCGCCGCCCCGCGCTATCTGCCGCCACCCGTCGCCGCCACCCGCCGCCCGCGCCC
>JBOGDF010000421.1:0-4370 GCA_050701635.1 Micromonosporaceae bacterium | reverse complement strand
GCCCGGGACCTGGCCGCCGCGATCGACCGCCCGGTACGCGCCGGGTACGCCAGCGCCGCGAAGCCCCGCCCGTCCGAGGCGGTGGCGCGACTGCGGGCGGCCGGCACCGACCGGGTCACGATCGCCGCCATGCTGCTCGCCGACGGCCACTTCCACCGCTCCCTGTACGCCGCCGGCGCCGACACCGTGACCCGCCCGCTCGGCACCACCGTGGTGGACCTGATCCTGTCCCGCTACGACGCCACCCTGGCCCCCGTCAGCCAGGCCAGCTAGCTCACCGCCCAGCCTGACCCCGCGGCCAACACCTGCGCGGCCCGACCCGCGCGCCGCAACCTCACCCGCGCGACCTCACCCGCGCGGTCCGCCCCTGATCCCACGCCACCTGGCGCCCGCGCCAGCGCGGCGACCCGCGTGGCGCGCTGCGCGTACCAGGAAAAATGTGTGAAGTGATATTGCAGTTTACCCCCCTCTAGGTGAAACTTCCTTTCAAGCCCGCTCAGGCCCGGCCCACTCACCCGTCGGAGGGAAGGCCCATGAGCGCACCCGCAGGGTCACGTTTCGCCGTCACGCTGGTCGCGGCCACCCTCACCGCGATCACGGCGCTGACCGCGCCCGTCACCGCGCACCCCGTCACCGGCGCCACCGCCGCACCGGCCCCCGCGGCCGGCTGCGTCACCGATCCGGCGCGGCCGAAGCGGCAGCTCCGCGCGATGTGGATCGCCAGCGTGGTGAACATCGACTGGCCCAGCGCCAAAGGGCTGCCGGTCGCCACCCAGAAGTCCGAGTACGTCGCCTGGCTCGACCTGGCGAAGCAGCGCCGGTTCAACGCCGTCGTGGTGCAGATCCGGCCCACCGCCGACGCGTTCTGGCCGTCGCCGTACGAGCCGTGGTCGGAGTGGCTGAGTGGCACCCAGGGCACCAACCCCGGGTACGACCCGCTCGCCTTCCTGGTCGCCGAGGCGCACAAGCGGAACCTGGAATTCCACGCGTGGTTCAACCCTTACCGGGTCGCGATGCACACCGACCGCACCCGGCTCGCCGCCAGCCATCCGGTCCGCGCCCACCCCGACTGGGCCTTCGCGTACGGCGGGAAGCTCTACTACAACCCCGGCATCCCGGCGGTACGCGCCCACGTCGAAGACGCCATGCTCGACGCCGTCACGAAGTACGACATCGACGGAGTGCACTTCGACGACTACTTCTACCCGTACCCGGTGAGCGGTCAGACGATCCCGGACGCCAGCACCTACGCGGAATACGGCGCCGGCTTCGGCAACATCCACGACTGGCGCCGCAACAACGTCAACCTGCTGGTCCAGGAGATGGACTCCAAGATCCACGCCGCGAAGCCGTGGGTGCGCTTCGGGATCAGCCCGTTCGGGATCTGGCGTAACAAGTCCACCGACCCGCTCGGCTCGGACACGTCCGGGCTGCAGAGCTACGACGCGATCTACGCCGACTCCCGCAAGTGGGTCAAGCAGGGCTGGGTCGACTACATCAACCCGCAGCTCTACTGGTACGTCGGCCAGGCCGCCGCCGACTACGCGAAGCTGATCCCCTGGTGGTCCGACGTGGTCGCCGGCACCAACGTCCAGCTGTACGCCGGGCAGGCGGCGTACAAGGTGGGCAGCGGCGGGGCGTGGGACGACCCGGCGGAGCTGAGCCGCCACCTCACGCTGAACCGCAGCCACGCCGGCGTAAAGGGCGACGTCTACTTCAGCGCCAAGGACGTACGCGCCGACCGGCTCGGGTCGATCAGCCGGCTCGCCGCCGACCACTACACCCGCCCGGCACTGATCGCGCCACACAACACCGGCACCGCGCCGGCGGCGCCGAGCATCACCGGCGCGACCCGTACCACCAGCGGGATCGCGTTGACCTGGAGCGGTAGCGGCACCGGCTACGCCGTGTGGCGGGTGACCGGGAGCGGCACCAGCGACCCGTGCGCGTTCGCCGACGCGCGGAACCTGATCGCGGCGGTACGCGGCACCAGCTACACCGACACCACGGCGGCGGCCGGGACGACGTACACCTACTACCTGACCGCGCTGGCGCGTACCCACCACGAAAGCGCTCTGAGCGCAGGTCGCACCGTTGCGGGAGCCGGACCGTGGACGTCCACAGTGGACAACGCCACCACCGGACGGTTCACCGCCGGCACCGGTTGGGGCAGCTCCAGCTGGTCCACTCAGCGGTACGCCACCGACTACCGCTTCGCGTCGCCGGTGTCGGCGAGCGACGTCGCCTGGTTCAAGGTCAACATCCCCGCCACCGGCAGCTACCGGATCGAGGTCTGGTATCCGGCCGACCCCGGCTACAACAGCTCCACCCCGTACCTGGTGAGCACCACCACCGGAAACCAGGTGGTACGGGTCGACCAGCGCGCGAACGGCGGGCGCTGGGTCAGTCTCGGCAGCTTCACCCTCGCCGCCGGCGACGCCAACACCGCCGGCGTCAGCCGGTGGACCTCGACCAGCGGCTACGTGATAGCCGACGCGGTCCGCGTCACCCAGCTCTGAAGGCCGCGAACACCCCTCGGGAGGCACCCCAATGACCGGTCACCAGCTGCCCCGCCGCGACCTGATGCGCGGCGCCGTGTTCCTCGGCGTCGGCATCGCCGCCGGCGGGCTCGAACTGCTCCGCACCGACGGGGCGGCCAGCGCCGCCGTACCGTCCCCCCGGATCTACACCACCAGCGAGTGGAACGCCCGGCCGCCCAGCTCCCCGGTGACGATCAACAACTACCGGCCGGACAAGTTGATCATCCACCACACCGCGACCGGGAACTCCACCGACTACTCGCTGGCGCACGCGTTCTCGCTGTCCCGGGCGATCCAGAACCACCACATGGACAACAACGGCTGGATCGACACCGGGCAGCACTTCACGATCAGCCGCGGCGGTTACGTCACCGAAGGCCGCCATCGCAGCCTGGAAACCCTTCGCGGGGGTACGAGCTTCGTGCACGGCGCGCACGCGTCGGCGGTGAACGGCTCCTCGGTCGGGATCGAGAACGAGGGCACGTACACCTCGGTGGCGCCCACCACGGCGCTCTACAACGCGCTGGTCGACCAGGCGGCGTACATCTGCCAGCAGTACGGGATCGCGACCAGCCGGATCCTCGGGCACCGCGACGTCGGCAGCACCGCCTGCCCCGGCGACGTGCTGTACGCCAAGCTGCCGCAGCTGCGCGCCGACGTGGCGGCGAAGCTGGCCGGCGGCACCTACACCCAGACCGTCGACAACGCCACCACCGGCCGGTTCACCGCCAGCAGCGCGTGGGGCGTCTCCACCTACTCCAGCCAGCGGTACGGCGCCGACTACCGGTACGCCAACCCGGTGCAGTCCAGCGACCCGGCCTGGTACAAGTTCAACGTCCCGAGCGCCGGCAACTACCGGGTCGAGATCTACCACCCCGCCAACACCGGCTACAACAGCGCGACGCCGCACATCGTCGTGACCAGCAGCGGCAACCGGACCGTCTCGGTCGACCAGCGCTCCGGCGGCGGCGCGTGGAAGTCGATCGGCACCTTCGCGCTGGCCGCGGGCGACCGGAACACCGTCGCGGTGAGCCGCTGGACCACCACCACCGGCTACGTGATCGCCGACGCCGTACGCATCACCAAGGTATGACCCCCGTCCCACCCCGTTTGAGAGGTGCACCATGTCAGAGAAGCGGATCTCCAGAAGGAACCTACTGCTGGCCACCGCGGCCGGAGCGGCGGCAGCGCCGCTGGTCGCCACCACACCGGCCTGGGCGGCGACCCCCAAGCTGTACATCGACCCCGGGCACGGCGGAACCGACCCGGGCGCAGTCGCCAACGGTCTACGAGAGAAGGACCTCACCCTCAAGATCGCGCTGCGGATGCGCAGCTACCTGCTGGACCACTGGTACGTCTACATCCGGATGTCGCGCACCACTGACGCGACCCGCAGCCTCTCGTACCGCGCCTCGGACGCCAACTCGTGGGGTGCGAACCGGTTCGTCAGCATCCACATCAACTCTGGCGGCGGCTCCGGATTCGAAAGCTACCGCTACCCCGGCACCAGCGGGACCACCTACAACATGCACAGCACGCTGCACTCCACCGTGTACGACTGGATGACGAGGAACCACTCGCCCCTCGACCGCGGCATGAAGACCGCCGATTTCTACGTGCTGCGGGAAACCAACATGCCCGCGGTGCTCACCGAGAACCTGTTCATCGACACGTACCTCGATTCCGAACGGCTCAAGAGCGACACCTTCCTCTGGAACGTGGCGAAAGGGCACGCCTTCGGCATGGCCAGACACATGGGCCTGGTTCACCGCTGATCCACCGGCCATGATCATGGGTCCCTTCATGCAGTCATGACTGCATGAAGGGACC
>JBOGDF010000420.1:0-4377 GCA_050701635.1 Micromonosporaceae bacterium | reverse complement strand
GCGCTCAGGTCGGACACCCGGTCCTTGAGGAGATAGCCGACCGCGCCGTCGAACTCGTCTATCAGCCGCAGTGCGTGGTGCACCTCGACATACTGAGACAGCAGCATCAGTCCGATGTTCGGGGCGAACGAGCGGATCTCGGCGGCTGCCTCGATGCCCTCGTCGGCGAAGTTCGGGGGCATCCGCAGGTCCGTGATGACGACGTCGGGGGCGTCGCGTCGGACATGTCCGACCAGTTCCGCACCGTTGCGCGCCTGGCCGGTGACCTCGAACCCCACCTCGGTGAGGATCCGCGCCATACCTTCCCGGAACAGCACTGCGTCGTCAGCGACGATCACGCGCATGGCAGCACTGTCCGGATCTGGGTCCCACCGCCGACGGGACTGTCGATCGTAAGCGTGGCGCCAACTGCGGCGAGCCGGTCTGCGAGGCCCTGTAGACCGCTGCCATCGCGCTGTCGCGCACCGCCGCAGCCGTCATCGCTGACGCGGACCCGCAGTCCCTCCGCGACCTTCGCGACCTCGACCGTGATTACCTCGGCGCCCGAGTGGCGCGTTGCATTGGTCAGCGCTTCGCTGACGACGTAGTACGCCGTCACCTCCACCTCGCGAGGCAGCCGACCGGCAAGGGCGACGTTTAGCCGGACGGGGATGGCCGACCGGTCCGCCAGCATGATCAACGCGGTCTCCAGGCCCGCCTGGGTGAGTACCATCGGGTGGAGGCCGCGGGCCAACTCGCGCAGGTCGGCAGTGGCCTCCAGCAGCTGTGCTCGTATGTCCTTGACGCGTGCGGCCAACGCGGGCTCGCCGGTCGCCTTTGCCTGCTCGGCCAGCAATCCTAGCTCCAGCCCCATCGTCACCAGGCGTTGCTGGGCACCGTCGTGGAGGTCCCGCTCGATCCTGCGGCGGGCCGCGTCCTGGGCGGTGACGATGCGCCGGGCTGTGGCCTCGAGCTCCTGCGCCTGTTGCTGCTGCGCGATGACCAGACCGGTTTGCGCGACCAGGTCGGCAAGCAGCCGGCCCTCGGCGAGGGTGAGCGCCTCCCCCACCGGCTTGCGCAGGGTGATCGCTCCGCGCACGGTGCCCTGGTGGACAACGGGCCGGACGTGCCGATGGGGGCCGCGGTCGAGCTCGCCCAGCCGCGACGGCCCCGACTCGTCGGGGTGGCGAGGCCACCCAGCCCGCGGGAGCAGGCGAGCTTCCTCACCGACCCAGACGACCACCTCGGTCGCACCGACCGCGTTGGCGACCGTGGCGGCGATCCCGTCGAGCAGTTCCTCCGGTGCCTCGTCCAGCTGCGCCGACAGCCGGGACAGGGCCTCATAGGGCGTCGCCCGGTGACCGTAGACGAGCCGGTCGGCCAGGTTCTGGGCGCGCCGGCGCAGCGGCTCGAATGCCACGGCGACGACTGCGGTGGCGAGCAGGGACAGCCAACCTGTCCCAGCCGGGATCAGGGCACCGACGCCAACGACGAGGGACACGTAGCCGGTCGTGACGACGAGCACCAGGGCGCCGATGACCAGCGTCTTGTTGATGACCGGGTCGATGTCGTACAGCCGGTACTTCTGGATGGCGACGCCCGCCGCGAGTGGGATCAGCGGCTGCGCAAGCGCCCCGGGAACCGGACTCCCGAACACGACCAGACCTGTGGTCAACAGCACGATGGCTATCACCGCGGCGTACACCAGCCAACGCATCTGGCGTGCCTCGTCACCGCGAGCCCGGCGCAGCCGCACTACCACCGCGGCGGTCCACAGCACCTGAAAGGACGGGTAGCTGGGTTGGAGGTAGGCCCACAGCTGTGCGGCCGCCTGCGAGCCGGGCAGCTCGAAGGGATGAGGTGCGACCACGCCGGTGCGGCCGTAGTCCACGGGCCACAGCGCGGACGTCACCGCCATGACGGCGGCGACGGCGCACATGACCAAGCCGGCGCGGCGCCAGCGCGGTGACAGCATTCGGCCGTGTGGGAATGCCATGAAGGCCCAGCCGAACAAGGCGATCGCCAGGGGCAGTGGCCACACACCGATCCAGCCGACCCATGTCGCGGCGGGCAGCGGACCCTCGGCACCGCCGTACTGACGGCCGAAGAACATGACGGCGTGGATCACACCGACTGCGACCAGCAGCCAGCCCTCACGATGCCGCGGCCGCATCCGCACGACGTACAGGCCCACGGCGGAGAACGAGGCAGCGATCAGCCCGTTGTGGGCGTTCACGAGATGGAAGCCCAGGGACCACCCGTAGCCGACCAGCAACGCGACGAACAAGGCCACCGTTGCCAGACCCGCCTCAAAGGCCGTCGACGGGGCCTCCGCGCACGGCTCCGTCCCCTCCATCGCAGACCACATGCCGGAATGCTAGGGGGTGCCACGCCGCCGTGAAAGAGGGTTTTCCCCGAGGAACTCCAGGGAGCGCACGGGTGCCCGGCGACCGGTCCTCCGCCACCGTGGACACGTGGACACGCGACTAGGAGGAACACCGATGAGCATATCGACAGACGTTCGCACCAGTTCTTCAGCCGCTTCGCAGCGCTCCGGCCGGCTCGGTGGCATCTGCCTCGCCCTGGGAGGCGTTGCGTTCTTCGCCGGCGGTGTCACACACCCAGGCGACAGCGGCGGGGGCACCAAGGTCGACCAGCTGTACCAGGCGTTCGTGCAGCCTTCGTGGTACCCCTCCCATGCGTTGCTTCTGGTGTCATTTGCGCTGTTCGCGGCGGCGATGCTGCAGCTCCGCAAGCGGGGCGATCTCGGGCCCGGCATGGCCCGACTGGCGAACGTGGTCAGCGTCGTCGCTGTCGTCGCCACCGTGGGCATGGCGGTGCACCTGCTGGCGGCGTTGGGTGCAGCGTCCATCGCGGACGGACAGCCCTCGCTGATCTACGAGGTGCAGAAGTGGAACGAAACCATCCTCAGCAGCCTCTGGGGGTTGGGCATCATCGCGCTTGCCGTGGCCGGCGGAGTGACCCGCACGCTGGGCAGCCGGATCACCATCCCGCTGGGTGTGGTCGGCGGTGTGGCCTGGTGCATCGCCACGGCGACGATCGCGTTCACCGACCGGTTCGACCCACTGTTCCCGATCGCCTCGCTGATCGCGGTCTGGGCCGTCGCCGCCGGGGTGATGTGGGCCGTACGCAGAACACGCTTGGCGTGATGATCGTGGTGGGACTTGCCACCGCAGCCTCGCTGTCGGCTGCGGGGCTTGCGCAAGCCAAGCCGCTCGAGAAGGGGACGTTCCACGAGGAGTTCACCGACATCGCCGCGGACTTCTGTGATCTTCCCGGTCTCACGGTGCAGTCCGACTTCGTCGTCGATGGGCGTTTCATGTTGAACCCCCATGGCCCTCACGGCCTCGCCTACTACATGGAACACGTCGACATCAGCCGCGTGGACACCAACCTGGCCAACGGCAAGTTCGTCCAATCCTCGAATCAGTCGTCACGGACAAGGACCTAAAGGTGACCGACAACGGCGACGGCACGCTGACGATCCTCGTGCTGGTGACGGGCAACGAGGTCCTCTACCGCATGGATGGCAAGGCCATAGCCCGGAACCCGGGTCAGGTCCGGTTCGAGTTACTCATCGGTCACAACGGCACCCCGGCCGACCTGTTCGACGACAAGATCTGGCGTTCCTGGGCGTCGTCAGGGAATCGACGGGACGGAGCGACGACCTTCTGCGCAGCGAGCGTCGCGGCCCTCAGCTGACGCCGAGAGCTAAACACGGGAGAGGAAAGACTCCGGAGAAGGAGGCGAGACGCACTGCATACGTAGGAAGGAGCCCACCATGTCCCGACAACAGCGATTTCACGCGATGGGCGCACTCGCCTGCGCGATCGCGATCTCGTCCGCGCTGTCGTCCGGACAGGCGGGTGCCAGCTCGGTTCAACGATCACCGGACACTTCCCGATCGAGGAGCACTACGCCGTGTTCGAGCCGGAGAGCATTGTCTGCAGCTTCCCGATCAGCGCCGACCTCACCGGGCAGGGGACGTTCCAGGTGTTCCTGGACGCGGATGGAAACTTCCTTCGCGGCTACGTGCTGCTGAACATCAAGCGAATGCTCAACGGGAACGGGCTCGCCCTGCGATTCGGCAGGAGCGTCAACCAGTTCTTCGAGCTGGACGGAACCGTCACTGAAGTGGGTCTCGTCTTCCGCGATTCCGCGCCCGGCGGTTGGGTTGGGCTCATGGATCGCGGCCGCCTCGTCTTCGACAGCAGCGGCAACCTGGTCTTCGAGGCCGGACCGCACCCGCAGCTGCACGGCGAATTCGGCGAACTCTGCGAGGCGTTGACCCCGTAACAGCTCGCCCATTGGTGGCGAAGATACTGCCTGCCCTCCCGTCCGGTGCCGCCACCCGGTCGACGAACCCGGTGCCGACCG
>JBOGDF010000419.1:0-4398 GCA_050701635.1 Micromonosporaceae bacterium | reverse complement strand
AAGCCACGCCGAGCGGACCCACCAGCGCAAACAGGGTGGTCCCACTACCGGCAATCAGGTGGTCCCATGCTCATGGCAAACCGGGGCGGAAACCGGTCCCATGATCGTGGCAGGCGACACTTCCCCGTTTCACACCGTCGCCTGCTGCTGTCCGGGCTGTCCGGGACACGTGTGGATCCACTACGTCTGCTGGCCGGGACACGGCGGACAACGGGACGAACGGACCCGTGCCTGGGTCGTGCCTTTGTCCGCTTGCTGGTGTGTCCGCTTGTCCGGGACGGACTGGAGCCCGGTCTGGACATGTCGCGGACGGTCCCGGACCGTCCGAGTCATCAGGGACGGACCGGTCCCCGCTGGCCTGGCCGCTCAGCAAACCGGACAGCAGCTTGATCGCAACCAGCAGCGCGACCGCCGGCCACCCCGCGACGACGCGGCCGACCACATCAGTGCCACCGACAGCGACGTTGGCCGCCAGACTCGCGACGGTGCCGGCGCTCAACGCGGCCCACGGCAGCCAGCCCGACTGGCGCCCAGCCCGCCGGTCGGCCAGCAGTACCAGCGAGGCCACAATCTCGATACCGTCAGCTGACAGCGGGAACGCATGGGCACGCCAGCCAGTCTCGCCGTGGACTACCGCCAGCTCGGTCATGTGGCTGTACGAGATGGCGGCGGCGATCCCGGCCAGCGCGACGACGGTCGCGGCTGATGCCAGCCTGATCACGGTGTCGGCCCGTTCACTGGTCTGTCGGGGCGCCGAAAATTCGTCTGCCTTTTTTCGATTCATGACTACGGTGAAGAGCCAGGCCCGCGACGGGCTGGCCCGGCTGCGCACCGTGGCTCCCGAGCTGGGCGAGCTGGTAGGGGAAGGGGTGCTCCGATGAACGAGCTCCGTACGCTGCTGCGCCAGACCGCGGGCGACCTCGAGCCCCCGCCGATCCCGGCCGACCTGTGGGGTCAGGGACGCCGGATGCGGCGCCGGCAGCGGCTCGCCGGCGTGGCGGTCGTGCAGGTGGTGGTGCTGCTGGCGGTCGGCCTGCCGTGGCTGATGCTGCGCGAGGAGAAGCCGCCGCCGCCCGCCGACTCCGTCCCGGCGGTGCCGGAGAAGCTGTACGTGCCGTACGAGTGGCAGGCCAGCGTCGGGCAGTCCCCGCCCGGGGACGCCACCGTGATGTTCAGCGGGGACGGCGATCTGCGCGGCACCGACCTGTTCGACCACGAGGGCAAGGCCGCGGTGGTCGGGCGCGGCGGCGACTACCGGATGCTGCTCTACGGCGGCAGCGAGACCATGGCCGGCCAGGACGTGCTGCTCTCGCCCAACGGCCGGTACGTCGCCCAGTCCGACTTCACCGACGGGCTCGGGTTCGAGCTGGTCGACCTGCGTACCGGCAAGACGCGCGGTTACCCCGGATCGACCGGCGCCGTGTCCGGCAGGCCGACGGCGTGGTCGCCAGACGGCCGCAGTCTGCTGGTGCAGGAGTGGCCACCCAACGATGTGGAGGTCACGAACCTGCCGCGGCTGGCGCTGGTGGAGCTGACCACGGGCCGTTCCCGGGTGCTGCACCGGTACGGCAAGGGGGTCACCTGGACCACCCGCTTCACTGCGGCGTTCTCGCCGGACTCCCGCCACGTGGTGATCACCGACGGCACCAAGCTCCACCAGTACGCCGTCGACGGCACCGCCGGGTGGACCGCCGAGCTCGGGTCGCGTACCCACCTGGTCGGAGTCGGGGCGTACACCGACGACGGCGGCCAGATCGCCGTCACCACGATGCAGGGTTGCCTGCAGCCCTGTACGGAGCGCGAGCTCGCGGAGCGCCGGTGGAGCTTCAGCTACCTGGACCCGGCCACCGGCAAGCCCACCGATGGCCCGGAGCTCACCCCGATCACCGCGATGGCGGTACGCGGTCTGGGCTGGCACGGTGACCAGCTCGTCGCGGTCACCCACCGGCCCGAGGGCGGCATGCCCGAAGGAGTCGACGTCAACGGGTGGGACGACTTCGACTACTGGGCGGTCGGGGACGCCCACCTGGTCGCGATCGGCCCCACCGGCACCAAGCGGCTGATCGACTCGCCGGAGGAGATGCTCGGCATCGACGTACCCCGCGACCTGATCGTGTCCGGCCGGTTCGGGGGCGGCTCGCCGGAGCCCTCGGGGCTGCCGCCGCGGTGGGAGGTGGTGCTGTTCTACGTCGCGCCGTACCTGTGCCTGGGCCTGTTGGTCGGGGTGCTGGCGCTGGTGGCGGTTCTGCTGTGGCGTCGCCGGCAGAGTAGGCTCCGCGCGGTGGTGTAGGCGACATCGAGGAGTACCGCACGTGGTCGACCTGAGCAGCATCGTCAAGGCGTACGACATCCGCGGCACCGTGCCGGACCAGCTCAATCCGGACACCGCGCGGGCGTTCGGAGCGGCGTTCGTACAGCTGCTGCGCGGCGAGGGCGAGCTGGCCCGGATCGTGGTGGCGCACGACATGCGGGAGGCCGGCCCGGGGCTGGTGGACGCGTTCGCGGAGGGGGCGACCGCGCTCGGGGTGGACGTGGTGCACTGCGGCCTCGGCTCCACCGACCTGCTCTACTACGCCTCCGGGATCATGAACCTGCCGGGCGCGATGTTCACCGCCAGCCACAACCCGGCCCAGTACAACGGGATCAAGCTGTGCCGCGCCGGCGCCAGGCCGATCGGCCAGGAGAGCGGCCTGGCTGACATCCGTACCGTCGCAGAAGAGATTCTGGGGGGTACGGAGCTGCCCGCCGCCGAGCGCAAGGGCAGTGTGGAGCGGCGGGAGCTGCTCGCCGACTACGCCGCGCACCTGCGCAACCTGGTCGACCTGTCCGGGATCCGGCCGTTGACCGTGGTGGTCGACGCCGGCAACGGGATGGGCGGCTACACGGTGCCGGCGGTGCTCGGCGACGCGGTGCTCGATGCGCTGCCGCTGCGGATCGTGCCGCTCTACTTCGAGCTGGACGGCAGCTTCCCCAACCACGAGGCGAACCCGATCGACCCGAAGAACCTGGTCGACCTGCAGGCCGCGGTACGCGAACACAGCGCCGACCTGGGTGTCGCCTTCGACGGCGACGCCGACCGGTGCTTCGTGGTCGACGAGCACGGCGACCCGATCTCGCCGAGCGCGGTCACCGCGCTGGTCGCCGCCCGGGAGCTGGCCAAGCACCCCGGCGCCACGGTGATTCACAACATCATCACCTCGCGCGCCGTACCGGAGATCGTCGAAGAGAACGGCGGTCACGCGGTACGCACCCGGGTCGGCCACTCGTTCATCAAGGCGGAGATGGCGCGTACCGGCGCGGTGTTCGGCGGGGAGCACTCGGCGCACTACTACTTCAAGGATTTCTGGTACGCCGACACCGGCATGCTCGCCGCCATGCACCTGCTCGCGGCGCTGGGCGAGCAGCAGCGGCCGCTGTCGGAGCTGGCGGCGGAGTACCACCGCTATCCGGCCTCCGGGGAGATCAACACCCGGGTGGCCGACCAGCAGGCGAAGCTGGCCGAGATCGAGGCGGCGTACGCGGCTCGCGAGGGCGCCACGCTCGACAAGCTGGACGGCCTGACCGTGGACTTCGCAGACGGAAGCTGGTTCAACCTGCGTCCGTCCAACACCGAGCCGCTGGTACGGCTTAACGTAGAAGCGCGCGACGCCGCGCGGATGGCCGAGCTGCGCGACGAGGTGCTCGCGCTGGTCACCAGCTGATCGGGTCGCCAGCCGACCTGCTCAGCCGCAGATCGCAGACCGTCACCGAGGAGAGAACAACCACCATGGCGTTGGACCCGACACTGCTCGAGATCCTGGTCTGTCCCGGCGACCACGGCACCCTCACCTACGACGAGCCGGCGGCCACGCTGACCTGCGGCGAGTGCGGCCGGATCTTCGAGATCCGCGACGGCGTACCGGTGCTCCTGCTGGACGAGGCGCGCCAGCCCTCAGACGGCGCCTCGAACGGCGCCTCGAACGGCGCCGAGACCGAGTGACCGGGCCCCGATGAGTACGCACGGACCGGTGGACCGTACGCCGGAAGGAGCCACCGGACTGACCGGTCGGCGGGAAGCGGATGAGCGGCTGCTCGACGACGTCGAGGCGCTGGAGAAGGCCGACCCCGGCATGATGCTGCGCGCCGTCGCCTCGGCCGGCGCCCAGGTCAGAGAGTCGGCCAGCGTCGCCGCCGATGCGCATCTGGCGGAGCTGGCCGACGAGGGACGGCCCCGTTCGGTGGTGGTCGCGGGGGCCGGTACGGCTGCCCGTACCGGCGACATCCTGGCCACGGTGGCGGGCTCCCGGTGCCTGGTGCCGGTGCTCTCGCACCGCAGCCCCGGCGTGCCGGGGTGGGTGGGCGCGGCGGACGTGGTGATCGCGGTGTCCGCGTCGGGCCGCAGCCCGGAGGCGATCGCGG
>JBOGDF010000418.1:0-4413 GCA_050701635.1 Micromonosporaceae bacterium | reverse complement strand
GACCGATGCCGCGACCGATGAGCCGGCCGCGAGCCGGCAGCCGGGGCAGCCGGCCGCGGGCCGGCCACCAGGGCTGGCGGCGTTCCACGGCGAGCTGTTACGCCGTGCCGCCGACCAGCATGCGCCCGAGGTCGACGGGGTCACCGTTGCGTCGCTACACGCCGCCAAGGGGCTGGAGTGGGACGCGGTGTGCATCGTCGGGCTGGTCGACGGCACGGTGCCGATCACGTACGCCCGGAGCCTGGAGCAGCTGGAGGAGGAGCGGCGGCTGCTCTACGTCGGCATCACCCGGGCCCGCCGGCTGCTGTGGCTGAGCTGGGCGACGGCGCGCTCGCCGGGTGGCCGGCCGCGCCGCCCGAGCCGGTTCCTGCCGCGCGAGACGCAGGCTGGAGCTGGATCAGGAGCAGGCGCCGCAGCGTCCGCGACGGCGGGGGGGCAGCGGAGCCAGCGGCGCCGGGTCGCCCTGGTCCACTGCCGCAGCTGCGGGGCCACCCTCACCGACGGCGCGGAGCGCAAGCTGGGGCGCTGCCTCGACTGTCCGTCCGACCTGGACGAGGAGCTGTACGCGCGGCTGGTCGACTGGCGGGCCCGGGCCGCCGCGGCGCGCGGTACGCCGGCGTACACCGTGTTCACCGACGCCACCCTGACCGCGATCGCGGAACGCCAGCCAGGGTCGGTGACGGAGCTGGTCGAGATCCGGGGGATCGGCGCGTACAAGCTCTCCCAGTACGGCGAGGCGGTGCTGGCGCTGATCGGCGGCGCCACGCCGGACGAGCTGTCGCCCCGGTGATCCGGACGATTTGCCCGTACCGTCGTAAACATCCGGATCTTGCGTACCACTGTCAGGTTTTTTTCAGTTGTTCTGCTAACAGGACTGGAAATTGGATTGCTCCTTACCGGGGTGACGGCATAACCTGCGAGGACCGCGCGCGAACGCCCCCGGGTGAGACCGCACGGACGACAGTCAGAGCGAGCTAGCAGAGAGAGGCAGGAGGTGACGACGGTGTTGATGACTCAGCGGTTCGGTGAGCGACCGTCGATGCTGCCTGCCTCGGTCGCTTTCCGCGTGCAGCCGCTCCTCGCCACCGCCGTGTGCCGTGATCGGGCCGGCGGCGTGCCGTTCGTCCCGACCAGTGTGCGCTTCGTCGGCGGCGCGGCGGCCACGGCTGCGGCGGCTGGCCCGGCACCGGTGGCTCCGGCCATCCCGGTGGCGACCGCTACCCCGGTGGTGCGGCGGCTCGCGGTTACCGACATCGCTGGCAAGGGGCGCACTGTGTCCGCCGCCAAGAACGCCAGCACTGACCAGACCGGCACGAAGCACAACTACAGCAAGAACGTCGTCACGAATGTTGACCGCATGACTGGCGTCGGCGGGGATCCGCCTCGAGGGAGACCGAATTAGCTCGGCCGTCAGGCCGACCGGCACCTCGAGGCCGTGGAACCCGCAACCGGGTTCCACGGCCTTTCTTATTGGCCACGTTGAGCGGGATGGAGATCCCATCCCTTGACGAGAGGAAGCGAGGTGACCGGGCGATGAGCCTGGCGCTGGCCCCGTTCGATGGGGCTGTTGAGGCGGGTCGGACTCTGCCGTGCCGGCAGTACGACCCGGACCTGTGGTTCGCCGAGGTACCGGCCGAGCTGGAGGTCGCGAAGACGCTGTGTGGCGACTGCCCGCTACGGGTGGAGTGCCTGGCCAGCGCGCTCGAGCGGCGTGAGCCGTGGGGCGTGTGGGGTGGCGAGATCTTCGAGCGGGGTGCCGTGGTGGCGCGCAAGCGTCCCCGTGGTCGTCCCCGTAAGGACGCCGCCGCGGCCGAGGCTGCGGTACGTGCTCAGGTGCGTGCCAAGGCCGAGGAGCTCACCCGGACCGTGCGGGCGACCGCGCGGGCTGAGGACGCGGCCTGATGTACGGCCCGGAGCGAACCCGAGATGCCGAGCGGATGTGGCGTACGCCGCGACCGGCCGGCCTGACCGTACCCGTGACAAACCAGAAAACCCGACTTGGGAGTGACGCAATGTATCTGTTGAACGAAGCGTTGGCTCGCGCACGATGTGCCGAGAACCAGCCTCGTCAGTCGAGCCGACCAGCTCGCGAGGTCGCCATGGAGGCGGCTCGCAAGCGCCGGTTCGCCAAGTAAAACCCGAAATGACGCGGTAGCTGGTCGGCCGGACCCACCAGTCCGGCCGACCGGGCCGCCACACCGACCGCACGATCGAGGCGTTGGCCAGTACCGGGGGGACTGGCCAACGCCTCACTGTGTGTAACGACCGCCGGCCGTCGGTGTGCGTACGGTGGCGTGCCGGTGACCGGGTCGGGAACTCGACAGGACACTTGGTGCGGCAACCGCACCGGCCGCATGATCAGGCGTAGCGTCAGGCTTAACCCGACATGGGATCTGGGTAGGGGGCTGATGTGGACACACGTACGGAACAGCCAACCGACCAGCAGGATCAGGTGGTATGCGGCAGCTGTGGCCGGACCGCCGATGAGCCACCGTTGACCTGGAGCCGACAGGTGGGCCGCCGGGGAAGCACCGGAACGGCCTGGCTGTGCGACACCTGCACCCGCGAGAACCTGCGCGAGATCGAAGGCAAGCTCGACGAGATCTGGTGGTAGGCCGCGAAGCCACGGCCGTTACGCCCGGTAATCGGGCTCGCGGCGGCTGACTCGCGGCATGGCCGCGGCTGACCGGTCATTCGAAGCCGGGCAGCCACTCCGCCACGACGTCGCGGTAGGGCGCGCACGCGCCGAGCTGGCACAGCACCCCGATCGACCCCAGCGTGACCCGGTGGATCAGCAGATATGCCGGTGGCAAGTTCAAATTCTTTCCCAGTTGGTACGCGGGGCTGCGCGGATTCGCCACCCGGGCCGCCTCCTCGCGTAGCCAGGCGCGGCTGAACTGGAACCGGTCCACCGACAGCGGCTCCAGCATCGGACGCAGGTAGTCGAGCACCTCTTCCGGATCCCCGTCGAAGCTGGCCGGTACGAATCCCTCCCGCTGCAGCCCGTCGAGCACCTTGTCGGCCTCACCGTCGAGCGCCAGCCGGGTGATCCGGCCGATCGGCTCCGGCAGCCCCTCCGGCAGCCGGGCCACGGCCCCGAAGTCGAGCACCCCGAGCCGCCCGTCGTCCAGCAGCATGAAGTTGCCGGGGTGCGGGTCGGCGTGCAGCAGCCGGGCCCGCGCCGGCCCCGAGAAGTGCAGCGTCGCCAGCCGTACGCCGGCCAGGTCGCGCTGCTCCTGCGTACCGTCCCGGATGATCTCCGACAGCGGGGTGCCGTCGATCCACTCGGTGACCAGCACCCGGTCCGTGCCGGCCAGCACCCGCGGCACCAGGATCTCGGGATCGCCGTCGTACGCGTCACAGAAGGCCCGCTGTGAGCGGGCCTCGATCGTGTAGTCCAACTCCTCCCCGATGCGATCTCGCAGCTCGGAGATCAGCGGTTTCACCTCCAGCCCCGGCTGCAGCACCTTGAACAGGCTGGCGAACCGGGACAGCTGGTTGAGGTCGGCGACCAGCGCGTCGCCGGCGCCCGGATACTGCACCTTGACGGCGACCGTACGGCCGTCGGACCAGACCGCGCGGTGCACCTGGCCGATGCTCGCGGCGGCCGCGGGTGTGTCGTCGAACTCGGCGAAGTTGTCCCGCCAGTCCGCGCCGAGCTGGTCGGCCAGCACCCGGTGTACGACACCCACGGGCAGCGGCGGCGCCGCGTTCTGCAGCCTGGTGAGCGCGGCACGGTACGGCCCGGCGAACTCCTCCGGCAGCGCCGCCTCGAAGATCGACAGCGCCTGACCCATCTTCATGGCGCCGCCCTTGAGCTGGCCCAGCACGCTGAACAGCTGCTCGGCGGTGCGCCTCTGGATCTCGGCGGCCACGGCTTCCGGGTCGATGCCGGTGACCCGCTTGCCGAAGCCCAGCGCGGTACGCCCCGCGAAGCCCAACGGCAGGGAGGCGAGCTTCACGGTGCGGGAAAAGGCCCAGCGCGGGATGTCAGTCACCCCGCCATTGTCCACCCCCCGGATCGCCGTACACAGCCACACCGCGGGTGGGGTGGCCAGGCGCGCCGGCGTACCCGTCCGGGTGGGGAGAGTTCCAGGGTGCCGCCGAGCGTCTCCGGGGCGCCGCCGTCGAGGTGACACAGCGCCTGCATCGCCACCAGTCCGGCCCCGAACCCGACCAGCCCGGCCTCCGCCGGCTCGCCCCGGCCGGGTCCGGTGGCCAGCTGCGCCGCGAGCACCGGCCAGCGCGGGTCACGACCCCGGCGGTGCAGGTTGATGCAGTCCAGGCACGCGGTCTGGCCGGGTCGTACCAGGGGGCCGAGCACGATGACGCCGTCGCGCAGCCAGACCGGCAGGTGCGGGCAGCGGCGCTGGGCGTACCGCAGCGCGGTCGGCGGATCGGGGCGTGGGGCGC
>JBOGDF010000417.1:0-4415 GCA_050701635.1 Micromonosporaceae bacterium | reverse complement strand
CTAGAGCCTCGGCAAGCGGCGGAGGTACGGCATTGCCGACCTGGCGGTACTGCTGAAGCCGAGACAGGCTGTCAGGCCAGATGAAGTCGTCAGAGAATCCCTGGATGCGGGCGCTCTCGCGCACCGTGACGACGCGGTGGTACTCGTAGTGGACTGGTCGCAGCGGCGAGAAGTTTCCCGATCCTGCGCGAAGCGTGTAGGACGGTCGATCTGGATGCAGCCGATCGTGATAGCTGCCTGGTTCACGCCGGCCAGGCGCTAGCCGCATGAACGCGTCGAGCATCTTAGGCGTGTGGTTCGTCGGCTCATGGTTCGGGATCAGGTCGGCTTCTGGGGCGTTCACGTCTAGCAGGTCCCCGATGGCGTCGCGGCTCGTGCGATACCGCGTCACGGCCAGACCATCCTCGGCGCCATGTGTCGGCGTGGGAGGGAATGGCACACGCCTTACACCGCGGACGGCGAGGACGATCAGCCGCCTTCTGTTCTGGGGAACGCCATAGGCAGCGGCGAGCAGTACTCCAGAGGCGATTTTGTAACCCATGTCTTGAAGTTCGGTTTCCAGTTCGTAGAGGACCTTGCCCTCGTGCGCCGTGGCTACGGCAGGTACGTTTTCGAACAGCACAACCTCGGGCGTGGTCTCGCGCACCAGGCGGAGGAACTCAGCTATGAGCTTCCCCCGGGGGTCATCGAGTCCGCGTCGTTTCCCCGCGATGCTGAAGGGCTGGCATGGCGGGCCACCCGCGAGCACGTCGAGGCGATCAACGCCTGCGGCAAGCAAGAGGTCGCTCCCGCGAAGTTCGCTCACGTCGGCGAGCAGACTTCTGCTCCCCCGATAGGCGTGGTTGTAGTCGTAAGTGATGAGGCTGGGAGCGTCGTTGTCCACGCCGAGAGGTACCTGATAGCCGGAGTCAAGCAAGCCAGTGCTGAGACCTCCGCAGCCGCTGAAGAGATCAATCACGGTCGGCATCCGGAGCATCTACAACACCACCTGTTCCGCAGTCGCGATGGCATCTCGTTGCTTGTCTGACAGCACCAGCCGATAGCAGGCGGAACGGGTGACAGCCAGGTCTGACGGTCGGTCTGTAACGTTGAATTCCAAGAAGTGCAGCAAGCCCATCTCATCGACCTTCATCGCCAACGGGCGGACTTCGTGGTCTGGGAAGTACGCCGCCGCGAACTGGGCCATGACGGAGATCTGAACTCGGTTGACCGGATCGGCAACTGCCTTAGCCTCGATCGGCAGCACGATCGGGATCTCATCGTCGCTGAGGGCGACGCCGACATCCAGCTCATCGAGTTCTGCCTGGCCGAACGCCGGCAACGCTCTTCCGCACATGGGAGCGGAGCCGATATACCGTGAGCCCAGTGAAGTGATCCAACAGCTTGCAGTACCCCATCACGGAGAGGAGCGCCTGCTCGTCAACGTCGCGAAGGGACTCAGGGAGCAGCCGTCGCACGGGGAGCGGTGTAAGGTCGAGTGCCTCCGTCGGCTCGTTTTCCGGCAGCTCGATGATGGTGCTCTCGGCCTTCTCCAGGCGGTATCGCCCCCTGCCGACTTGTCGCAGCACGTAGAATCCAAGCTCCAAGATCTCCGCCGGCAGGACCGTCCGCGACCGCATCCTGTAGATGACGTCCGCTGCGTTCCGCACGGTAATACCTAGGTCCGACGCGGCGCCGCGAACGTCGTCAAGCGTGAAGTCAACGACATCGTCACCCGGTGTGTGCCTAGTCTCAAAGATCCGTCGCAAGATCGGCACGTAAACCTGGCTCGTGAGTCCGTGGGTTTGGAGCGGCCGCTGCGACCCCCCTGTCGATGTCATGCCGCAAAGACTATTCGCGGGCTCCGACAACACACGCCCGACACTCGGAGGCACGGCTCAAGTAGCTCACCGCAGCATGGATCTACCATGGACGGCATGGCCGCTGCATCATGGGCCACAAGCCTGCGCACACGTGCGTCGATGCTCGGCAACCGACGGACGGACACCAAGCCCGAGATCGCGCTACGCTCCGCCCTCCATGCCGCGGGCTTCCGCTTCCGTAAGGACTTCCGGCTGGACTTGGGCGACCGGAAGCCGAGGCCAGATGTCGTGTTCACCCGAGCGAAGGTCGCTGTGTTCGTGGATGGCTGCTACTGGCACTCGTGCCCCGAGCACGGCACCGCGCCGACCCGCAACGCGGCCTACTGGGCTCCGAAGTTGGCTCGCAACGTCGAGCGCGACAGGGACGACGACGCGGCGCTTCGAGACGCCGGATGGTCCGTAGTGAGGGTGTGGGAACACACGCCGGTTTCCGATGCGGTTGGGCTGGTGGCAGCCACGGTGAACGCCGCCGAATCATGAAGCGGCCTACCGCTCAGGCGGCGCGTGCGGGTCCGACGACCGGAGTCGAATAGTTGGCCGGTTCGCGAGTGGGCCGAGCAGCTAACTCGCGCACAGTCCCAGATCGGCATCGGAGATCGACGGCGTGGAGCAGCTGACCCGGTATCTGGAGCTGCTCAACCGGGATCCGGTGCTGGCGCCGGTGACCGGGTTGTTCGCCGCCCAGGTGATCAAGCCGCAGGCCCGGGTGCTCGCCGAGGACCGCGGCATCCGCTGCGTCACCGTCGACTACGACGCGCTGCGTGGCGTCGACGACCCCAGCTCCCGCCTGTTCTGACGCAGCCGTCGCGGCCGCTCAGACCGAGCCGCGCGACGGCGAAAGCCCTGGGCATTCGGCCCAGATCTAATCGTGGTTGGCGTACCTCGGTGCCGCGCACGATGTGCGCAGCCCCCACGGGGGATCACACGGGATCGAGGAGTGACGATGAGTTCATTCGGCAAGGGGCTGGCGGCGGTCGCCGCGGCGGCGGCGATGGCGACCACACCCACGGCGGTCGCCTGGGCCGGCCCCGGCGGAGCGTCGGGTTGGGAGCCGTACCAGACGCCGTCTTTCAGCTTGGCCGCGGGCGTGAGCTGCAGCTTCCCGCTGAGGGGAGACGTGGTGTACGACCACGAGCTCACCCGCGTGGTGGAGCGCTTCCCGGACGGCACGCCCAAGGTGCAGGAGTTCCAGGGCTCGCTCGGCGTCGACTTCACCAACACCGACACCGGCGAGACGGTACGCCGTGACGCCTCCGGTACGCTGCGCGCCACCTTCCACGAGGCGGGCGGCAGCGACTGGCAGTTCGAGGGGAACGGGATCGCGGTGATCCGTACCAGCCATCCGAACTCGGCGGAGGGGGTGTATCTCCTCTCCGGATCCATCCTGTATTCGGTGAACCCGGACGGGTCGCGCGGGTTCACGGTGCGGCACGGCGACATCGAGAACATCTGCGAGACTCTGGCCTGATGATCCAGCTGCGGCTCAGCTCCCCGGTGCTCACGCGGATGCGCTTTGCGTACTCGCCGCTGGCGGAGGCCGCCAAGAGCCTGTACCTGATCCATGCGGCGAGCCGTGGCGGCCGGATCCACCCGCTGCATCGTGGCTGGTACGAGCGGGTGCGGCACGACCTGCGCCGGGTGGACGGCGAGCTGCTCCGTGCGGTGGTGCCGCCCGGCGGCCACGTCGCGGAGTTCCTGTTCGTCGGCGCCACCAGCACCGGTACGACCATCGAGGAGCAGCTGCAGCTGGTCGCCGACTGGCCGCTCGAGCACTTCGTCAGCGAGCTGCGGGAAGCCTGGCGCGGGGTGGGCGTATCGCCCGCCGCGCGCCGGCTGCTCGACCTGGGCGCGGACGGTCCGCGCCGGGTGGCCGACGCGCTCGGGCGCTACTGGCAGGTCGCGCTGGCGCCGTACTGGCCGCAGCTGCGCGCGGTGCTCGACGCTGACGTCGCGTACCGCGTCAACAAGCTCGCGCGGGGCGGTATCGCGGAGCTGATGGGAGACCTGCACCCCTCGATCCACCTGACCGAGCATGCGATCCGGGTACGCAGCCAGACCGACGGCGACGTCGACGGTGGCGGCCTGACCCTGGTGCCGTGCGTGTTCGTCTGGCCGCACCTGTGGGTGGAGCTGGGGCTGCTCGGCCAGCCCAGCCTCACGTACGGCGCGCGCGGTATCGGTGGCCTGTGGCAGGACAGCGGCACGGACGACGAGGAGGACGCGCTCGGCCAGCTGCTGGGCCGGAGCCGGGCCGAGATCCTGGTCAGCCTCGGGCTGCCGCGCTCGACCACGGATCTGGCCCGGTCGCTCGGCCTGAGCCCTCCGACCGTGAGCTCGCACCTGGCGATCCTGCGCCGCAGCGGGCTGGTCACCTCGTGGCGCAGCGGGCGGCGGGTGCTCTACCGCCGCACCCCGGTGGCGACCACCATCGTCGCCGCCTGCGGCTACCACGCCGGCAGCACCGGGCTGGGCTGACGCCACCGCCGCCTCACGGCGCCGCGCCGGCCACCGGAGTGCCGCCTCACGGCGCCGCGCCGGCCACCAGGGTGCCGG
>JBOGDF010000416.1:0-4420 GCA_050701635.1 Micromonosporaceae bacterium | reverse complement strand
GGCTAGCGCGTGGCGGCTGGCTAGCGCGTGGCGGCTGGCTAGCGCGTGGCGGCTGGCTAGCGCGTGGCGGCTGGCTAGCGCGTGGCGGCGCGGACCGTGGCGATGGCGGCGGCGAGCCGGCGTACCCCCTCGTCGACCTGGTCTGTCAGCACCGCGGAGAACGCCAGCCGCAGCGCGTGCCGGCCGCCGTCGAGCAGGAAGTCGCTGCCCTTCACCACCGCGACGCCGTGCTGCTGCGCCGCCACCCGCTGCAGCTCGGCGGTGTCGACGTCGCCGGCCAGCTCCGTCCACAGGAAGTAGCCGCCCTCGGGGGCGGTGAACCGGGCGTCCGGTACGTGCGTCGCCAGCGCCTCGGCGAGCAGCCGGGAGCGTTCGCCCAGCGCCGCCGACACGGTGGCGATGGAACGGTCGATGTCGCCGCTGACGCAGAACTGGTGCACGATCGCCTCGGACACCTGGCCGGGGGAGATGTAGAGGTTGGTGGCCCGCTTCGCGATCTCCGCGATCAGCGCCGGCGGCCCGATCAGGTAGCCGACGCGTACCCCCGGACAGACGGTTTTGGTGAACGAGCTGGCGTGCACCACCACGCCCTCGGTGTCCAGCGAGAGCATCGACGGCAGCTTCTCGCCCCGGAACCGGATGTCGGCGTACGGGTCGTCCTCGAAGATCGTGAAGCCGTACTCGGCGGCGAGTGCGAGCAGGGCGCGGCGCTTCGGCTCGGACAGCGTGACGCCGGCGGGGTTCTGGAAGTTCGGGATGATGTGGGCGAGCGTCGGGCGCACCCCGGACTCCAGCAGGGCGCGCAGCTCGTCGACATCGATGCCGTCCCCGGCGAGCGTCACCTGGTGCACCTTGGCGCCGCGGTCGCTGAGGCTGAGCAGGGTCCGGTCGTACGTCGGCTTCTCCACGACCACCGCGTCGCCCGGGGAGACCAGCCGGTCGAACAGCAGCGCGTCGGCCTGCAGCGAGCCGTTGGTGATCATCACCTGCTCGGGCGCGACGCCGTGCCGCTGCGCGATCCAGTCCCGCAGCGGCAGGTAGCCGACCGAGGTCCCGTACGCGGTGATGCCGGCCGGATCGGCCTCGAAGGCGCGTACCGCCGCCGCCTTCAACCCGTCGATGTCGATGATGTCCAGACTCGGGGCGCCGCGCGCGAACGAAATCACCTGCATGCCGCTACCTTACGAGCCCCCGTGCGGTGCCCTGCCGGGGTGGTCCGGCGCGTCGCAGTTGGTGAGACGCGCGCCGAGAGTTGGCGCTCATTGTGACCGAGCCTGGCCATCCGGCAGGATGGGGCGCCATGACAGCCAATGCGTCGCGCGACGAGATCGTGGCCGAGGTCCACCAGTTCGCGAGTCTCGTACGCGCCAGAATCGCGGGCGTCACCGAAGCTGAGGACGCTGACGGTCGCACTCAGAGCGAACGGTTGTGGACGAACACGTACGGGCGGGTGCAGTTCCAGCCGGGCACCCCCGACGAGCTTCTCGAGCAGGCCAGCGATCTTGTGTGGCGGAAGCTTGCGGGCGCGACCGCGCTCGCGATCCAGCTCGCGCTGCGCGTCGCGGACGCGGAGCACCGTACGTTATTGGAGGTCCTCGACGACGCCGAGCGAGATGTCACGGCGGGCATCGAACAGATGTGACCAACTGGGCGGACGGGCACCAGAACACCTACGACAGCAGGTGGTCGAACTCGCCGTTTTTCGCGCCGTCGAGGAATGCGTCCAGCTCGTCCGGCCGGAAGCGCAGGATCGGGCCGCGTCCGTCGTCCTTGGTGTCGCGCAGCTCGATCATGCCATCGTGGCGGCGCAGCTCGACGCAGCCGCCGCCGTTGTTGCCGCTCTTGCGCGCCTTGATCCACGGCGTGGTGCTCATGGTGAGAACTCCTTGAGGGGTATCGCTGTGCGACTGATCAGGTCCCAGATACGACGGTACTCGTCATACTCGTCGGGCTTCTGCAGATATCGCCCGCCGATCTGGGCCTCCAGATAGACGATGTTCGGGTCGTCCGGGTCATCGAAGTCCAGGATTCGGAATGCTCCCGCCACAGCGGGGTGGGCTCCGGCCGAGAAGGGCAGCACCTTGATCTCGGCGGTCCTTCGCTCATCGAGCTGGCGCAGCCGTTCGAGCTGCGCCAGCATGGTTGCCTGACCGCCGTTCGAGCGGGCGAGCACTGCCTCGTTGAGCACTGTGGTGAAGCGCGGTCGGGGCGTGCGGTCGAACAACGTTTCCTGGCGTTCCAGCCGCAGTGCTACCTGCCGCTCGATGACGTCGTCAGCAATATCGCGCGGGCCGGCGCGGAACACCGCACGCGCGTAGTCGGCGGTCTGTAGCTCGCCGGGGATCACTTCGCCCTCGTAGTAGCGAATCCGTGAGGCGACCTGCTCCAGGTCGCGGTAGAGCTGGAACCACTCGGGGATCGCGGCGTCCCCGTGGCTCTGGGTGGCGACGGCGAGTGCGGTGAGCCGCTTGATCTCTTCCGCCGGTACGCCGTAGAACTGGCACAGCACCACCACGTCCTGCGGTCTGACCATGTGCTGGCCGGCCTCGATCCGGTAGAGCTTGGCGCGCGATATCCCGAGCTCCCGGTTCTCGACGACGGTGTCGGCCGACGCCTGCGCGGTGCTGCGCATCCGCTTCAGGATGCGGCCCAGTTGACGACGTACCACCGTTGGCCCGGCCATCATCGCCACAGCGTTGTCTCCCTGCCGTCAGGTGTCCGGGTCTCGTCTCACCCTGAGCCATCGGGCGGATTTCGGTGGCGGAGCGGATTCCGAGACTTCGCGGAGCATACTTGTGTTATGAGAATCGCAAGGTCACTCTAGTCGTATGGCTGTGACTACGGCAGGTGACAGCGCTGGCTTCCAGCCACACAGACCCGCCCGCGCCCGGCATGGCTCTGGCCCCGGGCGCGGGTGCGAGACCCAGGGACGCCTGACCACCCCGGCCGAGGCGGGCACGCCGTGAGCACCCTGCGCGAATACCGGGTCCGTAGCGCGCCGACGGTGGTTCACGTCCGTGGCACCGTCGACCTGTCCGCGAGGACGCTGACCTTCGAGCTTTCCGACGGCGCTCGCCAGACCGTCGACGTGGTCACCGCTCGGGCGCTGCACATGCTGCTCGCCGAGGCGATCTACGGCTCGCTCGAGCCTTCGGGCCCGTACCTCCGGCTGGAGCACATCACCCGAGACGGCTGGTCCTAGCCCGGGCGGTGCAGCAGGCTGAGGTCGCCGAACTCGTGCCACAGGTAGCGGTGCCGCAGCGCCGCGTCGTACGCCCGCTGCACCACCTCGGGGCCGGCGATCGCCTCCAGCATCAGCAGGTGTGACGCGTCGGGGGCGTGCAGCCCGGTGAGCAGCGAGTCGACCACGCGTACCGGCTGCTGCGGGCTGATCACGTGGTCGGTCCAGCCCTGCGCGGCGCGTACGGTGCCGTCCGGCAACGCCGCGGTCTCCAGGGCACGGGTCACGGTGGTGCCGACGGCGACCACCCTGCGGCCCTGCGCCCGGGTCCAGTTGACCAGCCGTGCGGTGGCGGCCGGCACCCGGAACCGTTCCGGCAGCGGCGGCTCGCCGGCCTCCTGCGAGGAGACCCCGGTGTGCAGCGTGACCGGCGCGATCACGATGCCCTCGGCCGCCAGCCGGGTCACCAGCTCCGGGGTGAACGGTCGCCCGGCGCTCGGCATCTCGGCGCTGCCCGGCTCGGTGGCGAACACCGTCTGGTACGCCTCCAGCGGCCACCGCTCGGCGACGTACCCGTACCGGATCGGCCTGCCGTACCGGGTCAGATGGGCGGCCAGACCCGGCGTGGGCGTCACGCGCCACAGCCGGTTGCGGCCACTTTCCCGGGGGTACGCCGACCGCAGCGTCACCGCGACGTCCTGCCCCAGCGCGTCGTGCCCCGGCGCGTCGTGCCCCAGCGCGTCCTGGTCCAGCGCGTCCTGGCCCAGCGCGTCTTGGCCCAGCTTGACCCGTTCCCCAGGTGAGGCGTCCAGGATCGGAGCGCCCGCGTCCGGGGCGGTCCGCAGCTCGACCACCCGGTCGCCGCCGTCGAGCACGGTGGAGAAGTGCACCACAACCGGGTCGGCGCCGCGTACCCCGTCGATCGCGGCGGGCAGCGTGCCGGAGGTGTTCACCACCAGCAGGTCGCCCGGGTCGAGGAAGCGCCCCAACTCATGGAAGCGGGCGTGGTGCACCTGGTCTCCGCCGGCGACCAGCAGCCGTACCTGGTCGCGGGGGACGCCGCGGGCTTCCGGCGGGGCGGGCGCGTTCAGCTCCTCGGGCAGCGTGAACCGAACGCGCGGGGTCTCCGGCAACGTGTCGATCACCGGGGACCTCCCGGCACCAGCTCTACGCCGTGCTCAGCGGCCTGGTCGGCGGCGAAACCGGCGGCCGGCTCGGCGGCGGCGGGCTCCGCGGTGG
>JBOGDF010000415.1:0-4427 GCA_050701635.1 Micromonosporaceae bacterium | reverse complement strand
GTCGCCGGCAAGGTGGCTGAAGAAGCCCAGCGCCATCTGGCTGCGGCCGGCGTTGTGCGTACACAGGAACAGCACGGTCGGCCGCCGGTCGCGGTGCTTGACCACGCCGGCCAGCTCGGCACTGGCGGCCGCGATCAGGTGGCGGGTCGCCGCGTCGGCGCCGTCCGGGTCCGCGGCGCCGACCGCGTCGGCGATCTTCCGGTGCCGGGCGATCACCTCGTGGGCGATGTGCTCGGGCAGCAGCGCGAGCTCCTCGCGCGCCCGCAGCACCGCCTCGATCGCCTCGGAGACCTGGTGGAAGATCCGGTTGCCGGAGCCGGTGAGCAGCGCCGCGTGGAACGTGATGTCCGCGGTGGTGAACGCGGCGTGGTCCTCGTCGCCGGCCGCCTGCTCCATCACGTCGCAGCACTCCACGAGCTGGTCGCGTACGGCGGAATCGGCGGCGAGCGCGCAGTCCCGCGCCGCCATCGGCTCGATCGCCGACCGCAGCTCCATCAGCTCCTCGAGCTGGCGGCCCTGGTCGGGGCCGCGTACCCGCCAGCGGATCACGTCCCGGTCCAGCAGATCCCAGTGCTCCACACCGAGCACCCGGGTGCCGGTCTTGGGACGCGCCACGATCATGCCCTTGGACTCGAGTACGCGGAGCATCTCGCGTACCACGGTGCGGGACACGCCGTACCGCTCGCCGAGCACGTCGGGCAGCAGCTGCTCGCCGGGCGCCAGGTCGCCGGTGGCGATCCGCAGCCCGACCTCGTGGATCAACTGCCCGTGCAGCCCGCGCGGCGTACCGGCCACTGGCGTCCCCCTGTCGCGTACTCCCGTCTGATCATACGAAGGTTCGCCCAGGTCAGAACGGAGCCCGACCCGGGGTGTCGCCGCTGCCGCCGACCAGGAAATCCAGGTCGACGCCCCGGTCGGCCTGCTGCACGTGGTCGATGTAGATCCGGGTCCAGCCCCGGTCGGCCACCGGCTTCGGCGGCTGCCAGGTCTCGCGCCGGGCCGCCAGCTCCGCGTCGGGCACCTGCAGCTCCAGCCTGCGCCCTGGTACGTCGAGCCGAACCCGGTCCCCGGTACGCGCCAGCGCGATCGGCCCCCCGGCGGCGGCCTCCGGGGCGACGTGCAGCACCACGGTGCCGTACGCCGTACCGCTCATCCGGGCGTCGACGATCCGCACCATGTCGGTGACCCCCTGATCCAGCAGCCGGCGCGGGATCGGGAGGTTGCCGATCTCGGGCATCCCGGGATAGCCGCGCGGGCCGGCGTACCGGACGATCAGGACGGTGCCGGGGTCGACGCCGAGCTCGGGGTCGTCGGCCGCGGCGAGGTAGTCCTCCATGGAGTCGAAGACCAGCGCCGGGCCCTCGTGGTCGAGCAGCTCGGGCGTACTGGCGCTGATCTTGATCACCGCGCCGTCAGGGGCCAGGTTGCCGGTGAGCACGGCGGTGCCGGAGCCGGCCGGCTGCACCGGCTGCGCCAACGGCCGGATCACGCCGGCGTCCCAGGTCTCGACCCCCTCGAGCTGCTCGCCGACCGTACTCCCGGAGACGGTCAACACCGACGTGTCCAGCACCGGCGCCAGCGCGCTGAGCAGCGCCGGTACGCCGCCCGCGTAGCAGAACTCCTCCATCAGGTACCGCCCGCTCGGCTGCACGTCGACCAGCAGCGGGATCTCGGCGCCGAGCCGGTCGAAGTCGGCCAGCTCCAGCGCGACGCCAACCCGTCCGGCCAGCGCCAGCAGGTGCAGGATCGCGTTGGTGGAGCCGCCGATCGCGGCATTCACGCGCACCGCGTTCTCGAAGGCGGCCCTTGTCAGGACCTGCGACGGCCGCAGCCCGTCACGCGCCAGCGACACCGCGCGGCGACCGGTCTGCTCGGCGAGCACCAGCCGCCGGGAGTCGGCGGCGGGCAGCGCGGCGGCACCGGGCAGCTGCATCCCGAGCGCCTCGGTGAGGCAGGCCATGGTGGACGCCGTACCCATCGTCATGCAGTGGCCGGCGGAGCGGTTGAGGCAGGACTCCAGCTCGGTGAGCGCGGCGCCGTCGAGCGCGCCGCAGCGTACCTGCTCGGTCATCCGCCAGATGTCGGTGCCGGAGCCGACGGTACGGCCGCGGAACCGCCCGTTGAGCATCGGCCCGCCGGTCAGCATGATCGTCGGCAGGTCGACCGAGGCGGCGCCCATCAGCGCGGCGGGCGTGGTCTTGTCGCAGCTGGTCAGCAGCACCACCGCGTCGAGCGGGTTGGCGCGGATCGTCTCCTCGATCTCCATCGCGGCGAGGTTGCGGTAGAGCATCGTGGTGGGGCGCATCAGCGGCTCGCCGAGCGACATCACCGGAAATTCCAGCGGCAACCCGCCGGAGGCGAGTACGCCGCGCTTCACCGCGTCGGCGAGACTGCCCAGGTGGGCGTTGCACGGGTTGAGTTCACTGGCGCTGTTGCCGATGCCGATCACCGGCCGGCCATCGAGCAGCTCGCCGGAGACCCCCATCGCGCGCAGGTGGTGCCGGGCGATGAAGCCGTTCTTGCCTGTCGCGCCGAGCCAGGTACGGCTGCGCAGCCCGTCGTGGTCCAACCCGTACTCCTCGCCGGTGCCCGCCCAGGGGCCCTCGCCGCCTGGGCAGAGATTCAATATTGTATGACTATATCTGAGGCCGCGCTGCCGCCGGCCCGAACCGAGACCACGGAGCTGCCGTGACCGAACTGCGAGTCGAGACGCTCCGCCTCCCCGTGGCCGAGCTGGGCGAGCTCAATCCGCTGCCGCCGCTGGCCGGGCCGCTGGAGAGCCCGTTCACGCTCGACACCTCCGGCCTGCCCGCTTCGATCGTCCGCGGCACCCGGTACGGCCACGTACCGCACCTGATGCCGTACCTCACCCAGGACGGCTACGGCCGCGACCGGCGTCCCGGCGAGCTGCGTACCGCGGTGCTGGAGAACGACGTACTGCGGGCCGAGTTCGCGCTGACCCTGGGCGGACGGCTCTGGTCGCTGCGGCACAAGCCGAGCGGGCGCGAGCTGGTCTACCGCAACCAGGTGTTCCAGCCCGCCAACCTGGCGCTGCGCAACGCCTGGTTCTCCGGCGGCGTGGAGTGGAACATCGGCACCCGCGGGCACTCGCCCACCACCTGCGCGCCGTTGCACGCCGGGGTGGTTTCCGGCCCCGGGGGTACGCCGATGCTGCGGATGTGGCAGTGGGAGCGGCTGCGCTCGGTGGCCTTCGGAGTCGACGCCTGGCTGGACGGCGGGCTGCTGCTGGTGCACGTACGGATCCGCAACCCCAACCCCGAGACCGTGCCGATGTACTGGTGGTCGAACATCGCGGTGGAGCAGACCGAGGGGGTACGCGTCCTGGCGCCGGCCAGCTCGGCGTACCGGACCACGTACGACGGGCGGCTGGCCGAGGTGCCGACGCCGGGCGAGCCCGACCACACGTACCCGGCGCAGGCGCCGTACGCCGCGGACTTCTTCTTCCGGGTGCCCGACTCCGAACAGCCGTGGATCGCGGCGCTGGACGGCACCGGCCACGGCCTGTTCCAGACCTCCACCGGGCGGCTGCGCGGGCGCAAGCTGTTCGTCTGGGGCCGGTCGGCCGGCGGCCGGCACTGGCAGGACTGGCTCTCCGGCGGCGGCCAGGAGTACCTGGAGATCCAGGCCGGCCTCGCCGCCACCCAGTACGAGCACGTACCGATGCCGGCCGGCGCGTCGTGGTCCTGGGTGGAGGCGTACGGCCTGGCCTCGGTGGACCCCGCGGCCAGCCACGGCACGGACTGGAGCGCCGCCGTGGGCGCCACCGGCACGGCGGTACGCCAGCTCGCTCCGGAGGCCACCCTGGACGCCGCCCTCGCCGCCGCAGTCGGGCTCGCTGACACGCCGCCGACCGAGCTGCTGCAGGTCGGTGACGGCTGGGGCGCGCTGGAACGCCGACGGCGCGCGCTCACCGGCGAGCCGGCGCCGGACTCGCCCGGCACCCCGTACCCGGACGCCACGCTCACCGACGAGCAGAGCCCGTACGCCGCCCTGCTCGACACCGGGGAGCTGCCGCCGGCCGATCCGGCCACACCGCCGGCCGGGTACGTCACCGGCCCCGACTGGCGCCGGCGGCTCGCCGGGGCGGAGTCGTCCTGGCACAGCCGGCTGCTGCTCGGGGTCGCCGCGCACGCGGAGGGAGATCTGGTCGCCGCGCGGCAGGCGTACACCGAGTCACTGGCGCACGTGCGTACCCCCTGGGCGTTGCGCAACCTGGCGTTGCTGGAGACCGGCGACGCCCGGGCCGACCTGTTGCTGCGGGCCTGCGAACTGGCGCCGCGGCTGCGGCAGCTCACCACGGAGGCCGGCGAGGCGCTGCTGCAGGCGGACCGCCCGGCGGACGCGCTGGCGCTGCTCGACCGGGCCCCCGAGCCGGTACGCCGCCACGGCCGTACCCGGCTGCTGGC
>JBOGDF010000414.1:0-4428 GCA_050701635.1 Micromonosporaceae bacterium | reverse complement strand
CTGCGCCCCCGCATCCCGATCCCGACCACCCCGGTGACGAACTCGGGAATCTCCTCCACCAGCGACGCGAACTCGTCCACCACGATCACCAGCCGGGGCAGCCGACCACCGGTCACCGCCCAGTAGTCCTCGATGTCCTTGGCATCCGCCTCCGCGAGGATGGCTTCCCGGCGGCGGAGCTCGGCGGACAGCGACGCGAGCGCCCGGTTGGCGAGGTGGCCGTCCAGGTCGGTGACCATCCCGACGCAGTGCGGCAGGTCCCGGCACGGCCCGAACGCCGACCCGCCCTTGTAGTCCACCAGTACGAAGTTCAGCGCGTCGGGCGCGTTGTGCAGCGCCAGCGACGCGACCAGCGTCTGCAACAGCTCCGACTTGCCGGCGCCGGACGTACCGGCGATCAGGGTGTGCGGGCCGTCCCTGCGCAGGTCCACGGTGACCGGTCCGTCCTGCCCGACCCCGAGCAGCGCCTTCGTACTGCGCCCACCGGGCTGCGCCGCCCACCGCACCGCGACGGCGGCCGGATCCGGATCCGCGCCCAGCCCCGCGAGGTCGAGGAACCGCACCGCGTCCGGCAGGTCGCCGTCGTCGCCGAACCTCGCCCCCAGCACCCGCAGCGGCGCCAGTTCCCGCGCCAGCCGCTGCGCCAGCCGCCTCGGCATCCCGTCGGCCAAAACCTCGTCTGTTGGTACGTCGCCAGGACGGTTGACCCGGACCCGGGACCCCGACGAGCTGGTCACGGTCACGGTGGCGCGGCACTCGTCGGGAAGGCTGGACTCGGTGGTGTCCAGGCAGACGGCGTACACCCCGAGGGATGGGCCGTCGGTGAGCAGGTCGGCGAGGCCCGGCAGGTCGCGCAACCGGCGGGCGCCGTCGAGCACCAGCAGCATCCGGCGCCCGGCTGGGGCCTGGTCCCGCAGCGCCGAACGCCGCTCGCTGCGCCGCTCCCCGAGGATGCGGCGCAGCTCGGCCAGCCGGGCCTCGGCCTGTTGCCGGTCGCAGGCGACCATCCGGCGGGCCGCGATGTCGGCGCGGTGCGGCAGGGTGTGCGGCAGCCAGCTCGCCCAGTCCCAGTCGGCGGCGCCGTCGGAGCCGGTGAGCACCACGATCCCGAGATCGTGCGGCGCGTGCAGGGTGGCCGCCTGCGCCAGCAGCGCCCGCGCCATGCTGAGGGTGGCCCGGCGCGGCCCCGCCACCCCCAGCACCCCCGCGTCCGCCAGCTCGACGCACACCGGCACCCCGTACGCCAGCGGCGTCGGGTAGCCGTCCGCGCCCGACCCGGTCAGCCGTACGTCCACCGGCCGGTCGGTGAGCCCGACCCGCAGCCGCAGGAAGTCCGGATTGGCGGGACGCCGTTCGAACAGTCTTCCGTTGCCGCCGGTCGCGATGCCGACCAGCAGCGCCGGATCGGGGGCGTGCCGGGCGACGTCGCGCGCTTCGGCGATCGCCAGATCGCGCAGCCGGGCGTCGATGGCGGCCAGCTCCGCCTCGTACTCCTTCAGCGCCTCTTTGTAGTCCTTGCGGCCGCTGCGGCGTTCGGTGATCACGTGCGCAATCGCCATCACCGGGGAGAACGCCAGGAAGATCAGGAAGTACCAGGAGTTGGGCATGAACGCGTACAGCAGGCCGGCCAGCAGCAGCGGCAGCAGCACAGTCGCCAGCGGGAACCGGAAGCCGCGCGGCTTGGTGGGCTCGGCCGGTACGTCGACCTCGGGCCGCCCCACCGGCGGCAGGATCCGCGGCGGCCGGTTGAACCGGGTGATGCCGGACGCCGGATCGAGGGTGAGCTGGGCATCGGCGGCCGGCCGGTGCCGGAACTCGATCATCGTCTCGCCGAGCTGCGCGGCGTCGCCGTCGCTGACCCGCGTGGCGTCGCTCAGCCGGTAGCCGCGGAACCCGGTGCCGTTGCGCGACCCCCGGTCCTTGATCGTGGCGGCCCCGCCGGCGGCGCTCACGGACGCGTGGTGCCGGCTCACCTCCGGGTCGTCGAGCACCAGATCGCAGTCCTTCGCCCGCCCGAGGATGACCGTGCCCGCGTCCGGCAGCGAGACGCTCATCCCGGCGGCCAGCCCGCCCACCACCGCCACCTCCGGCACTTCGGGGGTACGCGCGCCGCGCGGCATCGGCCGTCCCAGCGACACGGTGGCGCCGGTCGCCAGGCCGGCCTCCGTCAGCGACTGGTCGTCGACGAGCGGCCGGCCGTCCACAAACGCGGTGCCGTCCGCCCCGTCCAGTACGCCGGCCAGCCCGCGCCGCAGCGCCTTCACCGTGGCCGCCGTACCGGCCTCGACCACCACCGGCGTGGACCGGCCGCGGTCGTCGACCACGGTGATCTCGTACTCCATTGTGGAGGCTCAGCCGCCGGCGGCGACCATGTCGCGGGCGAAGCCGGCGAGCTCGCGCTGCGCGTCGCCGAGCGCGGTCTCCATCTTCGCCATCGTGGTCTTGAAGTCCGTGAGTGCGGTGTCCATCTTCTTCATCCACGGGACGAAGTCCTCGTCGATACGTTGGTTCATGCTGGTCATCGCCGGCTTGAACTCGGCCTCCCACGCGGCGTCGAAGCGCTGCGCCCGGCTGCCGGCCGATCGCATCATCACGTCCTTGGTGTTGGTGTCCAGCTCGGTGATCATGCTCTGCATCTGCCGGCCGTCCTCGGACATGCCCTTGATCATCGACTCCATGTTCGCGATGTACGTCTTCAGATGGCTGATCAGCGTCGCCGTCGAGCCGGCGTTCGCACCGAAGATCCCCGCCAGCCTTTCCGCGTCCGCGGGCGGTAGCGCGATCGTGCCGTCCGTCTTAGTCACCATGTTGGCCTCCTCAAGATCGCGCGACCCAACGGGCCGCACCGGATTCCCACGCTAAGCACCCCGGGTGCCACGCGGAATCGGAAACCCTCCCCAAGCGCGCGGTCCCCGTCGCGCTGGCGCGCCGGTCACTTGGGGGGTTGACGGCACTTCGACACGCCGTACCGGCCGGCGTGTCGACCAGCCGTCGCCCTCCCAAGTGGGCGGGGCGACGGGGAGGGTTTCCCATTTTGCTGTGCGGGTGGGGGTCGGAGACTGGCGGCATGAGTGCGGTTGCGGTGTTGCAGGCGCGGGTGGACGCGCTGCAGGGCAAGGTCGAGAAGTACCGGGCGTACGCCAAGGCGACCCGTACCGCGTCCCGCCAGCTGAGCGGGTCCCGGGACGGGCTCGACGCGGACCCGGTCGACCTGGGCGGGATGCAGTCGCGGGCACCACGGATCGACCGGGCGCAGGGCCGGGTGGCGTCCGCGCAGGGCACCGTGCAACGGGTACGCGGCCGGGTCTCCGAGGCGGTCGGCGAGCTGGACGAGATCGCCGCCAAGTGGGAACGCAAGGCTGACGACGCGACAACGCAGCTGGCGGCCGCGAAGGTCGCGCTCGCCGCCACGGTGATCAAAGAGGCGCTGTCATGACGTACGGGGTGCGCCGGTTCGTGATCGACGAGCTGCTGCTGTTCGACGATTATCTGCGTACGCAGGCGCGCTCGGTCAGCGGCGCGGCCACCGACCTGACCGTGGACGTCGGCGGGTTGCCGCCGGACGCGCAGGCGGTGGTGGACGGGCTTCGCGGCCTCTCGGGGCTGCTGGAACGGGCCGAGCAGGCGTTCCTGTCGGGCGCCCGGTCGCTCGGCGAGACCGCAGCTGACGCGCTCGGAGTGAACCGGCGCGGCCTGGAGCTGATGTGGAACGCGCTGAAGGGCAACGTCTTCCCGCCCGGCGACCCGGGCCCACTCGGCCTCGGCCCGTGGTACGCCGGCCGCGCCGCGTTCGCCGTCGGCGCCGGCCTGACGATCTTCAAGACCCGCAACGGTCACCGGTACTGGGTGAAGGCCCCTGGGGCGGTACGCCCGGGCAGCCCGCTGATGCCCGGGCGGGGCGGCGCGTGGCCGATGTTCAGCGGACGGCCGGTGCCGCCGCACATTCAACGGCTGATCGACCGTACCGCCAGGGGATTGACCATCGCCGGCTCCGCGTTCACCGCCGCCAGCGCGTTCAGCCGCCGGTTGAACGAGGGCGCCAGCGTGCACGAGGCGGCCGGCGGTGCGGCGGGCGAGACCGCGACGGCGTTCGCCTGTGCCCGCGGTGGTGCCGCGCTCGGGATGAGGGTGCCGGGGCTGTACACGAAGGCGGCGGCGACCATCCTGGGCGGTGTCGGCGGCGCCGTGGGGTGCTCCCCACTGGGACGCGCGGTCGGCGATCTCGCCAGCGACGTCGCGGACACCGCGGTGGACGGCTACAACGACGTGACGCCGTGGGAAGGCGCGGTCCCCGGCTCGGTGTTCGGACTCGACTGATGTCGACTGACACGCCGCTGACGGCCCCCGACCAGCCCACGCCGCCGCTGACGGCCCCCGACCAGCCCACGCCGCCGCTGACGGCCCGCGACCAGTCCGTGCCGCCGCGGG
>JBOGDF010000413.1:0-4443 GCA_050701635.1 Micromonosporaceae bacterium | reverse complement strand
CGTCGGCATCCTCCACGGATGCCTCAAAACGGGCACGCTCTACGACGAGGCGACCGCCTGGTCGCATCACCTCACCGAGGCTGCTGCTTGACATTCAAACTCCTGGGATGTCTTTCGATGTGCCGGCACGTCGCCGGCGTTCCGGTGGTGTGCAGGCACCGGCCTGCGGAAGGGAGCCCAGCTATCCTGACGAATGCCACTTCGTGGCCGGGTCCCGTACGCGGGTTCGGTGCGAGGTCGAGGACTCCGGTGGTGGTGTTGCCGCACCGCCACCGGGGTCCGTTTCTATGTCTTCTATGGCTCGTCGGGGTCGCTGCCTTTCGCCGCCAACTCGGCCAGCTCCGGGGGCAGTACGCCGGTGGTGTGGAAGCGCCGCCACTGCTCCAGCCCCGGGAAGCTCCCGTCGCTCAGCTCGCCGACCAGGGCGCGCAGCCAGGTCGCTTCGGCCTCGCGTAGCGCCAGGTCGTACTCGACCTCGACCAGGAACAGCCGCGGCAGCTCCGTGCCGTCGCGCGTCAGGGAGTCGCGTTGCCGCTCGATCTGCTCGTCCAGGCGCTCCAGGCGTTGGGTGAGCAGCGCGGTCGCCTCGTCCGGCCCCAGGATCGGCATCACCGACAGCCCGGCCTCGAACTTCGGCGGCTCCCGGTCGAGCTCAGTGATCAGCTCCCGGGCCCAGTCGGCGAGCTCCTCGCGCCCGGCGTCGGTGATCCGGTAGACGGTGCGCTCCGGCCGGCCGCCCTGCCGGTTGCTCTCCACCGGCTCGATCAGCCGATGCTTCGCGAGGTTGCCCACCACGGTGTAGAACGAACCCCACTTGATCGTCATGTCCTGCTCTTTGCCGCGCGCCTTGATCACGGAGGCCATCTCGTACGGGTGCATCGGGCGCTCGACCACCACCGCCAGCACGGCCAGCGCCAGCATGTTGCCGACCTTGCGCCGTTTCGCCGCCACCGCGACCACCTCGCTTCCGATTACTCGTGTACGAGTATACGCACACGAGCAGCCGCGAGCGCAAGCCCTCGGGTACGCAGGTCCGCGCGCCGGCGCCGCACCCACTGCTCCATGATCATGGGGCCCATCACGTAGTCATGACGACATCAAGGTGCCCATGATCATGGAGCGGCGAGCGGCGAGCGGCGAGCGGCGAGCGGCGAGCGGCGAGCGGTGGGCGGCGGGGCGGGTGCGGGTCAGAAGGCGCAGGCGACGATGAGCTCGTTGACCTCGCTGGGCTTGATGTCGAGCGTGGTGATCCGTCCGGCGGCGGCCAGGTCGCCCGCCACCTGCGACAACAGGGCCGCCTGCTCGGCCGGCGCCAGGATCTCGGCCAGCCCGATCTCGGCGCGCATCGACAGCTTGCGGTCGGACTTGGCGCGGCGTACCTGCGACAGGGCGCCGCTCACCACGCTCAGCAGCTCGGGCGCCGTACCGCCGGGGCCGGCGTACACCTCGCGCGGGGTGGGCCACGGGGCGCGGTGGATCGAGCCGTACCGCCACCAGGACCAGACCTCCTCGGTGACGTACGGCAGGAACGGCGCGAACAGTCGCAGCAGCACCGACAGCGCGAGCGCCAGCGTGGTCTTCGCCGAGTCGGCGGCGGGCGCGCCCCGCCCCCCGTACGAGCGCTCCTTCACCAGCTCGAGGTAGTCGTCGCAGAACATCCAGAAGAAGCGTTCCACCGTCTCCAGGGCGGCGGTGTGGTCGTACCGTTCGAACGCGGCTGTGGCGTCGGCGACCACGCCGGACAGGCTCGCCAGCAGCGCCCGGTCCAGTGGCTCGGTGGCGGTGCCGGTCAGCGACGGCTGCAGCCCGAGCACGAACTTCGAGGCGTTGAGCAGCTTCACCGCGAGCCGGCGGCCGACCCGCATCTGGTTCTCGTCGAACGCGGTGTCCATCCCGGGTCGCCCGGACGCCGCCCAGTAGCGCACCGCGTCGGAGCCGTAGCGATCAAGCCACTCGGCCGGCGTCACCACGTTGCCCTTGGACTTGGACATCTTCTTGCGGTCCGGGTCCAGGATCCAGCCGGAGATCACCGTACGCCGCCACGGCAGTACGCCGTGCTCCAAGTGGCTGCGCACCGTCGTCGCGAACAACCAGGTACGGATGATCTCGTGGCTCTGCGGCCGCAGGTCCATCGGGAAGACCCGGCCGTACAGGTCGGGGTCGCGTTCCCAGCCGGCGGCGATCTGCGGGGTCAGTGACGAGGTGGCCCAGGTGTCCATCACGTCCGGGTCGGCGATGAACCCGCCCGGCCGGCCCCGGTCCGCCTCGGTGTAGCCGGCCGGCGCCTGCGACGACGGGTCCACCGGCAGCTCCGCTTCGGAAGGCGCGACCGGACTGTCGTAGTCGGGCAGCCCCACCTCGTCCAGTCGGTACCACACCGGGATCGGTACGCCGAAGTAGCGCTGCCGGCTGATCAGCCAGTCGCCGGTCAGCCCCTCCACCCAGTGCCGGTAGCGGTGCCGCATGTGCGGCGGCACCCACTCCAGCTCGTCGCCGCGGACGAGCAGCTGCTCCCGCAGCGGGGTGTCGCGGCCGCCGTTGCGCAGATACCACTGGCGGGTGGTGACGATCTCGAGCGGCTGCTCGCCGCGCTCGTAGAACTTCACCGGGTGCGTGATCTCGCGCGGCTCTCCGTCCAGCGCGCCCGCGTCCCGCAGCAGCTCCACGACGCGCCGCCGCGCCTGCTTCACGTAGAGCCCCGCGAGCTGGTCATAGGGCCCCGCCACGCCCTCCGGCGGCTCCTCCACAAGGCGGCCGTCGCGGCCCACGATCGGCCGGGTCGGCAGGTCGAGGTCGCGCCACCAGGTCACGTCGGTGAGGTCGCCGAACGTACAGATCATCGCGATCCCGGAGCCCTTCTCCGGGTCAGCCAGCGGATGCGAGTGCACCTTGACGCGCGTACCAAACAAGGGAGTGGTTAGGGTCCTGCCCACTAACGGGCCGTAACGGTCGTCGTCGGGGTGGCAGACCGCCGCGACGCACGCCGGGAGCAGCTCCGGCCGGGTGGTCTCGACCGGCACGGTGGTGCCGTCCTCCGCGGTGAACAGCAGCCGGTGGTACGCCCCCGGCCGGTCCCGATCCTCCAGCTCGGCCTGGGCGACCGCGGTGCCGAAGGTGGTGTCCCACAGCGTCGGCGCCTGCGCGGTGTACGCCTCGCCCCGCGCCAGATTCCGCAGGAACGCCCGCTGGCTGGCGGTACGCGACGCGTCCCCGATCGTGGTGTAGAGGTACGTCCAGTCCACCGAGAGCCCGAGCCGGCGCCAGATCTGCTCGAACGCCTGCTCGTCGATGTCGGTCAGCTGGTGGCACAGCTCGATGAAGTTGCGCCGCGAGATCGCGAGCTGCTGCTTCGGCGGCTCCGACGGCGGCAGAAACCCCGGGTCGTACGGCAGGTACGGGTCGCACCGCACCCCGAAGTAGTGCTGCACCCGGCGCTCGGTGGGCAGCCCGTTGTCGTCCCAGCCCATCGGATAGAACACCGCTTTGCCCCGCATCCGCTGGTAGCGCGCGACCAGATCGGTGTGGGTGTACGAGAACACGTGCCCGATGTGCAGCGACCCGGAGACCGTCGGCGGGGGAGTGTCGATCGCGTATACCTCCGACCGCCGCTTGGCGCGGTCGAAGGCGTACGTCTCCTGCTCATCCCAGCGGCGCGTCCACTTCTCCTCGAGTCCGTCCAGCGACGGCTTGTCGGGAAGCTTCCGCCCGGCGTTCGGTCCCGGCGTCATGCTTTGCGATGGTACGTAGCCCGCCCGCGGATCGCCGCCGCATTCCCCGGGGTGTCCCCGCGTACCGTGGGGTGATGCCGGAGCCCGTCGCCGTGATCCGGCGCTATCGCAGCGCCGACCGAGACGCTCTCTACCGGATCTGCCTGGCCACCGGCGACAGCGGCGGCGACGCCACCGGCCTGTACGCCGACCCCGACCTGCTCGGCGATGTGTACGTGGGGCCCTACCTGGAGCTGGAGCCGTCCCTGGCGTACGTGCTGGACGACGGCGCACCCGCCGGGTACGTGCTCGGCGCCCTCGACACCGCCGCGTTCGAAGCCCGCGCCGAGCGTGAGTGGTGGCCGCCGCTGCGCCGCCGCTACCCGGCGCCGCCCGATCCCGCCGATCGTCCACAGTGGACGCCGGATCAGCGGTTGATCGACCTGATTCATCACCCGCGACGCACCGCGCCGGAGGTGACGGCGGCGTACCCGTCGCATCTGCACGTCGACCTGCTGCCGCGGGCCCAGAGCGGCGGCAACGGCCGTCGGCTGATGGACACGCTGCTGGCGGCGCTCCGCGAGACCGGGTCGGAGGGCGTACACCTCGGAGTGGGGCGGCGCAACGAGCGGGCGGTGGCGTTCTACCGCAAGCTCGGCTTCACCGAGATCGTGTCCCTCCCCGACGCGCTGGTCTTCGGCCTCCGCCTGGCGTGACCGCCCGGCCGGGCCGGGCG
>JBOGDF010000412.1:0-4485 GCA_050701635.1 Micromonosporaceae bacterium | reverse complement strand
CGCCTCCACCGGGCGGGGCGCCGCTACCGGCGCCGGGGGCTGCCCCTGGACCGGAGACTGCGCCGGTACGGGTGGCGCCTGGAACGGGGACGGTGCGGCCGGCTCGACCGGCGCCAGGAACGGGGACGACACCGGCTCGTCGACCGGTGCCGGGCCGATCATCGGCACCAGGCCGGTGCCCCAGCGCGGGAACTCGCCGGTCGGAAGGTCTCCCAACCCGGGGGGCGGCTCCGGCTCCGACCGGTCCGGCGCGGTGGCCGGCTCGGGCACCAGGACCGGCGCGGCGAGCTGCGGCGGCCGGTCCGGCTCGCGCGGATGCGCCGCCCGGCGGTGCCCGCTGCCACGCCCGCCGACGAGGCGTACCACGTTGCCCTGGTCGTGCTCTTCGGGTCTCTCGGGCGGCCTGGGGCCGCCAGGGGCCGCCGTACCGTTGCGCCGCCAGAACTGGTCGGCGAGATGGCCCCGCCCGGCGGTGCCGTCCTCCGACCCCGGGCCGGACTCCGGGCGCGCCGAATCCGACCACAGCTGCTGAGGTGGCCACACCGAGGCGGGTGAGCCATCCGGTTCGGCTGCTGGCGACCATTGCGATCTCGCGTCTGGCGCTGGCGGCTCGTACACGTGGCGCTCCTTAGGGCTGAGCACGTACGGGTGCGTTGCTCGCAGTGAGCGCGTAAGGCTCCCCGACACCGGGAGGCTACCGTGGTGTGCACGCCGTACGCGAGCGACCGCAGCGTGATACGGACCCCCATCGCCGGGCGCCACGGACGGGGGACCACAGCGAACGACCCGCTAGGCTCGCTACACCGACGGTGTACGACACCGGATACGCCGCACAGCCAGCACGAGGAGGTGGTCATGACCGGCAGTACGCAGACAGACGGTCGACCGGTCAGGCTGCCCAGATCCGCCCGCCGCAAGCAGCTGCTGGCCGCCGCCCAGCAGGTCTTCGTGGCGCGCGGCTACCACGCCACCGCGATGGACGAGATCGCGGAGCAGGCCGGGGTCAGCAAGCCCGTGCTGTACCAGCACTTCCCGGGCAAGCTGGAGCTCTACCTGGCGCTGCTCGACACCCACGTCGACGCGTTGATCACACGGATCCGCGACGCGATGGCGTCCACCACCGACAACAAGATCCGGGTGCACGCCACGATGCGGGCGTACTTCGAGTTCGTCGGCGACGGCGGCGGCGCGTTCCGGCTGGTCTTCGAGTCCGACCTGCGCAACGACGCCGCGGTACGCGAGCGCATCGACCGGGTGGAGCGGGCCTCCATCGAGGCGGTCACCGAGACCATCATGGCCGACACCGGCGTCAGCCGGGAGCGGGCGGCCCTGCTCGCGGTCGGACTCACCGGCGCCGCCGAGATCACCGCCCGCTACTGGCTCACCGCCGGCAGCACGGTGCCGATCGACGACGCGGTGGAGCTGCTCACCACCCTGGCGTGGCGCGGAATCTCCAGCTTCCCGCTGCAGAGCGAACAGTCCAGCTAATCTTCGACCAAAGTCGCTAGCCCGACCGCAGCATCGCGCTAGCCCGACCGCAGCATCGCGAAGGAGACATTGTGGAGGTCAAGATCGGGGTGCAGTTCGCGCCCCGCGAGTTGACGTTGGAGAGCAACCTGAGCCCGGCCGACGTGGAGAAGGCGGTCACCACGGCGCTCGCCAGCGACGACGGTCTGCTGAGCCTGGTCGACGAGAAGGGCCGCCGGGTGCTGGTGCCGGTCAGCAAGCTCGCGTACGTGGAGATCGCGGAGCAGTCCCCCAGGTCGGTCGGCTTCACCGCCAGCTGAGCCAGCCCCGCCCCGCGCTCGCGCCACCTCCGACCCGCCGGTCTCAGTTGTTGAGGCCGGCGGTCGTCATCCGTACGGTGTGCGCGGTGGTGATCCGCTTGATCAGCGCGCCCACCCCGGCCAGATCCCCGGAGCCTTCCACGATCAGCAGCGTCAACGCGTCCTGCTCGACCGCCACCCGCTGCGACTGGGAGAGCGCCTCGCCCACCAGCCGGCGGGCCCACAGCGCCAGCCGGTTCGCCACCTTGGGGTCGGCCTCGATGGCGCTGCGGATCTCGGCGACCGCGAAATCGGCGTACCGGGTGTCGTGCAGCACGTCGAGCACCAGCTCGCGGTCCGGTGAGGCGAGGAAGGCCGCCACCTCGCGGTAGAAGTCGTCGGCGATGCCCTCACCCACGTACGCCTTGACCAGCCCCTCGAGCCAGTCCCGGGGCTGGGTCTGCTGGTGGTACGCCGAGAACGCGGCCACGTACGGCTGCATCGCCTGCTCCGGGTCGGCGCCGAGCTCGCGCAGCCGGGCAGTGAGCCGCCCGTAGTGGCCGATCTCGGCGGCGGCCATCTCGCACAGCACCGCGCGCCGTCCCAGGTCGGGCGCCAGCCGGGCGTCGGCGGACATCGTGTCGAACGCCACCAGGTGCCCGTACGCCAACACCCCGAGCAGCTCGACCACGGCGTCGGTGGGCGGCGGCGGGTGTACGGCGTCGCCGGAGGCCGCCCCGGGAGCGTTCTCCGAGGTGGCGGGCGGGGTGGACGGTGACTGGCTGCGATCGGCGTCGGACACGTTGGCAGGCTACCGCGAAGGCGACCCCGAGTGAGCATCGCAGCGCGCGGAGCGCAGAGCCATCAGCACCGTCCGGCGGTGCCTGCGCGGTGGGTCCGGGCCGCCCGCGTACCATAGAGGTCGATGCGGGTGGATCCACCCCCGCAATCCGCCGCGGTTCGAGGCGGTGAGACGCCCGTGACGGCCGATTGGCCGTCGCGTGCGGCGTACACCGCGGGCTAGCAGCGCTTACACCAAGCACTGCTCCGCAAGCCGCACAGCCAAGGAGAAGGACATCACAGAGCAAGACAGCACACCTACCGGCCCGCTGGCCGGCGACGACGTACCCGGCGAGTCCGCCGCGGCGCTCGACCACGCGACCGTGGGCGCCCCCGAGGTGGAGACCGTCGAGGAGCTCGCCGCGCGCGCTCCGGTCCGCCCCGACAGCCCCACGTTCCGGGAGCTGGGGGTACGCGAGGAGACCATCGCCGCCCTGGAGAAGGTCGGCATCACCCGGGCGTTCGCGATCCAGGAGTACGCGATCCCGGCGCTGCTGCGTGGCAGCGACATGATCGGCCAGGCCCCCACCGGCACCGGCAAGACGCTGGGCTTCGGGGTGCCGATGCTGGAGCACCTGGACGGCCCGGACGAGGGCGCCAACGGCGTACCGCAGGCGCTGGTCGTGGTGCCCACCCGCGAGCTCTGCCTGCAGGTGGCGCGCGACCTGGAGCAGGCCGGCTCGCTGCGCAAGATCCGGGTGCTCGCGGTGTACGGCGGCGTCGCGTACGAGCCGCAGACCAACAAGCTCAAGTCCGGCGTCGACCTGGTGGTCGGCACCCCGGGCCGGCTGCTGGACCTCGCCAAGGGCAGGCACCTGCGGCTGGACCAGGTACGCATCCTGGTGCTCGACGAGGCCGACCGGATGCTCGACCTCGGGTTCGCCGAGGACGTCGAGAAGATCCTCAGCATGCTGCCGGAACGGCGTCAGACGATGCTGTTCTCGGCGACGATGCCGGACCCGATCGTGCGGATCGCGCGCCGGTTCCTGCACCACCCGCTGACCATCCACGCCAACCACGCCACGGACACCGGCCCGTCACCGGACACCGCGCAGTTCGTCTACCGGACCCACCCGCTGAACAAGCTGGAGATGGTGGCCCGGATCCTGCAGGCCAAGGAACGTACCCTCACCATGATCTTCTGCCGTACCAAGCGGGCCGCGCAGAAGGTCGCCGACGATCTGGACTTCCGCGGCTTCGCGGCCGCGCCGGTGCACGGCGACCTGGGGCAGGCCGCCCGGGAACAGGCGCTGCGCGCGTTCCGTACCGGGAAGGTGGACATCCTGGTGGCCACCGACGTGGCGGCCCGCGGGCTGGACGTCACCGGCGTCAGCCACGTGATCAACTACGACTGCCCGGACGACGCGGACACGTACGTGCACCGGATCGGGCGTACCGGCCGGGCCGGCGCCACCGGCGTCGCGGTCACCTTCGTGGACTGGGAAGATCTGCCCCGCTGGAAGTTGATCCACCGGGCGCTCGGCGTCGGCGAGGCGGAGCCGGTCGAGACGTACCACACCTCTCCTCACCTGTACGCCGACCTGCTGATCCCGGAAGGCGCCACCGGCATCCTGCCCAGTGCGCAGCGCACCCGGGCGGGCCTGGAGGCCGAGGAGACCGAGGACATCGAGCCGAAGAAGCGCGGCCGCCGTGGCCGGCCCGAGCCGCGCGCCGGGGGCCGCTCCGGCCGGAGCCGGGACGGTGCGGCTCCGCGCGGCACGTCCCGCGACGGCGCGTCCCGTGACGGTGCGGCCCGTGACGGGGCGGCACGGGGCGGGGACAGCTCCGGGGAGGTCGGGGACCGACCGCGCCGGCAGCGACGGCGTACCCGCCGCAACGGTGACGCGGACGGCGCCGCCGCGGGTGGTGACTCCACCGC
>JBOGDF010000411.1:0-4491 GCA_050701635.1 Micromonosporaceae bacterium | reverse complement strand
GGGGCCACAGCGTCTCGGGCAGGTCGTGGCCCATCCCGTCGATCACGTGCAGCTCGCAGTCCGGGATCGCCCGGGCGGTCGCCACCCCGCCGCTGACGTGGATCAGCGGGTCGGCGGCGCCGTGGATCACGGCGGCCGGCACGCGTACCTTCCGCAGCGCGGCGGTACGGTCGGTGGCCGCGAGGCAGGCGGCGAGCTGCCGCGCGGTGCCGGCCCGGTTGATTCCCCGGTCGAAGGTACGGCCGGCCCGCTCCGCCATCCGGTCGGCGTCGAACGGGTAGCCGGGCGAGCCGATCTTCCGGAACACCGTGACCAGGTGCGCCACGTACGGGTCCCGCTCGATCGGCGGCGCGGACATCAGCGCGGCCGCCCCGCGGCGTGACGGCCGGCCGACCAGGCGGCTGCCGGTGCTGGACATGATCGAGGTGAGGCTGCGTACCAGCTGCGGGTGTTCGAGCGCCAGCAGCTGCGCGATCATGCCGCCCATCGAGCAGCCGACCACGTGCGCCGGCCCGGTCTCCAGGTGGCCGAGCAGCCCCGCGGCGTCGGACGCCAGGGACGGCAGCGGGTACGGGGCACGCCGCAGCAGCAGCGCGGCGGGCAGGCTGACCCGGCCGGACATCGACGTGGAGCGGCCGCAGTCCCGGTTGTCGTACCGGATCACGTGGAAGCCGCGGCTGGCGAGCAGCGCGCAGAAGTCGTCCTCCCACCAGATCATCTGCGCACCGAGCCCCATGATCAGCAGCATCGGCTCGTCGCCCGGGTCGCCGAACGTCTCGTAGCACAGCTCGATGCCGTCGGTGGTGCGGGCGAACTGCTCGGCCATGTGCGGCTCCCTGGGTCGCGTACGACCATGAAATGGGTCGGGTACGACCATGAAACCAGCCTTCCCACGACCGGCGGTATGAGCTGCGGCACTGGATCCGCCGCGTGTAGATAACCCCCGGGGGGTATGCTAGAGTCCAGTCATTCGGATACCCGTGGGGGGTATGCGAGCCCAGAAAGGGGAGCTGCCATGGTCACGCGGGAGTACGTGGTGAAGGGCATGACGTGCGGGCACTGCGTCAGCGCGGTCAGCACCGAGATCGGCCAGCTCGACGGAGTGAGCGACGTCGCCGTCGACCTCGGCTCCGGCACCGTCACCGTGACCAGCGCCGAGCCGCTGGCGGACGCCGCCGTACGCGAGGCCGTCGACGAGGCCGGCTACGAGCTGGTCAGCGCCTGACGGCGCACAGCACCGGTCAGCGCCTGGCGGCGCTGGACACCACACGCAGCACCTGAAAGCCACGAACGAGAGAACGAGAGAGTGAGGTGCCCGCGATGAACACCGCGGTCAAGCTCGGCGGATTCGCACTCGCCCTGGTAGCGGTCTTCGGCGGGACGTACGGCATTGGCAAGCTGGTCGGACCGGTCACCGAGGAGCCGCCCCAGCACGAGGCGACCACCGGCGGCGGGCACGGTGACGGCGGGCACGACGCGGGCGGCGACCAGAAGAAGCAGCCCGCCGCCGACCTGCCGGGCGGGCTGATGGTCTCCGACCGGGGCTACACCGTGCAGCCGGTCACCGCGCCGCGCGGCGAATTCGCGTTCCGGATCACCGGCTCGGACGGGCACCCGGTCACCCGGTTCGACGTCGAGCACGACAAGCAGATGCACCTGGTCGTGGTACGCCGTGACCTGGCCGGCTTCCGTCACGTACACCCGACGATGGCCGCTGACGGCACCTGGACGGTGAAATCTCCCCTCGGCGCGCCGGGCACGTACCGGGCGTACGCCGACTTCACGCCCACCGGCGGCGAAGGGCTGACCCTCGGCATGGACGTCAACGTGGCGGGTGCTTTCGCGCCGCGTCCGCTGCCGGAGCCGGCCGCGATCGCGACCGTCGACGGCTACACCGTCCGGATCGACGGCACTCTGGAGCCGGGGCGTACCAGCAAGCTCACCCTGACCGTCAGCCGCGACGGCAAGCCGGTGACCGACCTGCAGCCTTACCTGGCGGCGTACGGTCATCTGGTGGCGCTACGCCAGTACGACCTGGCCTACCTGCACGTCCACCCGGACGGGGAGCCCGGCGACGGCAAGACCCAGCCCGGACCGGGCATCACGTTCTACGCCGAGGTCCCGTCGGCCGGCAGCTACCGGCTGTACCTGGACTTCCGGCACGGCGACGTGGTGCGTACCGCCGAATTCACCATCGAGGCAGGCAGCCATGACTAGCCCGGTCGAGGCCGAGCAGCGCAGGCCCGAGCAGCAGGCCGAGCTGCTGATCGGCGGCATGACCTGCGCCTCCTGCGCCGCGCGGATCGAGAAGAAACTCAACCGCCTGGACGGGGTACGCGCGTCGGTCAACTTCGCCACCGAGAAGGCGAAGGTCTCGTACGGCGGCACGGTCGACATCGCCGACCTGATCGCCACCGTGGAGAAGACCGGCTACACCGCAGCGGTGCCGGCGCCACCTGCGGCCGAGGCAGCGGCGCAGGAGCCGGAGGACGTCGCGCTGACCGCGTTGCGCAACCGGCTGGTGATCAGCGCGGTGCTGTCGGTGCCGGTGGTGCTGCTGGCGATGATCCCGGCACTGCAGTTCACGTACTGGCAGTGGGCGTCGCTGGTGCTGGCCGCGCCGGTGGTGGTGTGGGGCGCCTGGCCGTTCCACGTCGCCGCCGCCAAGAACCTGCGGTACGGCGCCGCCACCATGGACACCCTGATCTCGATCGGTACGCTCGCCGCCTTCGGCTGGTCGCTGTACGCGCTGTTCCTCGGTGCGGCCGGCATGCCCGGGATGACCCACCCGTTCCGGCTCACCATCGAACGCGGCGCCGGCAGCGACAACATCTACCTCGAAGTGGCCGCTGGGGTCGCCACCTTCATCCTCGCCGGCCGCTACTTCGAGCACCGCGCCAAGCGCCGCGCCGGCGCCGCGCTGCGGGCCCTGCTGGAGCTCGGCGCCAAGGACGTCGGCGTGCTGCGGGACGGCGTCGAGGTACGCATCCCGGTCGAGCAGCTCGCCGTCGGGGACCAGTTCGTGGTACGCCCCGGCGAGAAGATCGCCACCGACGGCGTCGTGGCCGACGGCACCTCGGCGGTCGACGCCAGCCTGCTCACCGGCGAATCGGTGCCGGTCGAGGTGGCGCCCGGCGACGCGGTCACCGGAGCCACCGTCAACTCCGGCGGCCGGCTGGTGGTACGCGCCACCCGGGTCGGCGCCGACACCCAGCTGGCGCAGATGGCGCGGCTGGTGGAGGAAGCGCAGACCGGCAAGGCCGCCGTACAGCGGCTGGCGGACCGGATCTCGGCGGTGTTCGTACCGATCGTGATCGGGATCGCGGCCGGCACCCTCGGCTTCTGGGTCGGCACCGGAGGATCGGTGGCGACGGCGTTCACCGCCGCGGTGGCCGTACTGATCATCGCCTGCCCGTGCGCGCTCGGGCTCGCGACGCCGACCGCGCTGCTGGTGGGCACCGGTCGGGGCGCGCAACTCGGGATCCTGATCAAGGGACCGGAGATGCTGGAGAGCACCCGGCGTACCGACACCATCGTGCTGGACAAGACCGGCACAGTGACCACCGGGAAGATGGCGTTGGTCGACGTGGTCGCGGCCCCGGGGGAGGACACCGACACGGTGCTGCGCCGCGCCGCCGCCGTCGAGCACGCCTCGGAACATCCGATCGCGCAGGCGATCGTCCGCGGCGCCGACGCGCCTCCGCCGGTGACCGACTTCCGCAGCCTGGCCGGCCTCGGCGTACAGGGCACCGTGGAGGGCGCGTCGGTGACGGTGGGTCGGCCGGCGCTGCTCGCCGAGCACGACCAGCCGCTCGGCGCCGAGCTGCTCGCGGCCCAGGACGAGGCGGCCCGGCACGGCCGTACGGTGATCGCGGTGGGCTGGGACGGCGCCGCGCGTGGCCTGCTGGTGGTGGCCGACGAGGTGAAACCCAGCTCCCGGTACGCCGTCGACCAGCTCCGCGAGCTCGGGTTGACGCCGGTGCTGCTGACCGGCGACAACGCCACCGTCGCGCAGGCGGTGGCCGCCGAGGTCGGGATCGAGACCGTGATCGCTGACGTACTGCCCGCCGAGAAGGTCGAGGTGGTGAAGCGCCTGCAGGCCGACGGCAAGGTGGTGGCGATGGCCGGCGACGGCGTGAACGACGCCGCGGCGCTCGCCCAGGCCGACCTCGGGCTCGCCATGGGCACCGGTACGGACGTCGCGATCGAGGCCTCCGACCTGACCCTGGTACGCGGTGACCTGACCGCCGCCGTGGACGCGATCCGGCTCTCCCGGCGGACCTTGACCACGATCAAGGGCAACCTGTTCTGGGCGTTCGGTTACAACCTGGCGGCGCTGCCGTTGGCCGCCGCCGGCCTGTTGAACCCGATGATCGCCGGCGCCGCGATGGCGTTCTCCTCGGTGTTCGTAGTCGGCAACAGCCTGCGGCTGCGCCGCTTCCGCCCGATCCGCTGAGCCGTCGCGCCGGGCCCGCGTGGACGGGTCCGGCG
>JBOGDF010000410.1:0-4499 GCA_050701635.1 Micromonosporaceae bacterium | reverse complement strand
GCCGCGCCTGGCGCGCAGCCCGCGCCGCCTAGGCAGCCGACGTCCGACGAAGCCACCTCTGTGATGTGGGGTCGGCCGGACGCGACCCCAGGGACCCCACCTGGCGCGCCGCAGGGCACGCCGGCAGGCGCTCCAGGCAGCCCGGCCGCCCCGGGTAGCCCGGCGGCGCCGCCGACCGACTCGCCCGCGGTCGCGGCCGGCTTGGGCTCGTCGTACGGCGGTCCGGAGGCACCGAGCACCGGAGCCGCACCCACGTCCGGAGCACCCACGTCCGGAGCACCCACCTCGGGAGCACCGACCTCAGGGGCGCCCACCTCGGGAGCCCCCACGTCAGGCTCACCGACCGAGGGACAACCGGCGGCGGGCGCGCCGGCAGGAGCCCCCGAGACCGAGGCGGCGTCGTACGCAGGTCCGGAAGCCCCGAGCGACAGTCCGGCCAGCGACGCGACCGGGCGGCTGCCCGCGTTCGGCGCCACGCCGAGCGCCGGCACCGCTGGTTGGGCCACCGCCCCGAGCGGGTGGCAGAGCCAGGTCAGCGGCCAGCCGGGGGCCGAGCAGGCCGCGCCGGGGCAGGCACAGGGCCAGCCGTACGGGCAGCCCGGCCAGGCCACCGGCCAGCAGAGCGGTGAGATGCCGCAGGTGTACGGCGGGCAGCCCGGCACCGGATACCCGCCGCCGGGGCAGCCCGGCGCGCCGGGCACCGCGGGCGCCGTACCGCCGGGTGGTGGCAAGAAGGGCAAGACCGGGCTGATCATCGGGCTCGCGATCGGCGGGGTGGTGCTCCTGCTGCTCGCACTCGTCGGACTGTGGGCGATCCTGCCCAGCGGCCCCGACTACAAGGTCGGCGACTGCGTCAAGGAAGGTTCCGGCAAGGTCCCGGAGAGCGCCAGCTGCGACGAGAAGGGCGCCTTCAAGATCACCAAGAAGGTCAAGAACGAGACCGAGTGCCCGGGAGCCGACGCGACGGTCACGATCACCGACGGCAGCAAGACCGTCGAAGTGCTCTGCCTGAAGAAGGTCGGCTGACGGCGTACCCGCTGCTGATGGTTTACCCGAACGGGTGACATGGGGGCGACACGCGTTGAGCGCTGGTCGTCCCCATGCGCATCTGTCCACTATCTGGTGAGAATGTCGAGGTGACAGAGCCGTCCCCCGCAACGATGTCGCACGCCACCATGCCCCCGGGTGAGCCCCGGGTACGCGCACCCGAGTTCTCCGGCCGCGGCTGGCTGAACACCGGCGGCGAGGAGCTCCGGCTGGCCGGGCTGCGCGGCAAGATCGTACTGCTGGACTTCTGGACGTTCTGCTGCATCAACTGCCTGCACGTGCTCGACGAGCTGCGGTCGCTCGAAGAGAGGCACGCCGACGTGCTCGTGGTGGTCGGGGTGCACTCGCCGAAGTTCGAGCACGAGCGCGACCCGGCCGCCCTGCGGGACGCCGTGGAGCGGTACGCGGTGCACCATCCCGTGCTGGACGACGCCGACCTGGCGACCTGGCGGCAGTACGCCGCCCGCGCCTGGCCCACGCTCGCGGTGGTCGACCCGGAGGGCTACCTGGTCGCCAGCATGGCCGGCGAGGGGCACGCCGAGGCGCTCGACCGGCTGATCGGACAACTCGCCGAGCAGCACGAGGCGAAGGGCACGCTGCGCCGGGGCGACACCCCGTACGTGCCGCCGCCGGTGACGGACACGCTGCTGCGGTTCCCGAGCAAGGCGCTGCCCGTACCGGGCGGATCGGTGCTGGTGGCCGACACCGCGCGGCACAGCCTGGTGGAGCTGGCCGGGGACGCGGAGACCGTACTACGCCGGTACGGCGACGGGCAGCGCGGCCACGCTGACGGCGACCCGGCGCAGGCGCGGTTCAGTGAGCCGCAGGGGCTGTGCCTGCTGCCGCCGCAGATCGCCGAGCGCGCAGGTTACGACGTGGTCGTCGCCGACACCACCAACCACCTGCTGCGGGGCATCCGGCTCGGCTCCGCCGACGAGCCGCCCGAGGTGCTCACCATCTGCGGCACGGGCCGTCCCTGGCGCTCCACAGTGGACTTCCGGGCGCACGACGCGCACGCCGCCGACCTGTCCTCACCGTGGGACGTGGCGTGGTACCAGGATCGGGTGATCGTCGCGATGGCGGGGATCCACCAGCTGTGGTGGTTCGACCCGATCACGCGTACCACCGGGGCGTACGCGGGCACCACCGTGGAGGGGCTGCGGGACGGGCCGGTGCGGGAGGCGTTCCTGGCGCAGCCGTCGGGGCTGGCGGTCAGCCCGGACGGCACCCGGCTGTGGTTCGTCGACGCCGAGACCTCCGCCCTGCGGTACGTGGTCGGCGACACCGTACACACGGTGGTGGGTGAGGGGTTGTTCGACTTCGGACACCGGGACGGGCCGGGTGGCGAGGCGTTGCTGCAGCATCCGCTCGGGATCGGCATCCTGCCGGACGGGTCGGTCGCGGTGGCCGACACGTACAACGGGGCGATCCGGCGGTACGACCCGGGCGCCGACGAGCTGACCACGATCGCGACCGGGCTGGCCGAGCCGAGCGACGTGAAGCTGTTCGGGGGCGAGCCGATCGTGGTCGAGTCGGCGGCGCACCGGCTGGTACGCCCGGTCGTCCCCGGCGCCGTACAGCGGGTCGAGGGTGAGGCCGGCAGCGTGGAGCGGCCGCCGAGCCACGTACGGCCGGGTGAGGTGACGCTCGAGGTCGCGTTCACCGTGCCGTCCGGGCAGAAGCTGGACACCACGTACGGGTCGCCGATCCGGCTGGAGGTCTCGGCCAGCCCGCCGGAGCTGCTGGTGGCCGGCGGCGGCGTGACCCAGGAGCTGACCCGGCACCTCACCCTCGCGGACGGGATCGCCGAGGGCGTACTGGAGGTGGTGGCGCAGATCGCGACCTGCGACGCGGACACCGACCACGGAGCCTGTCACCTGGTACGCCAGGACTGGGGCGTGCCGCTGCGGATCACCGCCGACGGCGCCGACCGCCTGGAGCTGACCCTCTACTGCGCCCCCACCGGCGCCGGCCTCACCAGTGCCGAAGCCAGCCGAGCCGAGGCCAGCCGAGCCGAGGCCAGCCGAGCCGAGGCCAGCCGCGGCGGACCCGGATCCGGCGGCGACACGGCCGAGTCAGCCGGCGGTGGGGCCGAAGCGGGCGTACACCACGGGTGAGTAGAGCACGCTGACCGGTGGCTGGTCGGCGATGCCGGGCAGGCCGGCGGCGGTCACCAGTGTGTCGTCGCAGTCGACCAGCTCGGCCCGGCGCAGCGGCCAGCTCGGGTGCTCGTTGGCGAGGTAGCGGCGACCGTGGTGCAGCCCCCAGCGCGCGGTCAGGAAGAGCTCGAGCGGCGACGGCGTGATCCGCTCGCCGACCCGTACCCGTAGCCGGCTGTGCCCGCCGCCGGAGCGCCGGCACCGGTAGACCCGGGTGTCACCGTCGACCGCCACCCCCATCGTCGACCACCGGTACGGCAGCCCGAGCACCGCCCGCGCCGCCGTCACCGGCACCAGCCGGGCCGCGTCCATCGACAGGAACACCACTCCGCGCCGCCCCTGCGCGTCGACCGAGTAGAGCCGTACGTTGGTCTCCGGGAAGCTGCCCAGGTACGGCACCGGCGGCAGCCCGAGCAGCCTCGTGCGCGCCATCCGGAACGCCACCAGCCCCACGTACGTGACGCCGTCGTGCAGGTCGGGGCGGACCCGGGGCGGCATCAGCCGGGTGGCCAGCTCCGGGTCGACGGGCCAGTGCAGGAAGGCCACCTCGCGCCACCACTGCGCCATCACCGCGTACCGGACGGGGCGCGGCGTCACCGCGGTCACCGGCTCGGCGTTCATGGCGGGTCGCCCGCGACGAAACGTACCGGCGTACCGGGTCGGGCCTGCCCGATCAGCGGGATGTCGGCAGTGTCGACCACGGCGATCACCGGGTAACCGCCGGTGGTCGGATGGTCGGCGAGGAAGATCAACGGCTCCCCGTTCGCCGGCACCTGCACCGCACCCAGCACCACCCCTTCGCTGGGCAGCTCGTCGGTGACGGCGCGCTCCAGGGTCGGGCCGGTGAGCCGGGCGCCGATCCGGTTGCTGGTCGGCGAGACGGCGTATTCGCTGGTCAGGAAGGTGTCCACCGCGGCGGCGGAGAACCAGTCAGCCCGCGGCCCCAGCGCCACTCGCAGCTCCACAGTGGACTTTTCCGGGGGTACGCCCACCGCCCCGCCCTCACCGCCCGGCGCCCCCGCGCCGTCGCCAGCCCCCGCCAAGACGCCACCGCCGGCCGCCGCCGAAGCGCCATCACCGGGCACCGCCGAGGCGTCACGGTCGAGCGTTCCCAAGGCGTCGCCGCCGGCCGCCGCCGAAGCGCCACCGGCTGGCGACCCCAGCGGAAGCTGGTCGCCGTCGCGTACCACCGGGGGGCCGAGGCCGGAGAGGGTGTCGGTGCTGCGGGAGCCGAGCACCGGCCGCACCGCGATGCCGCCGCGGACCGCCAGGTAGCTGCGTACGCCGCCGCGC
>JBOGDF010000409.1:0-4509 GCA_050701635.1 Micromonosporaceae bacterium | reverse complement strand
CCGCCGCCCGGGTACGCGCTGCCGGCGCCACCCCCCGCCGGGTGGCGCACAGCCGTGCCGACCTGGCCGCGGCGGCACAAGCAGTCGGTGCCCTGGCCGCTACCGGGGTCACCGGCTGGGGCGTCGACGTGGTCGGCAACGTGGTCGAGGTACGCCTCGCGCCCGGCGCGCCCGCACCGGCGGGCCTGGCGGCGCTCGGCGACGTGGTGCGTACCGCCGAGGGTGTGGCCCAGCGACAGCAGGGCGGCGACGTACGCGGCGGCGACGAGTGGAAGCCCGGCACCGAGTCGTCGTGTTCGATCGGCTTCTCCGCCACCGGCTCCGGCGGCAGCCGGCACTTCGTCACCGCCGGCCACTGCACCAACGACACCAACCAGGCGGCGTACGGCAAGGACGGCACCCAGCTCGGCGCGTCCAACGGCTCGATCAACGGGATGGAGGGCGACTTCGGCAAGGTGGACGTCACCGCAGCGGGCTGGAACCTCAGCTCCACGGTGTACGCGTACGGGACCGCCAGCGACGTGAAGGTCACCGGCTCCACCGAGCCGACCGTCGGGATGTCGATCTGCCGGTCCGGCTGGAAGACCGGCTGGCGCTGCGGCACCGTGACCCAGGTCAACCAGACCATCAACTACCCCAACGTCTCGGTCGGCGGCCAGTTCGTCACCAACGCGTGCTCCAACGCCGGTGATTCCGGCGGCGCGTACGTCACCGGGGACAAGGCGGTCGGCATCCACTCCGGCGGCGGCAACCCGTGTGGGCAGTCGAATCCGAACACCAACGCCCAGCCGGTGAACGAGGCGCTCACCAAGTGGGGCCTCACCCTGGTGACCGGCACCGCCAGCCCGACTCCCACACAGTCGCCGACCGCCAGCCCGACGGTGTCGCCCACGGTCAGCCCGACCGCGCCGCCGACGTCGAGCCCGCCCACCTCGAGCCCGCCGCCGGGTACGCGGACCTTCAGCAACGAGACCGACTACCCGATCCGGGACTACCAGCGGACGTACAGCCCGATCACGTCGGGGCTGTCGGGTCAGGCGGCGACCTCGGTGAAGCTGTCGGTGACGATCAGCCACACCTGTGCCGAGGACCTGGGGATCTCGCTGGTCGCACCGGACGGCACCCTCTACGCCGTCAAGTACTCCGGCGGGTACTCGTGCACGGTGTGGAGCGGCGCGAAGGCGTACACCCTGAATGGGGTAAACGAGGCTGCGGGTGGGACCTGGCAGCTGCGGGTGAGCGACTACGGCCCGGGTGACGTCGGGACACTGCAGTCCTGGACCGTCACGCTCTGATCCACTGTGGACATCCAGAAACTTCTCTGCCAGGTGTACGACGAGGTGCGGCCGCTGCTGGAGGCGCGGCCGCTCCTCGGCGGCACCGTGGCGAACAGCATCCCCGCGCTGCTCGAGGTCGATCCGCACCGCTTCGGCTTCGCCGCCGCCACCCTCTCCGGCGAGGTGTACGGCGTCGGCGACTGGCGTACGCCGTTCTCGATCCAGAGCGTGTCCAAGCTGTTCTCGCTCGCGCTGGTGCTCGCCCACGACGGCGAACAGCTCTGGAAACGGGTCGGCTACCGCCCGTCCAGCCACCGGTACGACGCGCTCACCGAGCTGGACGACGCGGCCGGCGTACCGGCGAATCCGTTCGTCAACGCGGGCGCGCTGGTGGTGGTCGACCGGCTGCTGCGGCTGACCGGCAGCGCGCAGCGGACGGTGCTGGAGCTGCTGCGTACCGAGACCGGCAATCCCCGGATCGAGGTCGACGCCACAGTGGCGGCGTCCGAGCGGGCGCACCACCACCGCAACGCCGCGATCGCGCATCTGATCGCCGACCACGGCAACCTGCACCACCCGATCGGCGAGGTGCTCGACCACTACGCGGCGCAGTGCGCGATCGCGATGAGCTGCGCCGATCTCGCGGTGGCCGGCCTGTTCCTGGCGCGGCACGGGGTACGCGCCGGCGGCTCGCGCCTGCTCACCCGCAGCGAGGCGAAGCGGCTGAACGCGATGCTGCTGACCTGTGGTACGTACGACGCGGCGGGCGAGTTCGCGTACCACGTCGGGCTGCCCGCCAAGAGCGGCATCGGCGGCGGGATCCTCGCCGTCGTACCCGGCTGGGGCGCGCTGGCGACCTGGGGACCGGCCCTCGACAGCGGCGGCAACTCGCTCGCGGGGCGGGCGGCGCTGGCCCGGTTCACCACCGCCACCGGCCGCTCGGTCTTCTGAGCCGCTCGGGTGTCCGATCACAAGGGGTTTCTCGGATTCGTACCGACACGTGAATTTCTAGCGTGGGGCAACGCCGGATCGAGCCGAGGAGTCGGAGTGAGACCTTTCGCGAAAGTGTTACCACTGGCCTGCGCCGCGTTGGTGCTGGTGGCGGGGCCCGCGGTGGCCGAAGCGATGCGCGACGGCGGCTCCGCCGGCCGGTTCGTGGCGGGCGGGCCGGACGCGGTGCCGGACCGCTACACCGTGGTGCTGCGCGACGGCGCCGGTGTGCTCGCCGCAGGCGCCCAGCAGGCGGCAGACCGGCTCGCCGACCGGTACGGCGGCCAGCCCCGCCACGTTTTCCAGTACGCGCTGCGCGGCTTCTCCGTGGTGATGCCGGAGCGTCAGGCCCGCCGGCTGGCGAGCGACCCGGACGTCGCCGCCGTCTACCAGAGCCACCTGGTACGCCAGGCCACGACGACCTACGGGCCCGGCGGCACCCAGGACAACCCGACCTGGGGGCTGGACCGGGTCGACCAGACCAACCTGCCGCTGGACAAGAAGTACACGTACCCCGGCGACGGCGAGGGGGTGCACGCGTACGTGCTGGACAGCGGGATCCGGCTCGACCACCAGGACCTCGAGGGCCGGGTGGTGAACGACCCCGACTTCAGCTCCGAGACCGACGGTACGTCCAACGAGTGCACCAGCAACGGCCACGGCACCCACGTCGCCGGCACCATCGGCAGCAAGACGTACGGGGTCGCCAAGAAGGTGACGCTGCACGCGGTGCAGACCCTCAAGTGCAGCGGCAGCGACCCGGACGACAACCTGGTGAAGGCGATCGACTGGGTCACCGGCAACGCCCAGAAGCCGGCGGTGGCGAACCTGTCCATCACCGCCGACACCCACCCGTACGAGCCGATGCGTACCGCGATCAAGAACTCCGTCGCCTCCGGCATCGTGTACGCCATCGCCGCCGGCAACCACGGCGGCGACGCGTGCAGCTACACCCCGTCCGACGTCACCGAGGGGCTGGTGGTCGGCGGCAGCGACAACGACGACACGATCCGGGACGGCACCAACACCGGCCGGTGCATCGATCTGTTCGCCCCGGGCGGCAACATCCTGTCGCTGAGCAGCGGCTCCAGCACCGCCACCTCCACCCGCAGCGGTACGTCGATGGCGGCGCCGCACGGGGCCGGGGCGGCGGCGCTCTACCTGGCGGCGAACCCGAGCGCGTCCCCGTCTCAGGTCGAATCCGGGCTGGTGGCGCTGGCCACCGACGGCGTACTGACCCAGATCAAGGACTCCCCGAACAAGCTGCTCAACGTACGCAACATCACCGGCGGCCCGACCCCGACCCCAACCGGCTCACCCACCGCGTCGCCGACGGCGTCACCGACCGCGTCGCCCACGGCGAGCCCGACGACGAGCCCCACGGTGAGTCCGACGGCGAGCGACCCGGGGGCGTGGACGCTGAGCAACGAGACGGACTACCCGATCCGGGACTACCAGCGGACGTACAGCCCGGTGAGCTCGAACCTTCCGGGACCGGCGGCGTCGACGGTGCGGCTGAGCGTCACGATCAGCCACAGCTGCGCCGAAGACCTCGGGATCTCGCTGGTCGCACCGGACGGCACCCTCTACCCCGTGAAGTACTCCGGTGGGTACGCCTGCACCGCGATCAGCGGCGCGAAGGCGTACACCCTGAGTGGGGTGAACGAGGTCGCCGCCGGGAGATGGCAGCTGCGGGTGAGCGACTACGGCCCGGGTGACACCGGCACCCTGCAGGGCTGGTCGATCACGCTGTAAACCGCACCGATACGCGGAGCGCCGGGGCAGGGGGGACCCCGGCGCTCCGCCGTGCCCGGAGGCTTGGGCGATCACCGCATCGGGTAGCTCACGCCGGTAACGGCGGCGTCGGCGGTCGCGACGAGACAACGCATGGAAGGATCTGGGCATGGAGTACGTGGTCATCGCCGTAGTCGTGGGCGTGCTGGCATTGGTCGGCGCGCTCGCGTTTGTGGTGCCGAGGCTGCGCCGCCGCCCGCCGGCGCCGCCCGAGCGAGCCCCACAGCGGCCTGCCCAGCTACCGACCACCGAAGCCCCGACGCAGGGCACCCAGGCGCCGCCTACGGTCGAGGTGCCGCCGGTCCCGGCCGAGCTGGAGGAGCCGGAGCCCACCGCCGGCCGGCTGGTACGCCTGCGCGCCCGGCTCTCCCGGTCGCAGAACGTGCTCGGGCGCGGCCTGCTCGCGCTGCTGGCCCGGGAGCATCTCGACGACGACGCCTGGGACGAG
>JBOGDF010000408.1:0-4559 GCA_050701635.1 Micromonosporaceae bacterium | reverse complement strand
GCCGGAGGCCGGGCAGGCGTCAGGCGGCGACCGGCTCGGGCGCCGGGCGAGGTGCGGCAGGCGCCGGGGACAGCTCCTCGGCGCGCAGCAGGGCGGCGCGGCGTTCCCGGGCCGGGCCGGTGGCCAGGTAGCCGGCCGCGGCCAGGACGCCGAGCGCCGTACAGCCCAGCCAGAGCGTGGTCGAGCCGAAGTCCTGCAGCACGTACCCGCCGAGGATCGGGGCGGCGAACGCGGCGCCGGAGAACGCCAGCGAGAACACGCCCTGGTAGCGGCCCCGCAGCGCGGCCGGCGACAGGTCGGCGATCAGCGTCGAGTTCGACGGCGACTGCAGCATCTCGCCCAGGGTCCAGACCAGCACGGTGATCGCGTACAGCCAGGCGGCGTCGGCGTACGCCGTGAGCCCGAACCCGACCGCCATCACCAGCGCCGCCACCGCCAGCACCCCGGTACGGCTGCGCCCGTTGATCAGCCGCGGCACGAACAGCTGGCCGGCCACGATCAGGATGCCGTTCAGCGCGATCACCCACCCGTACGTGGCCGCGGACAGCCCGTCGAGCTGCATCGCCACCGGCAGCGTCGAGATGTGCTGCATGAACACCAGGCTGGTGACCAGGGTGAGGCCGACGAAGCCCATGAACACGCCGTCCCGGAACACCGTCATGGTGCCGCCCGGAGCCGCCTCGCCCTGCACCGGAGCTGGCACCGCCGGCCGGGTCTCGGGCACCTTGAGGAAGATCACCAATCCGGTGAGTACGGCGCCCGCGGCGTCCACCAGGAACAGCAGCAGGTAGCTGACGCCGGCGGTCATGCCGGCCAGGATCGCCGCGATCGAGAAGCCGACGTTGATCGCCCAGTAGTTCAGCGAGAACGCCCGCAGCCGGTCGGTGGGCGGCACGATGTCGGCCATCATGGCGCCGAACGCCGGGCGTACCAGGTTGCTGACGAAGCCGAGCAGCGTCGCCAGCGCCGCGATCGCCACGGGCTCAACCGCCAGGCCCAGCGCCACCAGCACGACCGCGCTGGCCAGGTGTCCGGTCAGCGCGGTGGCGCGCCGCCCCCAGCGGTCGGCCAGCACGCCGCCGACCAGCACCCCGAACGCGTTGCCGGCACCGAACAGCCCGAACACCAGCCCCGCGAATGCGGCGCTGAACCCGCGCTCCTGCACCAGGTAGAACGCCAGCACGATGATCACGAACGCGGAGGCGCGGCTGATCAGGGTGCCCAGCCAGAGATACCAGAAGCTGCCGGGCAGGCCGCCCACGTTCGCGCCCCACCACCGCCGTACGCCCGCCATCGCCCACCAGTCCGTAAGGATCGATTTTCTGATACGTCCTTACGTACCCTAGGCGTACGACAGTTCGGCGGTCACCGCGTTATCGCGGTGTCGCTCATCACCCGCGCGGGCCGCGGCACCCACCTCAAGATCATGGGGCCCTTCATGCAGTCATGCCTGCATGAAGGGCCCCATGATCTTGGAGCTACCGGTATGCGTTGGCGGTGTACGTCAGCGAGAACGCCCCCTCGTTGCCGAAGTAGATCGACACCAGCTTCGCCGGGTCGGTGGCGAGCAGCCCGCGCTGCAGGTCGGAGCCGTCGTCGTGGTCGTCCCAGCCCCAGGGCGCGTTGGCGGAGTTGTCCTTGCCGTTGTCGCCGCGGAACGTACCCCAGCTGGCGAACGTCGCCGACGACGAACGGTGCGCCCACAGCCCGTCGGCGGCGAAGATGTTCGTCAGCCGGTAGCGCACGAACCGGTCGTTGCCGCTGGACGGCACCTCCGCGGTGCTGGCGTCCGGGTAGTAGACGACCCCGTCCCCACCCGGGAAGTCGCTGCCGTTCCACGCCTTGCAGCCGTGGCCCTTCGCCTCCTGCGAAGTGGTGGGCCGGGCGTACCCGCCGTAGGACTGCAGCCGCGCCGTGCCGTCGATGGTCTCCCGGCCGTTGGTGTACGGGCTCCCGCTCGGCGTGTACGAGTAGAAGTCGCTGTGCGCCACCGTCACCATCGCCTCGAACTTCCCGTAGTACGAGCCGTCCCGCCGTACGGCGAGCAGCACGCCCTCCATGTCGTTCTCGTGCGAGTCCGACGAGGCGCAGAACGGCCAGTCGCACCAGTCCCGCGGGTGGTAGAACCCGTACACCACGAACCAATGGGTGCTGGTGGAGACCACCGAGTAGTAGACCCACCCGGTCAGCCGCGACAGGCTGTCGTCCTGGTGCTCCCAGTTGTTGAGGGTGTCCCACTCCGCGTCGTAGTTGATCCGGCTCAGGTAATCCGCGTCGTAGTCGGTGGAGTCGGTGTCCTGGTAGTGCACCGGTGCCCACCGCGCCGCCAGCTCCGCGCTGGTGGCGGCCAGTGCGGGCGCCGGCGCGATCAGCGCCATCACCGCCGCGGTGGCCAGCCCGGCGAGCGCCGCGACCACCATCCTCATCCTCATAACGGGCCTCCCTGGTACGGCGGCCGCACCAAGGCCGGCGCGGCCACAGCGGTAGCGCGAGGTTAGCGGGGATTGGTGTCGATCCGGGAGCCCCTGACGTAAGCCAGACAGTCCCGTTCGTGACGCGCCGGCACCTTCCCCCGGCCCCTCCTCCCGGGTCGGCGCTGCCTCCCGCCACCGGTGCGGCAGGATGAAGGCCATGGTGGGGACCCTGGTGCTGCTGCGGCACGGCGAGAGCGAGTGGAACGCGAAGAACCTGTTCACCGGCTGGGTGGACGTGGACCTCACCGCGAAGGGCGAGGACGAGGCGCGGCGCGGCGGCGAGCTGCTCGCCGAGCACGGCCTGCTGCCCGACGTTGTCCACACCTCGCTGCAGCGGCGCGCGATCCGTACCGCCGAGATCTCGCTGCACACCTGCGACCGGCAGTGGATACCGGTACGCCGGCACTGGCGGCTCAACGAGCGGCACTACGGCGCACTGCAGGGCAAGAACAAGAAAGAGACGCTGCAGCAGTACGGCGAAGAGCAGTTCATGACCTGGCGGCGCTCGTACGACACCCCGCCGCCGCCGCTGGCCGACGATGCCGAGTGGTCCCAGGTCGGCGACCCCCGGTACGCCTCCCTGCCGCCCGAGCTGATGCCCCGCGCCGAGTGCCTCAAGGACGTGGTCGTGCGGTCCCTGCCCTACTGGTACGACGCGATCGTGCCCGACCTGCGCGCCGGCCTCACGGTGCTGGTGGCCGCGCACGGCAACTCGCTGCGGGCGCTGGTGAAACATCTGGACCAGATCTCCGACAAAGACATCGTGGGGCTGAACATCCCGACCGGCATGCCGCTGCGGTACGACCTGGACGAGGACTTCCGGCCGCGTACCGCCGGCGGGGTCTACCTCGACCCGGAGGCCGCCGCGGCCGCCGCCAAGGCCGTCGCCGCGCAGGGCCGTTAGCGCGGCATGGACCGTCCGCTACCAGCGCCGCTGCGCCACCGGGTCACCCGGCTGGTCGGGGTGATCGTGGTCGCCGCGGTGTTCCTGGCGCCGCTGGCGCTGCTGGTGTCGGGCTCGCTGCGTACCCCCGGGCTGCCGCCGCCGGGCGGGCTGGAGCTGCTGCCGGAGCGGGCCCGGCTGGACAACTACCCGACCGCCGTACACCTGGTGCCGTTCGGGCGGCAGCTGCTCAACTCACTGACCATCATCGCGATCGCGGTGCCGGTCACGGTGCTGGTCGCCTCCTGGTCGGGGTACGCCATCGTGACCGCCGGGCGGCGGCTGCGCTGGCTGCTGATCGGGGTCTCGGTCGGGGTCCTGATGGTGCCGGCGAGCGCGCTGTGGGTGCCCCGGGTGGTGCTGCTGGAGTCGCTCGGCATGACCGGTCACCCGGCCGCGGTGGCGTTGCCGTCGCTGATGGCGACCTCGCCGTTCTACGTACTGCTGATGGCGCTGGCGTACGCCCGGGTGCCGCGTTCCCTGTACGAGGCCGCCGCAGTGGAGGGGCTGACGCCGCTGCAGACCTGGTGGCGGGTGGCGTGGCCACTGGGGCGGCCGGCGGCGTTCGCGGTCGGGGTGCTGGCGTACGTGTTCTACTGGTCGGACTTTGTGGGCCCGCTGTTGCTGCTGCCCAGCGAACGGGACTGGCCGCTGGCGCTCGGGCTGCGCGCGCTGGCCGAGCTGGAGCCGGCCGTGTTCCCGCTCTTCCTCGCCGGGGCGGTGCTTGCGACAATGCCCGCCGCGCTGGCGTTCGCGTTGGCACAGCGCTCCCTGTTCCGTACGACGCTCGGAGAGTGACGTGGCAACGACTTGGTGCGCGATAGCCGCCCGGCTGCTGCCGCTTGTCCTGATCGCCGCGCTCGCGGCGTGCGGCGGCGACGACCCCGGCGACAAGACGGTACGCCTGCAGGTCTCCGGCGAGCCCGAGGAGACCGCGGTGTACCAGGCGCTGGTCAACGCGTACACGAAGAAATATCCGGATCGGAAGGTCGAGCTGGTACGGGTCGCCAGCAACGGCGACCACCTGGCCCGGCTCTCCAGCGCGTTCGCTGCCGGCAACCCGCCCGACACGTTCCTGATCAACTACCGGGAGTACGCCCAGTTCGTGGCCCGTGGCGCGCTGCAGCCCGTCGGCCCAGGGC
>JBOGDF010000407.1:0-4561 GCA_050701635.1 Micromonosporaceae bacterium | reverse complement strand
GGATGTGGACGGCGACGCGCCGAAGCTGGCCGCCGACGCGGACGCGCCCAGCGCTGATCTCGACGCGCCCAGCGTGGACGCGCCGAGCGCCGATGTGGACGCGCCGAGCGCGGACGTGGACGCGCCGAGCGTGGACGTGGACGCGCCGAGTGCGGACCTGGAAGCACCGTCGGTGGACGCGGACCTGGATGCGCCGCGGTTCTCGGGTGATCTGCCGGATGCGGGCGTTGATGTGGATGCCCCGAAGGTGGACGCCAGCCTCGACGCGCCCAGCGTGGACGCCGGCCTGGACGCGCCGAAGGCGGATGCGGGCCTGGACGCGCCCAGCGTGGACGCCGGCCTCGACACGCCTAGCGTGGACGCTGACGCGGACGCGCCCAGCGTGAGCGCCGGACTGGACGCGCCGTCGCTGGACGCGGATGCTCCGGACGTCGAGGCCGACGCCGACGCGCCCCAGCTGACCGGTAGCGCCCCCTCGCTCGGGATCGACACCCCGGACGTGGACGGCCCGACGGTCTCAGGCGGGGTGGACGTGGACGCTCCGGACGTGGACGCTCCCGAGGTGGACGCCCCGTCGGTCGGCACCGGTGCCCTCGCGGGTGCCGGCGTGGCCGGCGGCGCTGTCGCGGGCGGTGCCAGCCTTGCCGGTGGTGCCCTGAGTAGCGAGGCCAGTACGGCCACGGCGCCTCCGTACGGGGCCGGGTCGGCGCAGCCGCTGGCCGGCGGTGCCGCACCGTCCAGCGATTACACCGTGAAGGGCAACGCGGACTCGATGCTCTACCACACCACGGAGAGCCCGTACTACGGGCGGACGATCGCCGAGGTGTGGTTCCGTACCGAGGCCGACGCCGAAGCCGCCGGCTTCAAGCGCTGGGACGGCAAGAAGGCGGCCCCGGCCGTCCCGCCGCACCCGACGTTCGGTGCCGGTGCGGCGGTGCCGCTGGCGGGTGGCCTCGCGCCCTCGAAGGACTTCACGATCAAGGGCAACGAGGACTCGATGCTCTACCACACGACGGCCAGCCCGTACTACGGGCGGACCATCGCCGAGGTGTGGTTCCGTACCGAGGAAGACGCCGAGCGGTCCGGGTTCACCGCCTGGAACCGGCGGCGTAAGTCGTAGGGGCTCCCTGCCACCGCAAAGGGGCGCTGCCGGTCGGCAGCGCCCCTTTCGTGTGCCGGCGGGTCAGTCGCTCGGCGACGGGTGCTCGGTGACGTTCTGCAGGTAGAGCTGCTCGCCCAGCTTCTCGATCAGGTCGAGCTGGGTCTCCAGGTAGTCCACGTGGTGTTCCTCGTCGGAGAGGATGTCCTCGAAGATCCGCGCGGAGGTGACGTCGCCGATCGAGCGCATGTACTCGATGCCGTTGCGGAGCCGCTCGACCGCCTCGACCTCGATCTTCATGTCGCAGTCGAACTGCTCCTTGACCGTCTCGCCGATCCGCAGCGCGAACAACTTCTGGTAGTTGGGGAGGCCCTCGAGGAACAGGATCCGGTCGGTGAGCACCTCGGCGTGGCGCATCTCGTCGATCGACTCGGCCTTGGTGTGCGCAGCGAGCTTGGAGTAACCCCAGTTCTCCTGGATCTTGGCGTGCAGGAAGTACTGGTTGATCGCGGTCAGCTCAGCCGTGAGCTGCTCGTTGAGGAATTCGATGACGCGTGCGTCGCCCTGCATGATCAGCTGTCCCCTCGTACGTGGTGGGGGCCAGCGTAATCCCGGAGCGTGCCGCTAGCGGCTCAACCCGGCAAACGTGTCGCGCCGCAGCGCACTGGTTTCGTCGATCAGCTCGCAGATCCGGTCGAGGCAGGTGCCGCAGCCCGTGCCGGCACCGCAGGCACTACCCACGGCCTCTTCGGTGCAGGCGCCACTGTGGATCGCGGAACGTACATCGCGTTCCGCCACGCGGGCGCAGATACACACGTACAACCGAGGGGTCCCTTCATGGGTAAGCCTTACCTAAGAAAGGCTGACCTAAGCCGTACCAAGACCACAAGGTTGTGTGGTGGCGGTCACACTCGGGCGGTACGCGGCAACAGCGCCCTGAGCGTGGCGAGGTCGGTGGCGTGGCCCGAGCCGTCCGGGTTGGCGGGCGTCTCCACCAGCACCGGTACGCCGGCGGCGGCCGGGTGCGCCAACAGCTCTCCGAACCCGCCGGCGCCGATCTGGCCGGCACCGATGTTCTCGTGCCGGTCCCGGGTCGATCCGAGGCCGTCCCGGGAGTCGTTGGCGTGCACCAGCGCCAACCGGCCGGCGCCGACGGTCGCCACCAGCTCGTCCAGGGTCCGGGTCATGCCACCCGGTGCCGCGAGGTCATGGCCGGCGGCGTACGCGTGGCAGGTGTCCAGGCACACCCCGAGCCAGGGGTGGAAGTCGACCGCGTCGAGGTACGGGCCGAGGGCCTGCACCGTCGCCGCCAGCGAACGCCCGCCGCCCGCGCTCGGCTCCACCAGCAGCCGTGGCCAGCCGTGCTCGGCGGCGGTGTCGAGCAACCGCCGGAGCTGCCGGCCCACCTGCGTCAACGCGGCCGGGTAGTAAGCCTCCTGCACCGCGCTCCCGGCGTGGAACACCACCCCGGAGGCGCCCAACGTTGCCCCGCGCCGCAGCGCGTGCTCCAGGTTGAGCACCGACTGTACGACGGTGGCGGGCGTCGGGGAGCCGAGGTTGATCAGCAGGGTGGCGTGGACGTACCGGGGGATGCCGCGCGCCTCGCAGCCGGCGACGAACGCCTCGTCCTGTGCCGGGTCGCCGTCCGACAGCGCCCAGCCGCGCGGATTGGAGACGAAGACCTGCAGGCACTGCGCGCCGGTGCGGTCGGCGTACGGCAGGGCGCGGGTTGCCAGGCCGCCGGCAGTGGGTGCCTGCACTCCGAGGGGCGGGTGCGGTGTCACCTCAGGTGACCAGGATGGACACGGTGCTGCCCTTGTCGGCCTTCTCGCCGGCGGCGGGGCTCTGCTCATACACCACGTCGTCGCCGCCCGGGAAGTTGTAGATCTCGACCTCGAACCCGGCTTGCTTGAGGATCTTCTCGGCCTCCTCGACCGGCTTGTCGACCACGTCCGGGATCTCCACCTGTGGTGGCCCGTCGCTGACCAGCAGGGTGACCGTGGCGGCGTCGCCGACGCCGGTCCCCGGCTTCGGATCCTGGCTGATCACGTGGTCGCGGTCGACCTCCATGTTCGGCTGGCGCTTGATCGTCACCACCAGCCCGAGCTCTTCCAGCTCCTCCTGGGCGTCCTCGACGTCGTCGCCGGTGACGTCCGGCACCTTGATCGGCGCCTCGCCCTTGCTCACCACCAGGGTGACCCTGGTGTTCGGGCGTACCGTCGTGCCGGGCTTCGGGGAGATCGCGACCACCGAATTCTGCGGCACCGTATCGCTGTACGCCTCGGTGATCTTGATCTGCAGCTTGCGCTCCGCGAGCTTCTCCTTGGCGTCGGCGAGCTCGTCGCCGATCACGTCGGGGATCTTGTAGCGCTCCTTGCCGAGCGAGAGCGTCAGCGTGATCACGTCACCCTTGATGATCCGGTGCCGTGGCCCCGGGCTCTGCTCCAGCACCACGTCCTTGGGGACCTTCTCGCTGTACTTTCCCTCGTCGTAGTCGATCTCGAAGCCCAGCCGCAGCGCGGTCGACTCGGCCTGCTGCTTGGACATGCTCAGCAGCGACGGCGCCTCGGTGTAGCGGCCGGCGCCCAGCCACCAGCCGCCGACCGCGGCGAGCAGCCCGAGCGCGACCACCATCGCGGCGATCACCATGCCGGTACGGCGCCGCGGCTCCGGGCGTACCGCCATCGGCTCGTAGTCGTACTCCTCGGCGCGGGGCAGCGTGACGGTGGCGTGCCCCACCGTCCGGGTCACCTGCTGGGTGGGCGCGGTGGCGTCCAGGCCGAGATCCTGGCGTACCGCTCTGAGCTCGGCGAGGAACGCGCCGGCGTCCACCGGCCGGGCGCCGGGATCCCGCCGGGTGGCGCGTACCACCAGGTCGTCCAGCTGCGGCGGCAGCCCGGGAACCAGCCGCGAGGGCGGCGGTACGTCGCGCTCCACGTGCTGGTACGCCACGTCGACCGACCGCTCGCCGACGTACGGCACCCGGCCGGTGAGCATCTCGTACAAAACGATGCCCGCCGAGTAGACGTCCGCGCGGGGGTCGGCTCGGCCCTCGGAGACCAGCTCGGGCGCCACGTACGCCACCGTGGCCATCAGCTGCCCGTCGGTGTCCTGGCTGCTCGCCTCTACCGCGTGCGCCAGCCCGAAGTCGGCCACCTTGACCGGGCCGTCGTCGCCGATCAGTACGTTCTCCGGCTTGACGTCGCGGTGCACCAGGCCGGCCCGGTGCGCCGCGGCGAGCGCGCCGAGCACCGGTTCCATGATCGCGCACGCGAGCGCGGTGTCCAGGGTGCCGCGTTCGGTGATCAGATCGCGCAGCGTGCCGCCGTCGACCAGCTCCATCACCAGGTAGACCAGCGCGCCCTCGGGGTTGGCGTCGACCCCCTGGTCGTGCACGGCGACGACGTGCGGATGGTGGACCTTGGCCGCCGATCGCGCCTCCCGCTCGAAGCGGTCCACGAA
>JBOGDF010000406.1:0-4561 GCA_050701635.1 Micromonosporaceae bacterium | reverse complement strand
GGCAGGTACTGGCTGGCGTGGGTCTGCCTGTTCGCGACCGGGTCGGCGGAGGTCTGCCTGTCGCTGTGGGCGTCCGAGCAGCTGCACGAGAACGCCGGGCTGAGCCGGGGCACCGCCGCGGCCGGGATGTCCGCGGTGCTGGTCGGCATGGTGGTCGGCCGGGCGGTGGGCGGGCGGCTGGCGCTGTGGCTCGGCACCGTACCGGCGATACTGGGCTCGCTGGCGGTGGCGGCGGGCGGCTTCGGGGTGTTCTGGATCGCCACGACGCCGTGGCTCGCGGTCACCGGCCTGGTGATCTGCGGTCTCGGTATCTCACTGCACTTCCCGCTCGGTCTCGCCCTGACGATCCAGGCCACGGACGGTCAGCCGGAGCTCGCGATGTCCCGCAACGCGTACGGGATGGCGCTCGGGTTCGGGGTGGTCCCGTTCCTGCTCGGCGCGGTCGCCGACCGGATCGGCATCAGCGGGGCGTTCCTGCCGATCCCGGTCTGCCTCGCGGTCGCCGCCACGGCGGTCTGGCTGCTGCAGCGGGTCTCCCCGCGCGAACCGGCGGCGCTCGCGACGGTCACGCCGAGTCCGTAGCAGGCGGTTACGCCGAGTCTGTGGCGGGTGGTCACGCCGAGTCAATGGGGGGTGGCGCGGGGCTGGCTAGGTAGATCGCGAATCCCCATTGGTTGGCGTAGCCGCCGTATCGGAGCCGGCACAGCGGTAGTGTCGTCCCGTTGTCCCGTCGGCGAGTTGTCCATCGACGTAGACGAAGGCGCCGCGGTGGCGGACGTCGACGCCGGCTAGAGCTGGCCAGCGTTCGCGGGCGTGGGCGCGTAGCCGCTGACTGAGCGAGGTCTTGGTCGATTGCGGGGGGTGTGTGGCCATGGGGTCCATGCTGCCGGATCGGCGTGTCGGCCGTGTTGAAGATCGTTGCGCCGTGATGATCGACTCCCGGTTGTCGATCATGATTGGCTTCGCTTGCTCGTGCCCGCCCTCCGCGCCCGCCTGTGCACTTGACCGCCGCCGAACGCCGTCGACTGAACAAGATCGCCCGAGGTCACAAAAGCCCGTCCCGCGACAAGCTACGCGCGCAGATCGTGCTGGACGCGGCCCTGGGCTTGTCCAACGCGGAGATCGCCCGGCGGTGTGCGGTCACGACAGACCCGGTTCAACGCGTCACAAGCCACGCAACTTCGGGCTAGAGCTAGTCGGGTGGTAGGGGGTTGTGCTGCAGGAGGGCGGTGGGCTGCCCGGACGTGGGGCCGGGCAGCCAGAGCACGAAGGTGCTTCCGGCGTCCGGTTGCGAGAAGAGCCGGACGTGGCCGCCGTGGGACTCCACGATCTGGCGCACGATGGCGAGCCCCAGGCCGGTGTGCCGCTCCGGCGCAGGTGCCGAGTCCCGGGCGTGACGCATCAAGGGAGTCGGCATCTGCGTTAGGTGGGAGTCCGACGGGCTGCGCCAGAACCGGTTGAAGACGCGGGTCTGGTCCTCGGGTGCGATGCCCGGGCCGGTGTCCCGTACCGCCAACCAGAGCCAGGAGTCGGTACGGCCCGCACCGATCACGATCTCGCTGTCGGCGGGCGCCATCCGTACCGAGTTGGAGAGCAGGTTGCCGACCGCGCGGCGGAGCGCGTCGTGGTCGCCGATCAGGGTGAGGCCGGGTGCCAGGTCGTAACGGAGGGAGAGGCTGTGGCGGGCGGCGAGTGCCGCGAACTCCTCACCCGCCTCGCGGGCGACGTCGGCGAGGTCGACGTCGGTGTCCGCGTACGCCTGCGCGGAGCGCCGCGCGGTGGCGAGCAGGTCCTCGACCAGGTGCGTCATCCGGGTGGTGGCGCGGTCGATCACCGTCACGGCGCGGCGGCGTTCCTCCTCGGTGGCGTCGGGTGTCACCACGGCGGCGTCCAGGTTCGCCCGGATGATCGCAAGCGGGGTACGCAGCTCGTGCGACGCGTCGTCGATCAGGCGGCGCTGCGCGGTGAACGCGTTCTCCAGCCGGCCCAGCATCGAGTCGATGGTGTCGGCGAGGTAGCGCAGCTCGTCCCGCGGGCCGGGCAGGTTGATCCGCCGGGCCAGGTCGGTGGCCTGGATCTCCTCGGCGGTACGGGCGATCGCACGGACAGGTCGCAGCGCCCGGCCGGAGAGCACCCAGCCGATGCCCAGGCTGGCCAGGAACAGCCCGCCGAGCGTCCACATCGAGTACGTCCGCAGCGTCTGCAGGGTCTGGAAGTTGACGTTGTTCTCGATCTCGCGTACGTCCGCGACCTCGACCGTCCCCTTGTACCGCTTCACGCCGTCCTCGCCGATCACGATCTCCTTGGCCAATCTCGTCTCGATCGGCGTCGCCTCCACGGTCTTCGAGACACCGAGGTAGATGCCGCCCAGCACCAGGGCGGCGAGTACGAACAGCACCGTGGAGTACATCACGGTGAGCCGGAACCGGATCGACTGCGGGAACCGGAACCGCCCGCGCCTCACGTCTGTCACGTCACCCTCCCTGGTTCGCGGAGCCGGTAGCCGCGGCCGATCACGGTGTCGATCAGGGTCGGTTCGCCGGCCTCGGACAGCTTGCGGCGCAGGGTGCCGACCGTGACCCGTACCGTGTTGCTGAACGGGTCGGCGTGCTCGTCCCAGACGTGCTCCAGCAGCTCCTCCGCGGAGATCACGTGTCCGGGCCGGGTCATCAGGTACTCCAGCACCCCGAATTCCTTCCGGGTCAGCCGCAGTGGCCGGTCTCCCCGGTACGCGGTCAGGCGCGCCGTGTCGAGGGTCAGCTCGCCCACGGTCAGCACCGCCGAGCCGCCGCCGGCGTCGCGGCGCAGCAGTGCCCGTACCCGGGCCAGCAGCTCGGCCAGCGCGAACGGCTTGACCAGGTAGTCGTCGGCGCCCTCGTCGAGGCCGCGTACCCGGTCGGTGAGGGCGCCGCGGGCGGTGAGCATCAGGATCCGTACCTCCGGGCCGGTGCCGTCCAGCTCGCCGCGGCGGATCGACCGGCACAGCTCGAACCCGTCGCGGTCGGGCAGGTTCAGGTCGAGGAGCACCAGGTCGTACGTGTTGACCTGGAGTTTCTCCTCGGCATCCGTCGCGTCCAGGGCGGCGTCGACGGCGTAGCCGGCCCGGACCAGGCCGAGCCGGATCGCCTCGACGAGGTCCGCTTCGTCCTCGACGACCAGCAGTCTCACCGTTCCATCGCAGCACGGCGAGCCGAAATTCGAGGTAAGGACCGCGCCTTATGAGGGTTTTCGGTGCCGCTTGCTGTCATCGATGGCGAGAGCGTGACAGACGAGCAGAGGGGTAGCCCAGATGCGTACCAAGAAGGTCGTCGTGGTGGCGGTCGCCGCGCTCGGCGTCGCCGGTGCTCTGGCGGTGGGCGGCGTGGCACTCGCCGACGAGGTGGACCCGCGCGCGGAGCTGTGGATCGTCAACACGGAGAGCACGGGCGCCGACAAGGACTGCCCGAACCGAGACGGTGACCGGGGGACACCGGGCGAGCCTGGGGAGTCAGGCGCGCCGAGTGAGCCGGGTGCGGGGCGGCTGTGAGCGCGCCGGCGGAGTCCCCCCGTAGTACGCCGGCGACCCAGCCGCCCCGCGCCCTTCAGGCGCACTACGCCCCTGATCCGGACCGTGCCCTCCAGCCGGGGCCGGGCATCGGGCTGCTGGGCCAGGACGGCACCGCCGCCGGCAGGCTGCTGGAGAAGGCGCTGTTCGAGGTCAAACGGGTGATCGTGGGCCAGGACCGGCTGGTGGAGCGGCTGCTGGTGGCGCTGTTGGCGCGCGGGCACTGCCTGCTGGAGGGCGTACCGGGGGTGGCGAAGACGCTCGCGGCAGAGACCCTCGCCACCGTGGTCGGCGGCTCCTTCAGCCGGCTCCAGTTCACCCCTGACCTGGTGCCCGCGGACATCGTCGGCACCCGGATCTACCGGGCGTCGGCGGAGAGCTTCGACGTCGAGCCGGGTCCGGTGATCGCGAACCTGGTGCTCGCCGACGAGATCAACCGGGCGCCGGCGAAGGTGCAGTCCGCGCTGTTGGAGGCGATGGCCGAGCGGCAGGTGTCGATCGGTGGCCGTACGTTTCCGATGCCGGAGCCGTTCCTGGTGCTCGCCACGCAGAACCCGGTGGAGCACGAGGGCGTCTACCAGCTCCCCGAGGCGCAGCGTGACCGGTTCCTGATGAAGGTCGACGTCGGCTACCCGACGGCGAGCGACGAGCTGGCGATCCTCTACCGGATGAGCGTCGACGCGCCGCGGGCCCGGCGGCTGCTCGACCCGGAGCGGCTGGTCGCGCTGCAACGCGCCGCGGACGAGGTTTTCGTGCATCACGCGATCGCCGAGTACGTGGTGCGCCTGGTGCTCGCGACCCGGGATCCGGCGGCGTTCGAGCTCCCCGAGGTGGCCGCGCAGTTGGCGTACGGGGCCAGCCCCCGCGCCACGCTCGGCCTGGTCGCCGCCGCTCGCGGTCTCGCCCTGCTCCGCGGCCGGGAGTACGTGCTCCCCGCCGACGTGGCCGAGCTGGCCGGTGAGGTGATCGGGCACCGGCTGGTGCTCTCGTTCGACGCGGTCGCCGACGGTGTCTCGC
>JBOGDF010000405.1:0-4576 GCA_050701635.1 Micromonosporaceae bacterium | reverse complement strand
AGTCATGACTGCATCAAGGGCCCCATGATCTTGCGGGCACAGGTGTTACGGCGGCGCGTTACGCGGGCAGCAGGTCGATGCCGAGCAGAGCGTCTACCGCCTCGGCTACCGGTGCGGTCGGGTCCGAGCCTTCGCCGGCGAGGGTGGCCGCGGCCCAGTCGTCGACCACGGCGAGCGCGCCGGGAGCGTCCAGGTCGTCGGCGAGCCGCTCCCGCAGCGCCTGCACCACCGGGTCCCCGGCGGGGCCGGCGGTGCGGCGGGCCGCCTCGCGCCACTGCCCCAGCCGCTGCTGGCCGGCCTTCAGCACGTCGTCGGTCCACTCCCGGTCCACCCGGTAGTGCCCGGCGAGCAACGCCAGCCGGATCGTCATCGGGTCGACCTTCTCGCCATGCTGATCGCCACGCAGCCGCGACACGAACACCAGGTTGCCCTTGCTCTTGGACATCTTCTCGCCGTGCAACCCGATCATGCCGGCGTGGACGTACGCCCGGGAGAACGGCCAGCGTCCGGTGAGCGTCTCCGCGTGCGCCGCCGAGCACTCGTGATGCGGGAAGATCAGGTCGTTCCCGCCGCCCTGTACGTCGATCTGCTCCCCCAGCAGCCGCAGCGCGATCACGGCGCACTCGATGTGCCAGCCGGGTCGGCCCGGGCCCAGCGAGGCGGGCCACGCCGGCTCGCCCGGCCGGGCGCCGCGCCACAGCAGCGGGTCCAGCGGGTCCCGCTTGCCCTCGCGCTCCGGGTCGCCGCCGCGCTCGGCGGCCAGCTTCAGCATCAGCGCCCGGTCGTAGCCCGACTCGTACCCGAACCGGCCGGACGCCGTGATGTCGAAGTAGACGTCGCCGGTGCCGTCCTCCAGCCGGTACGCCGCGCCCCGCTCCATCAGCCGCTCGATCTGCGTCACGATCTCCGGAATCGACTCCACCGCGCCGACGTAGTGGTCCGGCGGCAGCAGCCGCAGCTTCTCCATGTCCTCCCGGAACAGCGCGGTCTCGCGCATCGCGAGCACCACCCAGTCCTCCCCGTCGCGGGCGGCGCGCTCCAGCAGCGGGTCGTCGATGTCGGTGACGTTCTGGACGTACCGCACCTGGTGGCCGGCGTCGGCCCACATCCGGTAGATCAGGTCGAAGGTGAGCATCGTCGCGGCGTGTCCGAGGTGGGTCGCGTCGTACGGGGTGATGCCGCAGACGTACATCCGGGCCGGGTGACCCGGCGCGGGCTCCACGGTGCGTACGGCGTCCGACGCGGTGTCGTACAGCCGGAGCGGGACACTCTCACCAGCCAGCCTCGGCAGGGCGGGCGACATCCAGGAATCCATGACCGCCAGCGTATCCACGCCCGCCGACGACCCCCGCGCTGTCCGGTGGCTGACACGACGCCTCGCATCGCCCTACCAGGAGGTACGAACCGTGCATGGGCACCCTCATCGTGGTACTGGAGCGGGGATTCTCGGGGTCCCACGTACGGATCACGGTGGACGGCGACGAAGTCCTGGATGCGACGAACATCACTACTGATTCCGGCACCGGACTCGCCGGCTCGGTCGCGGTGGACACCGGTACGCGGTGTGCCGTCACGGTGTCGCTGCCGGAGCTCGGCCTCGCCCAGGCCTTGGAGCTCGACGTCGATGAGCTGACGTACCTGCGGGTGTCACTGTCCGACCAGGACGGCCTCGCGCTCGCCCAGCTGGAAGAGGGACCCCGCTACATCTGATCCCGCTACGCGGCGGGCCGCTACATCGGGGGCCAGGGCAACGCCGGCCACTCCTCGCTGGGTGCCGGGAAGCGGCCGGTGGCGAGCAGCCGGCCCACCCGGGCGGACATCGCCGCGATCTCCGCGTCGGTGAGGTGCTCGGCCAGCTCGGTCCGCAACGCCGGCTCGGCGAGCCGCTCCGAGAACCGCCGCAGCATCGCGACCGTCTCCTCGGTCAGCGCGCGCTCCGCCCAGCCCCAGAGCACCGTACGGAGCTTGTCCTCGGTGTGGAAGCAGACGCCGTGGTCGACGCCGTACACCCGCTGGGGTGAGGCGCTGAGCAGGTGCCCGCCCTTGCGGTCGGCGTTGTTCACCACCGCGTCGAAGACCGCCATCGCCGCCAGCCGGGTGTCGTCGGCGTGCGCCAGCAGGTACGGCAGGCCACCCGGCCCCCGCGCGTCAGCGATCGGCAACCACCCCACCGGTACGTCGTCGACCGGCACGAACCCGACCAGCTGCTCGGCGTCGTCGTCGTACGCGGCGTCGATCCACAGCTGGCACGCCCCGAAGCCCAGTGGCCCGTCCCGCAGCACCGTCGGCGGCACCAGATCCCAGCCACCCGCGCCCGAGACCAGGTACGCCGCCCGCTCCCGCCCGGCGAGGGTGCCGTCCGGGAAGTCCCACAGCGGACGCTCGCCGCGTACCGGTTTGTAGATGCAGCGGGCGTCGACACCCTCGTGGCTGATCACGGCGCGCAGGGTGGCGTTGGACGCGTCGGCGAGCAGGCCTTCCAGCTCCAGCTCGCCGTACCGCAGCAGGCTCAGCGCGGCGGGCTCCTCCAGCGGGCCGGCCGGCGCCTGCGGGGCGGGTTCGGCCATCGCCGCTACCGCCGGTAGCCGTTGTGCCGGGGACACAGGTGCCCCGAGGGCTCGAGCGGGTTGCCGCACAGCGGGCACGGCGGACGCCCGGCCGCGACCAGCCGCCGGGCCCGGTCGATGAACGCCCGGGTCTCCTCCGGGGTGATCCTCACCCGCAGCCGGTCCAGGCTCTCCTCGTCCGGATCCGGCGGCGCGACCTCGGCTTCCTCGGCCGCCTCCGGCCCCGCCTCGGCCTGCGCGATCGCCTCGATCAGTACGGTGCCGGAGTCCACATCCCAGGCCAGCCCCAGCGCACCGACCCGGAACTCCTCGTCCAACGGGGTGTCCAGCGGCTCGTTGTCCTGTGGCAGCTCTTCGCCGCTCGGCAGATCGACCCCGAACCGGTTCGCCGCCTCGGTCAGCAGCTCTTCGAGCTTGTCCGCCAGCAACGCCACCTGCATTTTCTCGAGTACGACGCTGACCAGCTGACCGCCGCCCTTCGCCTGCAGGAAGAACGTACGGTCGCCCGGCTCGCCCACCGTGCCGGCGACGAATCGCTCGGGCGGGGAGAAGTCGTAGACGTGTGGCCCCATGGTGTCGACCCTAGACGGCCTGTGCGCCGGTGCCACCGCCCACCGCCGCGTCCGAGTGATCTGGCACGGCGAGCGCCCCCAGCTCGCCCCCGGTGTCGTTGAGCCGGAGCAGGAACGGCCGCAGCGGCGTGTAGCGGATCACGGTCACCGCGCACGGGTCGACCACGATCCGCTGGAACAGATCCAGGTGCAGGCCGAGCGCGTCCGCCACGATCGCCTTGATCACGTCGCCGTGGCTGCACGCCAGCCACACCGCGTCGGAGCCGTGCTCGGCGGACACCCGCGCGTCGATGTCGCGTACCGCCGAGACTGCCCGGGCCGCGGTGGTGGCGAGCGGCTCGGCGCCCTCGCCGGGGAACACCGCCGCCGAGGGGCGCAGCTGCACCACCTGCCACAGCGGCTCACCCGCCAGCTCGACCAGCTTGCGACCTTCCCAGTCGCCGTACCGGCACTCCCCCAGCCGGTCGTCGGTGGCGACAGCCAGCTCGGCGCGATCGGCCACCACGGCCGCCGCGGTCTGCTGGCAGCGTCGCAGCGGGCTGCTCACCACCGCGCGCAGCGGCACGCCCGCCAGCCGCTGCGCCACCGCCACGGCCTGCTTCTCTCCGGTCGGGTCCAGCGCCACGTCGGACCATCCGGCCAGCACACCTTGGACATTGGTGGGGGTACGCCCGTGCCTGAGCAACATCACAGTGGCCACGGGGCAACCCTAACCAGCCTCCCATGATTCGAACATTTGTGCGATCATGGAGCGGTGGCGGAAGGCACCATCCTGCACGCCGATCTGGACGCCTTCTACGCGTCGGTCGAGCAGCGCGACGACCCCGGCCTGCGGGGCCGTCCGGTGATCGTCGGCGCCGGCGTGGTGCTGGCCGCCAGCTACGAAGCCAAGGCGCGTGGCGTACGCACCGCGATGGGCGGCTGGATGGCCCGCCGGCTGTGTCCGGGGGCGGTGGTGGTGCCGCCGCGGTTCTCGGCGTACTCGGCGGCCAGCAAGGCGGTGTTCGAGGTGTTCCGGCAGACCACGCCGCTGGTGGAAGGGATCTCCATCGACGAGGCGTTTCTCGAGGTCGGAGGCTTGCGCCGGGTCTCCGGCACGCCGCCCGAGATCGCCGCCCGGCTGCGTGTCGCGGTGCGGGAGCAGGTCGGGCTGCCGATTACGGTCGGGGTGGCGCGTACCAAATTCCTGGCCAAGGTGGCGAGCGGTGTCGCCAAGCCCGACGGGCTGCTGGTGGTGCCGCCCGACGGCGAGCTGGACTTCCTGCATCCGCTGCCGGTGGAGCGGCTGTGGGGCGTCGGCCCGGTCACCGCCGGCAAGCTGCGGGAGCACGGCATCACCACGGTCGGCGTGGTCGCCCGGCTCGGCGAGCCGGCGCTGGTCTCGCTGCTGGGGGTGGCGGCCGGCCGGCACCTGCACGCGCTGGCCCACAACCGAGA
>JBOGDF010000404.1:0-4604 GCA_050701635.1 Micromonosporaceae bacterium | reverse complement strand
GCCGGCGTCGACATCGAGATCAAGCTGTAGGGACCGGAGACGATGGATAGGCAAGTCAAGGGCATCCTGGGCGCCAAGCTCGGCATGACCCAGGTCTGGGACGAGAACAACCGCGTCGTCCCGGTCACTGTGGTGCAGGCCGGGCCGTGCGTCGTCACCCAGGTGCGTACGGCGGACAAGGACGGTTACGCCGCCGTCCAGCTCGCGTACGGCCAGATCGATCCGCGCAAGGTGAACAAGCCGCTGACCGGTCACTACGAGAAGGCCGGTACGGCGCCGCGGCGGCACGCCGTCGAGCTGCGTACCGACGACGCCAGCGAGTACGAGCTGGGCGCCGAGGTCACCGTGGAGACCTTCGAGTCCGGTCAGCTGGTGGATGTCACCGGAAAGACCAAGGGCAAGGGGTTCGCCGGCGTCATGAAGCGGCACGGCTTCCACGGTCTGCGCGCGTCGCACGGTGTCGAGCGCAAGCACCGCTCGCCTGGTTCGATCGGTGGCTGCGCCACTCCGGGCCGGGTGTTCCGGGGCCAGAAGATGGCCGGCCGGATGGGCGGGGTGCGCTACACGGTGCAGAGCCTGACCGTGCACGCCGTCGACACCGAGAACAATCTGCTGCTGATCAAGGGCGCGGTGCCGGGCCCCAAGGGCGGCCTGATTCTGGTGCGTACCGCCGCCAAGGCTCCGCTGGGCAAGGGTGGTGCGGCATGACGAGGGCAGCCACGGACGTACGGCCGTCCCCGGTGCAGGTCGACGTGGTCGACGCCGAGGGCAGCACCACCGGGACCGTGACGGTGCCGGGCGAGATCTTCGACGCGCAGGCCAACATCCCGCTGATGCACCAGGTCGTGGTGGCGCAGCTGGCGGCCGCGCGGCAGGGCACGCACAAGGCGAAGACCCGCGCCGAGGTCGCCGGCGGCGGCAAGAAGCCGTACCGCCAGAAGGGCACCGGCCGGGCCCGTCAGGGTTCGATCCGGGCGCCGCAGTTCGCCGGCGGCGGTGTGGTGCACGGCCCCGTGCCGCGCGACCACAGCAAGAAGGTGCCCAAGAAGATGAAGGCCGCCGCGCTGCGCGGTGCCCTCTCCGACCGGGCCCGCGACGGCAAGGTGCACGTGGTCTCCGAGCTGGTCGAGGCGGACGTACCGTCCACCAAGGCGGCGCTCGCCGCGCTGAACAGCGTGGTCGAGACCCGCCGGGCACTGGTCGTGATCGACCGCGAGGACGAGATCACCTGGAAGAGCCTGCGCAACGTACCGACGGTGCACCTGCTGACGCCGGACCAGCTGAACACGTACGACGTGCTGGTCAACGACGACATCGTGTTCACCGCCGCGGCGCTCAAGGCGTTCCTGGGTGGCGAGCTCGAGATCACCGAGGTCGAGGCGAAGCCGAAGAAGAAGGCAGCCAAGAAGACCGAGAAGTCTGACGCCAAGGCTGAGAAGTCCGCCAAGGCTGAGGCCAAGGCCGAGAAGGTCGACGCCAAGAAGTCCGACACCAAGAAGGCCGACAGCAAGAAGGCCGACGCCAAGGTGGAGGACAAGGTGGCGGACGCCGAGGCCGGTACGGCCGAGCTGGTCGAAGGGCCGTACGCCGGTTCGGTGATCCCGCCGGAGGACGACTCGGTGCCGGAGGGCTTCCCGATCAAGGGCAACGAGCAGTCCGGGCTCTACCACGAGCCGGGCAGCCGCTACTACAAGGTGACCAAGGCGGAGTTCTACTTCGCGACCGTCGAGGACGCCCAGACGGCCGGCTTCGTCGCCCCTGGTGCGAAGAAGGACGACGATGAGGAGGAGGAGTCGGAGTGAGTGCGATCAGTTTGAGCGACCCACGCGACGTCATCTTCCAGCCGGTCGTCTCCGAGAAGAGCTACGGCCTGCTGGACGAGAACAAGTACACCTTCCTGGTGCACCCCGACGCGAACAAGACGCAGATCAAGATCGCGATCCAGCAGATCTTCGACGTACGCGTGCTGAAGGTGAACACCGCCAACCGTGAGGGCAAGCGCCGCCGTACCCGCCACGGGTGGGGCAAGCGTAAGGACACCAAGCGGGCGATCGTGACGCTCGCCGAAGGCGACCGGATCGAAGCCTTCGGCGGTCCGGTGAGCTGAGGACGAGACTATGGGTATTCGCAAATACAAGCCGACCACCCCGGGTCGTCGTGGCTCGAGTGTCGCCGACTTCGTCGAGATCACTCGGGACGAGCCCGAGAAGTCGCTGCTGCGTCCGCTGCACTCCAAGGGCGGCCGTAACGCGCAGGGCAAGATCACTACGCGTCACCGCGGCGGCGGCCACAAGCGGCAGTACCGGCTGGTCGATTTCCGGCGCCACGACAAGGACGGCATCCCGGCGAAGGTCGCTCACATCGAGTACGACCCGAACCGGACCGCCCGGATCGCGTTGCTGCACTTCGCTGACGGGGAGAAGCGCTACATCCTCTGCCCGAAGGATCTGAAGCAGGGCGACAAGATCGAGAACGGCGCGCGTGCCGACATCAAGCCGGGCAACAACCTGCCGCTGCGCAACATCCCGGTGGGTACCACCGTGCACGCGGTGGAGCTGCGTCCCGGCGGCGGTGCCAAGATGGCGCGTTCGGCGGGCTCGAGCATCCAGTTGCTGGCCAAGGAGGGCGCGTACGCGCACCTGCGGATGCCGTCCGGAGAGATCCGGCTGGTGGACGTACGGTGCCGCGCGACCGTCGGTGAGGTCGGCAACGCCGAGCAGTCCAACATCAACTGGGGTAAGGCCGGCCGGATGCGGTGGAAGGGCAAGCGCCCGACCGTACGCGGTGTCGCCATGAACCCGGTGGACCACCCGCACGGTGGTGGTGAGGGTAAGACCTCCGGCGGTCGCCACCCGGTCAACCCGGCGGGTAAGCCGGAAGGCCGTACCCGTGCCAAGAGCAAGCCGAGCGACCGACTCATCGTCCGGCGCCGTCGTACCGGCAAGAAGCGCTGAGTGGGAGATAGCGACAGATGCCTCGCAGCTTGAAGAAGGGCCCGTTCATCGACGACCACCTGCAGAAGAAGGTGGACGTGCAGAACGAAAAGGGCACTAAGAACGTGATCAAGACCTGGTCGCGGCGGTCGACGATCATCCCCGAGATGATCGGCCACACCATCGCGGTCCACGACGGGCGCAAGCACGTCCCGGTCTTCATCACCGACGCGATGGTCGGGCACAAGCTCGGCGAGTTCGCCCCGACCAGAACGTTCCGGGGCCACGAGAAGGACGACCGGAAGGCTCGCCGGCGCTAAGTCGGCGGCAGCGACGTACGTACGGATAGAAAGAGCAAGGGGACTCCCGATGCCAACTACGGGTGGCGCGCCAACGCTACCGGGCGCCAAAGCGATCGCGCGTTTCGTGCGCGTATCGCCGATGAAGGCGCGCCGTGTAGTCAACCTCATCCGCGGTCTACCCGCGCAGGAGGCGCTGACGGTGCTGCAGTTCGCGCCCCAGGCGGCGAGCGAGCAGGTCTACAAGGTGCTCGCCAGCGCCATGGCCAACGCGGAGAACAACGAGCGACTCGATCCCGACTCGCTGCTGGTCGCCGAGGCGTACGTCGACGAGGGCCCGACGTTCAAGCGGTTCCGGCCGCGGGCGCAGGGCCGGGCGTACCGGATCCGCAAGCGCACCAGCCACATCACCGTGGTGGTGGAGAGCGTGCAGGCCGCGGCGCCGGCGCGTACCCCCCGCAGGGCCACCAAGGCCACCGCGGAAGCCAAGGCCGCACCGGCCACGGCGACCGACGAGCCGGCGAAGGACGAGGACGTAGCGGAGGCGAGCCCGGCCAAGGCCGCTGAGAAGACGACCGCCAAGGCGGAGGACGCCGCGCAAGAGGACACCTCGAAGGCGTCGAAGAAGGAGAGTGCCGAGTAATGGGTCAGAAAGTTCACCCACACGGCTTCCGGCTCGGCATCAGCGCGGATTGGAAGTCTCGCTGGTACGCCGACAAGCTGTACAAGGACTACGTCGCGGAAGATGTCAAGATCCGCAAGATGATGTCCCACGGCTTGGAGCGTGCGGGGATCTCCAAGGTCGACATCGAGCGCACCCGGGACCGGGTACGCGTCGACATCCACACCGCCCGTCCCGGCATCGTGATCGGTCGCAAGGGCGCGGAGGCGGACCGGATCCGCAGCGAGCTGGAGAAGCTGACCAGCAAGCAGGTGCAGCTGAACATTCTCGAGGTGAAGAACCCCGAGTCGGACGCTCAGCTGGTCGCCCAGGGCATCGCCGAGCAGCTCGCCAGCCGGGTCAACTTCCGGCGGGCGATGCGCAAGGCGCTGCAGTCGGCGATGAAGAACCCGCTGGTCAAGGGCATCCGGGCGCAGTGCTCGGGTCGTCTGGGCGGCGCCGAGATGTCCCGGTCGGAGTTCTACCGCGAGGGTCGGGTGCCGCTGCACACGCTGCGCGCGAACATCGACTACGGCTTTTTCGAGGCGCGTACCACCTTCGGCCGGATCGGCGTGAAGGTGTGGATCTACAAGGGCGAAGTGATCCCCGGACGTGAGCAGCCGGTGGAGACCGAGCGCCGACCCCGCCGGGAGCGGCCGCCGCGTCGTGGGCGTTCCGGCGCCACCGGCACCACGGCGGGTGGCACCGACG
>JBOGDF010000403.1:0-4606 GCA_050701635.1 Micromonosporaceae bacterium | reverse complement strand
GGCGTACCCCGCGGCGCCCCGGCCACCGGGCCCGCCACCTGCCGGCTACCCGCCGCAGGGGTACGGACCCCCAGGGCCGGGCTATCCGCCCGCTGGCCCGCCGGGTTATCCGCCGCAGGGGGCGCCGCCTCGGCCGGGTGGCTATCCGCCGCCGGGTTATCCGCCTCCCGGTTATCCGCCGCAGGGCTACCCGCCGCAGGGTTACCCGCCACCGCAGTCCGGCTGGCGGTAGCCGCCCGTACCGGTGCGTGGGAAATCCGGCCGACTCGGGGAAGACAGGACGGGACGGATCAGCGATCCTGTTGCGGTGACGTCCGCGTGGGATCTTGACAGCAGTCTTCGTACGGCGGTCTCGGCCCTGCAGGCCGAGCCCCCGCCCGCCCCGGCCCCGGACGCCGAGCCGGCTGACGAGCCGGAGGCTGAGGAGCCGGGGGCCGCGCCGGCACCGGCGGCAGAGGCGGTGTCGGATGAGGGGCTGAGCGGTGACCAGCTCCGCGAGTGGTACGAGGCGATGCTGACCAGCCGGCAGCTCGACCTCGCCGGGTACTGGCTGCGCTCCTGGAACGAGGGCTATCACGCGGTCAGCTCCGCCGGCCACGAGGCGACGGCCGCCGTGGCGGCGGCGTTGCGCCCCACCGACCCGGCGCTGCTGTACCCGCGCTCCGGCGGCTTCTACTGCGCCCGGGCCAATCAGGTGCCGGCCAGCGATCCGGTGCTCGACGTGCTGGGCGCCGTCGCCGGGGTCGCCACCGAGCCGATGGCCGGCGGGCGGCACGTCCCGTACGGGTCGCGGGCGCTCACCGTCGTACCCACCACGGGGGTCGGCGCCTCGCACCTGCCCCGCGCGATGGGGCTAGCGTTCGCGCTGGACCGCAGCCGGCGACTGGGCCTGGCGAGCGCGCTGGACGTACCGGAGGACAGCGTGGTGGCGGTCGCGTTCGGCGGCGACGACGTCAACCACGCCACCGCCACCGCGACCCTGAACGCCGCCGGCTGGTGCGGGTACGCCGGGCTGCCGATGCCGCTGCTGTTCGTGTGCCAGGACGACACCGACACCGGCTGGGTGGCCGAGGTGCTCGGCTCGGTCCCCGCGCTGGAGTACTTCGCCGCCGACGGCTGCGAGCTGCCCGAGACGTACCGGGCCGCGCTCGCCGCCGCGGAGTACGTCAGGCGCCGCCGCAAGCCCGCCGTACTGCACCTGGACCTGGTCCGGCTGATGGACCACGGCACCGGCCCGGAGGTGGCCCGCGATCCGCTGCTGCTGGCCGCCCGGCGACTGGTACGCAGCGGCGCCGCCACCGGCGAGGAGCTGGTGAACCGGTACGACGAGATCGGCTGGCGGGTACGCCGCGCCGCCGAACAGATGGTCGCCGAACCTCGGCTCGGCAGCGCCCAGGAGGTGCTGGCGCCGCTGTCGGCCCGGCGTCCACTGCGGGTGGCGCAGACCGCTGCGGTGGCGGCCGAGCCGGACGCGCGTACCCGGGGGTTCGGGGAGCAGTTGCCGGAGGCGGAAGGCCCGCTCACGGTGGCGCAGAGCATCAACCGGACGCTCGGCGACGCGCTGGCGGCGTACCCCCAACTGGTGGTTTTCGGGCCGGAGGTGACGCTGGGCGGGAGCGACGGGGTGACCGAAGCGCTGCGCACCCGGTACGGCGCCGCCCGGGTGTTCGACACCTTCCCGGACGAGACCTCGGTGCTCGGGCTCGGGCTCGGCTGCGGGCTGGCGGGGCTGCTGCCGGTGGCCGAGGTGCCGCGGCTGGCGCAGCTGCACAACGGGCTGGCGCAGCTTCGGGACGAGGGCGCGTCCACGCAGTTCTTCTCGCAGGGCGCCTACCGAAATCCGCTGGTGGTACGGGTGCCCGGCTTCGCCGCCCCGGACGGGTACGGCGGGCACGCGTACAACGAGAACGCGGTCGGCGCGCTGCGCGAGATCCCCGGGCTGGTGGTCGCCGCACCGGCGCGCCCGGACGACGCCGCGGAGCTGCTGCGTACCTGCCTCGCGGCGGCGGCCACCGACGGCACCTGCTGTGTGTACGTCGAGCCGGCCCCGCTCTACCACACCCGTGACCTGCACACCGACGGCGACGGCGGCTGGCTGGCGGCGTACCCGGCGCCGGAGCGGTGGGTGAGCGGCCACGTGCCGATCGGCCGTGCCCGGGTGTACGGCGACGGCGCTGAGCTGACCGTCGTGACGTACGGCGACGCGCTGCGTATCAGCCTCCGGGTGGTCGGGAAGCTCGCCGAGGAGGGCGTCGCCTGCCGGGTGGTGGACCTGCGGTGGCTGGCCCCGCTGCCGCTCGACGACGTGGTACGCGAAGCCGAAGCCACCGGACGGGTGCTGGTGGTCGACCCGGCGCGCCGCAGCGGCGGAGTCGCCGACGCGGTGCTGGCGGGGCTGACCGCCGCCGGCTACCCGGGCCGGGTCGCCGCGCTGGCCAGCGAAGACAGCTACACGCCGCTCGGTCCGGCCGCCGGACACGTACTGGTGACCGAGTCCGCGGTAGAGCAGGCGGCGCGTGGCCTGCTCGCCGTACCCTCCTGAGATCGGGTTCGAGGGTGGGATGCTCGGTGTGGCACTTGCGTTCGGGGCGGAGACTGTGTGAACTACGCGCTGACGGTGCTGTGAGGGCACGCCGACAATGAGGGGGCACGACGAGGTGAGCGCGACCGCTGGTCAGGCTGACGGCCTGAAGAGCCTGGCGGACCGGCTAGGGGTGGAGCCGGACATGGTCGTCATGGAGGTCGGGTACGAGGACGACGTCGAAGAAGAGCTGCGCGACGTCGTCACCGAACGCGCCGGTGAGCCGGTGGACGAAGACACCGACGAGGTGGTCGACATCGTGCTGCTGTGGTGGCGCGAGGACGACGGCGACCTGGTCGACGCGTTGATGGACGCCCGTACGCCGTTGGCGGACGCCGGGGTGATCTGGCTGCTGACGCCGAAGGCGGGGCGGGACGGTCACGTGGAGCCGAGCGACATCACCGAGGCGACACCGACGGCGGGGCTGCAGCAGACGTCCAGTGTCAGCGTCGGCAAGGACTGGGTGGGGGCCCGGCTGGTGGCGCCGCGCACCGCCCGTACCCGCCGCTGACGCCGTACGCATCGCCCGCCGGAGGGTGGCATCGACCACTGCCGGCGCGGGGCTCCGGCCGTACCATCATGGGTGATTCACACATCCGTGACGGACAAAGCCGGAAAGGGACTCCCGATGCCGCTAGAGGTGGGCGCGCAGGCGCCGGACTTCACGCTGAAGGACCAGAACAACCAAGAGATTTCGCTGAGCCAGTACGCCGGCCGGAAGAACGTGCTGCTGGTCTTCTACCCGCTGGCGTTCACCGGCGTCTGCCAGGGCGAGCTGTGCGAGATCCAGGAGAACCTCACCGACTACGTCAGCGACCAGGTGCAGGTGCTCGCGGTGAGCGTGGACTCCCCGTACAGCCACAAGGTGTGGGCCGAGCAGCAGAGCTTCGACTTCCCGCTGCTGGCCGACTTCTGGCCGCACGGCGCGGTGGCGCAGGCGTACGGCGTGTTCAACGAGGTGGCGGGCATCTCCAACCGCGGCACCTTCGTGATCGACACCCAGGGCATCGTCCGCTTCGCCGAGATGAACATGCCCGGCGACGCCCGCGACCAGGGCGGCTGGAAGAAGGCGCTCAGCGAGCTGGCCGGTTAGTTGTCGGTCGCGGCGGCACGGTACCGTTGCCACGGCACGGACGCCGGTCGCCGCGTTCCGGGCGCGTAGCTCAGTGGGAGAGCACTCGCCTTACAAGCGAGGGGTCGCAGGTTCGAAACCTGCCGCGCCCACCCAACCAAACCCCAACCCCAACCCCAAGACCCATTCATGGGTACGCCATTCGTAACCTGCGGAGACCTCCGCGATCTTGGAAGATTAGTGTCCATATGGCACTAAACTTCCAAGATCGGCGTTGTGGGACCACCTCCTGCACGAGGCGTCGACGTACGTTGACTTTCTCGTCTACGTCGGCATGTTCCTGACGGAGAAGCCCCAGCTCGTGTCGACGCTGCGCCGCAAGGCCGAGGCGGGTGCCCGCCTGAGGCTGTTGTTCGGCGATCGCGACAGTGACGCGGTGATCCAGCGAAGTCTCGACGAGGGAATCGGGCGACACACGATCTCAGCCAAGATCGACCATTCCTTGTCGTTCTTCCGGCCGCTCGCCGACGTCCCTGGCGTGACACTCCGGATTCACGACACGACTCTCTACAACTCGCTCTATCGCTTCGATGACGAGATGATCGTCAACCCGCACGTCTACGGCAAGATCGCTGCCCACGCGCCCGCCCTACACCTGCGGCGGCTACGCGCCGGCGACCTCTTCACGGTGTACGAGGACAGCTTCGACGCGGTGTGGGACAAGGCGAGAGCGCCGTCGTGGTAGGCAGGACCCATGCCCAAGACCGATTACCTGGACGATCCTCAAGCTCCGCGGGCTAACAGTCTCGTGGTCGCCGTGGGTGCGGCCGTGCGCAACGCGAAGAGTGAGATCCTGCTGATCAAGCGAGGAGACAACGGGCTCTGGGCGCTACCGGGCGGGGCGCAGGACATCGGTGAGTCCACCAGCGAAGCCGCGGTGAGAGAAGTTCGCG
>JBOGDF010000402.1:0-4623 GCA_050701635.1 Micromonosporaceae bacterium | reverse complement strand
CTTGCCCTCCTTGGACCGGGCGCGGCGCGCGGCGGCACGCCGGTGCGCCCGATGGGGGTGGTACCTGCCCGAGGCAGGGTCGCCGTTGCGGCGTACTTCTCGACTCACCGTGGCCGCGTCCCGGCCCAGGCCGCGGGCGATCGCCCGGATCGAGTGCCCAGCACGCAGCAGGTCAGCGATCGTCAGCCGCTCATCCTCGGACAGGAACCGCTCCGAGATCTTCCGGGGCTCGGCGGTGATCGGCGGGGTGGTGTAACACTCCCCGGAGGAGTCCACCATCGTGCGCCCGTAGCGCCACCGGTTGCCGGTCTTGCGGTTGATGCCGACCTCTCGGCACGCCGCCGAATTGTTCATGCCCTGAGCCATCAGCCGAAGGTAGTGATCTCGCTTGCCGATCAGCGGGGCAGGGCCACGGGTCTTACGGGTTCGACGATTCCTGGTCATTGCAACACTTCCAGAGGTCAGGTGTTGCGACCACGGCTAGAACCCAAGTTGCTACACCGGGGCCAGTTCTGGTTGACACAGCCAGCCCCTGATGGCCGCGGTCGTGGAGGTGTATGTCCAGGCCAATGTCAAGGTCCGTCGCCAGCCCGAAGATAGTGTCGAGCTGCCCGTGCAGGTCGCCGTCGTATCCGCAGGGGTCTGGGCCGCCGATCACTGAGGCGCCTGCCGTGACGGCCTCGCGTATCAGTTCGGCGGCGCCAGGCACCCGAATGACTCCCAGTTGGGGGAATGCAACGACCTGGACGTCGATTGCGCCGCCGAGAGCCGCCGCCGCCCTGATGACTCCCTCGATGTTCCTCAGCCGTAGGCGCCACGTCGACGTGAGCCCGCATCGCGCGGGAGCCAGCCGCGACGTAGGTGCGAAGGAGGCGGGGCTGTACGTACCTGGACCGGCGCGGCGAGTCGTTGCTGCAGCGCCACGTCGTTGGCGATCATGTCGTCGAGCGCGGGTGACGCCGATGTCGACCGCACCAATGCCGTGGATTCGAGCATTGGAAACCACCAGTTCGATCATCGCTACATCCCATCTGTAGAGCCACCCTGGGGCGCTGCGCGTGGCGTGCCGGCCACAGGCATGGGTTTACGGGCGGGGACCTCCGTCGCGTCGGGCCTAGCGTGAGAGCTGATTCCCGGAGTCGGACTGCGCGTGCGCGAAGGCGCGGGCGATGTCGAGGACCATGTCGTTCGCTGCCGACTCAGCGATGGTGACGCGGACCCCCTCGTCGCCGAACCGCCGCAGACTCAGTCCTGCCTGGTCTGCCGCAACGGTGAATGCCTCACTTGCGGTTCCGAGAGGGAGCCAGATGAAGTTGCCTTGCGCATCCGGCACGGTCCACCCCTGGGCCTGGAGCTTGTGGAGGACTCTCGAACGCTCGGAGACCAGATCCGCGACCCGGTCCTGCAGCTCGTCGTGCGCCTTCAGGCTTGCGACGGCAGCGACCTCGGCGAGTGCATTGACCCCGAAGGTGACGGCAGTCTTGCGGAGAGCTGCGGCCACCGGAGCATGCGCGATCGCGTATCCCACCCGAAGACCAGCCAGGCCGTAGGCCTTGGAGAAGGTCCGCAGGCAGACCACGTTCGGGTGGCTGCGGTAAAGCGCGAGTCCATCCGCGGCGGCAGGATCGTTGACGAACTCGACGTATGCCTCGTCGATCACGACGAGCACGTCAGAAGGCACCTGCGGCAGGAATGCCTCGACCTCCTCGTGGCACAGTGCCGGTCCCGTGGGGTTGTTGGGCGTGCACAGGAGGACGACTCTGGTCCGGTCGGTGATTGCTGCGCCGATCTTGTCGAGCTGATGGCGGCCCTGATCGTCGACCGCCACCTGGACAGGGCGCGCGCCCGCCAGCCCCGCGACGATGGGGTACGCCTCGAACGATCGCCACGCGTGAACCACCTCGTCGCCCGCGTCGCACGTGGCCTGGACGATCTGGCCCAAAATGCCGACGGATCCGGTCCCCGTGGCGATGTGCTCCACCGGGACGTCGAGGAACGTCGACAGTGCGGTCCGCAGCGTGCCCACACTCGCGTCCGGGTAGCGATTGATCGAAGCAGCCGCGGCCCGGATCTGCTCGAGAACCGAAGGAAGCGGGGGGTAGGGGTTCTCATTCGAGGAGAGCTTGAAGCCGACCTGCCCAGCGATGCCGGACGCTGCCGGCTTGCCGGCCTGATAGGTGGGTACTGCGTCGAGGGTCTGACGGAGGTGAACGTCGCTCATGCGTCGGAACCTTGGTTTCCGTGATCGTGGCTGAACGCGAAGCGAAGCCAGGGTGCGACCACCCCACGCGAGACCCTGCAGTCCAGGAGCAGTGGGCCCGTCGGGGACTCCAGCCACTCCCTGATGACGGTCAGGTCCGCCAGCGTCTTGATGGTTTCGGCGCGGCCGCCCATCGCGACGAAGATCGAAGCGAAGTCGCGCTCGGGCAGTCTGGCCATGTCGAGGTTCGGCGCGCCGGCGAAGGCGTGCAGCTCGGCACCGTAGGCGTCATCGTTGTACACGATGACGAGGGCAGGAATGTTCTCGGTCAGCAGTGTGTCGAGCTCGCCGAGGCTCATCAGCAGGCCACCGTCGCCGACGGCCAGCACGGGTACGCGGTCAGTGCGGGCGGTCGCCACCCCGACGACGCTGCCGATTCCGAGGCCAATGGTCTGGAATCCATGGGGGTAGAGGAGCGCCTCCGGTGACTCGGCGCGCATGTGCATCACCGGCCAGCCGGAGAAGTGGCCGCCGTCGATCGTGACACACCGGGCCAGGGGGATCAGCTCGTCGAGCGCCACGGTTAGGGCACGCGGGTTCAGGCGGCCATCACAGGCGAGTTCTTCGTAAACCTCGGATTCCCGGTCGGACAGTTGCGCCGCTACGCCTGCGCTCCGTTCCGGCCGTGGCTCGGTGACACTGACGACGCGGGCGCGCAGCTCCGACGCGAGGTGCGCCGCGTCGCCCAGCAGGTGGTGGTGCGCTGGGGTGTAACGCCCGAAAGCGTCGGCGCGGTCGTCGAGGTGGATGATGGAGGCGTTCCGGTAGAGCTCGCCATGGCGGGTGGTCCAGGAGGTCAGGGCGGCCCCGACGACAAGTAGGACATCGGTGTCTGCCAGAACGGCCGCGTCATGGTCATCGCCGAACCCTCCGCTGACTCCTGCCGACTGGGGGTGACCTGAGAACAGGCCGTCGGCCATGGCTGTTGTCGCGAGGACGGCACCAAGGTGCTCGGCGAGCTTGATGAGGTCTGGGCCGGCGCTGCTGAGGTGCGCACCGCGGCCCGCGAGGATGGTGGGGCGGGTTGCCTGGCACAACAGGTCGGCTGCAGTGTCCAGCGACACATGCGCTGCCTTGGGCTTCGCCCCAGTGACAGCCGGCAGCGAGTCGCTGGCTGCGAGCTCGGCGCCCGCCGGGTCGGTCGTGAAGTCGGGCGGGAACCCGACCAGGATCGGTCGACGCTCGCGCCGGGCCTGCTCGAGTGCCGCCTCGACGAACTGCGTCACGTCCATCGGCCGGGTCCAGCGCACGTAGCCAGCATCGGCGGCGATTGCGATGTTGGGCTGACATACCGATTGGTTCGAGAGGGTGTCGCCGATCGCGGAGTCCGCGGCGAGCAGAAGCAGGGGAGTGTGGGACTTTGCGGCCTCCACAATGGCGGTCACCGCGTGGGTCAGACCGGGGCCTTGCGTGACCGTCGCCAGGCCCACCTTGCCCGTGGTCCGTGCGTAGGAATCCGCGGCGGCCACGGCGTTCATCTCGTGGCGAAGACCGATGTATCGACCGCCCGAGTCGCGAAACGCGCCGGCGAGTGCAAAGTTGCCCCCGCCGATGAGGCCGAAGAGAACACTGGCACCCTGGGCGCGCAGAGCCTCAGCGAGCTTCTTCTGTAGGGCCGTCAAGGTTGTCCTCCCAGTGGTCTTGTTCGGTGCGCGCGTCCCTGCGATCGGCAGGAAGGCGGGTGGTCAGTCGCCCCGCGGGTTGGATGGCCGGATGGAAGCGGGTGCGGCCCGTCTGTTGCTCAGCACGGCCACGGCGGAGATCTCGACCAGGAACTCGGGGCGGGCAAGGCCCGCCACCACGAGCAGGGTGCTGGTCGGCAGCACCGGGCCGGTCAGGTAGCGCTTGCGCACATCGTTGATCGGCAGCGAGAAGGACCGGTCGGTCATGTAAGTGGTCGTCGATACCACCGAGGAGAAGTCGGTTCCGGCCGCCGCCAGGACCTCCTTGAGGTTCTCGAACACCTGCACGCTTTGCGCCTCGATGTCGTCGACTCCGACGATCTGGCCGTCGCTCAGGGCGACCTGGCCCGAGACCCACACCGTGTCGCCGGTCCGGACGGCGATGGAGTAGCCGAACTTCTCTGCGGCCTCCTGCGGAAGCTTGTCCGAGGTGATCGTGCGGGCGGTCATGTGTGGTCCTCTCAATCGGGGTGGACTCAGCACGCTAGAGAACTCACCGGATCGGCATATAGACCACTTCTGCGAACCTTGAACAGTCCAATTCGGGTGCAGGTCCCTGAGTTCCGCAGCTGACTGAGGGTCGAGTGACGCGTAAAGGGGCTGTGACCTGCGGAAACGCGTGCGGGGGCGGTGACACGGCGTGTCACTAGTCCGGGTGCCGGATGGCTCCGGGGATGCTCA
>JBOGDF010000401.1:0-4638 GCA_050701635.1 Micromonosporaceae bacterium | reverse complement strand
TCCCGTCACGGAACTTGCGGATCGTCTTGGCGGCCTTGACGAACGCCGGCAGCAGCGACCGGCTGGCCTTGGAGATCCACCGATCCAGCAGTTCGGTGACCTCGGTGAGGTTGAGGTCGCCGTCGAAGATGGCCCGGAACGCTTCCTTCAGGCTGTACGCCCGCCACACGTCACCGCCACGCCGGCGTAGCTTCCGCAGTGTGGCGGCCTGCTCGTCGGTGAGGTTGTCGGGTCGTTTCAGCAGTGACCAGCGTGCTCCTTTGAACTTGCGGGCCGCTGCCGCGTCGGTGGCGCGTAGCTCGTTCCACGCCTGACGGCGTACCACGTCCAGGGCTTCACCGACGAGTTTGACGGTGTGGAACGGGTCGATCGCGACGGTGGCCTGCGGAGCATGCCCGGCCACGGACTTGGCGAACGCGGGTCCCATGTCCATCGACACCGTCTCCAACTTCTTGGCGGCCTCCTCGCCGAGTTCGGTGAAGAACTCATCTAATGTGGCCGCGTCCTTACCTGCCTTGCCCCACACGATCTTCTTGCTGGCATGGTCGGTGACCAGGGTCAGGTACTTGTGGTGTTCACGCCACGAGATCTCGTCTACCCCGATGTTCACCAGCCTTGTGAGACGGTCGGGGTCCAGTTCGTCGGCGCTAACCCGCTCGGCGATGCGTCCGATCGTGTCCCAGTCCAACCGCAGGAACCGGCAGATGCTCGTCTTGTCGGTCCTGGTCGTCAGGAACGCCGCGACAGCCTCGAAGTCGCGGGTGAACCGGGTGCCGTGACGGGCGAACGGCACCGCCTCGACGAGCACCCCATGTTCGGGGCAGAGCAACCTGCGTAGCCCTGCGCGGACCTCGACGCGGAACCGGCCGAAGTCCAGATGCCGCCACCACGAGGACACCGGCCGCGTGTCATAGCGGGCCCGGGTCGTGTGGTCGCAGCACGGGCAAGCAAGGTGACGCGCCCGCAGCCCGACGTCCACGACCATCACCCCAGGATCACCCGGCGGGAACGACACGCCTATCACGGTGATTCCCGGCAGGTCGAGCAGCTTGTTCAGTAACGTGGTAGCGCGCACGGCGGTGGCGACCTTCTGTCTTCGCGGGTCTTCGTCGACCTTGAAGCTAGAGGTCACACCCCGTGCGCACCTCACCTCTGGCGCCGTGTCGCCCAATCACCTTGCCCCGCCCCGACCATGAGCCTCCCAATGCCCGACCCGACCCACACCCATGCCGGGAGCGCCCGAAATGTTGAGTTGAGCGCGAGCAATGAGATCACCGGGTCCCATGCCAGGCACGCCGCGACGGCGAGGTGTTCCTGGCGTTCGAGACCAGGGTCACTCTCGGCACGCTCCACCTCCCCGTCGTAATGGTGGGTAACTAGACGGCAGGCGGGAAGCGAGCGAAATAACATCCTCGTTGCGCCAGCTCCGACCACGCCATCGGAGGATCTTGCGACCCCGCCCCGGGGCCCGGGCCACGGCTGTACCTTGCCACGGACGGCCGCGGGGCACCGGCGCTCAGGGCGGCGAAAAGCGCGGGACCTACGACCTGTCGGTTGGCTACCGTCACTGCCATGCCAGCCACGACTCGTGTCGGTAGCGCGCCACACCCAACGGGTGCCCATGACGGTGCTCGGCACACGCATTTCGGCCTCGGCGTTGGGTGTCAGGCCGCCACATGCCCGCCGTCGGCGACGGGCGTGCCCGGGTGACCATGGTGACCACGGGATCGGTGCTCGGCGACGCTCTCGGGATCGCGCTGCGGCGTTGCTGGGACGCTGACGCTGCGCCGGGAGTTGCGTACGAGGTCGTGGAACGCGACGACGGCTACATCGGCGTCACCGACGCGGCGGAGTATTTCAATCCTCCGGAGCGCTGGACGCCGCTGGAGCACCTGGCGTGTGACCGAGCTGCCGGCCGTGTCCTCGACATCGGCTGCGGCGCCGGGCGGCACGCCGTGCCGCTGCGGGCCCGCGAGCTCGATGTCACAGGGCTGGAGCCATCACCCGGCGCGGCGGCGGCGCGGGCACGCGGCGTGAAAGTGGTGGAAGGCGCCATCGAGCAGCCGCCGGCCGAGCTGCCCCGGTTCGACACGCTGCTGTTGATGGGCAACAACCTCGGACTGCTCGGCAGCGCAGGCACCGCGCCGCTGGTGTTAGCCAACCTCGCCCGGCTCGCCGCCCCAGGAGCCCGGGCTACTCGGCCTGGGCACAGATCCGTACCGCACCGACGTGCCAGTCCACCTGGCGTACCACGACCTGAACCGGCGGCGCGGCCGGATGCCCGGGCAGTTACGGATCCGGGTGCGGCAAGACACGGTCGCCAGCCCGTGGTTCGACTACCTCCTCGCCTCGGTGTCTGAACTGCGGGAGCTCCTGTCCGCGTCGCCCTGGCGTCTAGACACCGTGGACACCGAGAATGTCCCTGCGTACACCGGTCGGGGCCTGACCGGCATGGCAGAGACATGGTGGCGCCCGGTCAGCGACGCGATCGCAACCCTCGCACAGCCAGATCCGGGCGCTGTGCTCGTGGACCTCGGCTGCGGGGACGGCGTCAGCCTGGCCGCCACAGCGGCCCGGGTTCCCTCCGCACAACTCATCGGCCTGGACCTGCGCGCCGACGCGATGGCCCGCGCCCAGCGAAAGCTGCAGGACGTGTCGTTTGTCGTGGCCGACCTAGTCCAACCGCTGCCGCTGGCCGACCGCAGCGTCGACGTGGTCATTTGCCACAACGTCCTCGAGCTCCTGCCCGACCCCGCGCAACTCGTCGGCGAGACCGCCCGGGCGCTGCGGCCGGGCGGTCGCGCGGTGTTCTCGCACACCGACTTCGCAGGACTCGTCATCCACGGCGCCGACGAGGACCTCACCACCCGGATCTGCCACGCCTACAGCCACATCAAGCAAGCGTGGATGCCGCACATTGACCCGCGGATGGCCCGCAGACTGCCGGGACTGGTCCACCGCAGCCGACTGCGGCTCGACACGCTGCGCACACACGTCCTCGCCGCGACCCGCATCGACGGCCACGCCGCCGCCCGCGTCGACGAGATCACCCAAGCTGTGCGAAGCCCCGCCGCCGCCGGCGCAACCGACCTGACCGAGCACGAGATCGACACGTGGCGGCGGCAACTCGCCACAGCCGACCAGGACGGCGACTTCTGTTTCGCCGAGACCGCGTTCCTCGCCGTCGCCGCGGCGCCCGCAGGCTGAAGACCGCAGCTCGCCAAAGCTGCGCCGCGTGTGCGTCAGGAGGTGGATCCGCCCATCCCCAGACCGCGCATGTCAACCGGCTCGGCGCCCCAGCCGTGCACACCCAGCCGGGCCTCGCGCCGCACCAGGTCCACGCAGGCGACGGTGTAGGGCACCGTGGCCTCGGGCAACGCGTCGCTGGGGTACCAGTCGATGCCGCCGCACTTGTGCGGCTCCGCGTTGAACGGCATACCGTGCCGGGCAGGGTCGTAGGGCGTGCTGAACACCAGCCCGACCCGGCCGACAAGCTCGGGACTGCGGTGATGCAACACCCCGGCCAGATCAAGCGCCGACTCGTCGAGATCGATGCCTATCTCTTCGCGGGCCTCCCGCACCACCGCGGCCAGGACATGCTCGCCAGCGTCGATTCCCCGAAGGCAAATTCCACATCTCATCGGCGTAACCCGTGTTCCGGCGCAGCGCCAGCAGCACCCGGTCACTTCATGCAGGTAGAGGAACACGTCGACGTGGCTGGTGTACTGCCCGGCATGATCACCTCGACCCGGTCTGGATGGTCCGCGTGCGTCGATCCCGTTTCGGTCGGCAGCCGCGGATGGACGAGTAGCCGCCAGTGGCCACCGGTAGGACTGACGCGAACCGTACCGACAGACCCTGACACTCCACGTCAGTCAACGAGCCGGCACCACACCAACCGAGGCCAGCCTGGAACGAGATGCATTGCCCACCCGGCCGCGCCGCCCCTAATGGTGAGGCGCAGCCGCACACACGGACGTGTCCCGAAGGTGAGCGGCGGCCTCAGTGAGCCTGCCGGAAGCCCGGATACAGGCGTCTCGCCGACCGGGGTCCAGTTCACCTGCCGCCGCCTCCGCCAACGCCTGCGCGGTCGCGCCCGTCAGGCGCATCACGGCCCACCTCAGATGTGGACTGTCCCCAGGCAACTCGCCCATCGGCAGAGCGGGGGCCACATCGTCGGGAGCAAGCCCCGCATCGCCGATGACACCCCACACCTCGAAGATGGCCACCGCATGACGGACCCAGTCAAAGGTCCCAACTCCCAGATCACGGCCCGCCAACTGCGTAGTGTGTGTCAACGCCGCCAAGGCGCCCCACACATCCGGTGGGCCGGTTTGCCGGTCCCGCAACTCGCGGCGGAGCCGATTGAGCATCGCGATGTACTCCACGCCATCAGCGTGATCTCCGCACGCCCTCGCGGTCAAACCCCAGTTCAGTCCCTGTGGATAACTCCGCCGGAAGCGGCAGGATCGGAGAACACTGGGCCCGGCACCAACCCCGCCGACACAGGCCGCGAAACGCGGATGATCTTGTGGGCCGCCAGGGACTCGAACCCTGAACCTACGGATTAAAAGTCCGGAGCTCTACCAATTGAGCTAGCGGCCCGCACGCTGGACAAGGGTACCCGCTGGGCCAGAT
>JBOGDF010000400.1:0-4657 GCA_050701635.1 Micromonosporaceae bacterium | reverse complement strand
CCCGATGTGTGCCGGAGTACGTCGAGCCGCTCGGCCAGCTCCGGCCGCAGCCCCTCGCCGGGGCGTACGAAGAACAGCCAGGAGCCGGTGGGCGTGACCGCGACCGGGCCGGCGGCGTCGCCCAGCTGCTCCAGAGCCGGCTCGCCGAGTGCCGCGGGCACCTCGATCACGTCGCAGCCGGCGCCGGTCGCCAGCAGCACACTGTGACCCCGGTGCGCCCACCACGTGACTACGCTCAGTTGCTCACAGCTGGCGGTGTCCAGCCAGTCCTCGTACGCCGGATGGCAGCCGCTGGTGGGGCAGCCGGCGCGGTCGCAGAGAAATCGCGTACCAGAGTGGTACGCACCGGGCACCACGGGCCACCCGTGGCGGGCATACTGCAGGGCAGCACGCCGTAAGAGCGCACGCCGTAGATGCACATGGTGTAAATGCGCATGGTGTAAGACCGCACTGTGTAACCAACGCGGGTGAACGGACCACCACATCTGAATACCCCCTCGTTACCACTGGACCAGCAGCGTCGTTGCGCCGTATGTAACAGATCGCGCAAAGCGGTTCCGACAGCGACGCTAGGGAGGCCACTGAGTCACGGAGCGCACACCCTGTGCGATGGGGCCCAAACGGGTGACATCACAGACGAAGGGTGTGAGCTTCGGGTTAGCGCGAAGAGGATCGGGTTGTGCGAATACGCGACATTCACCGCCAGTCGGGGACAGCTACTCATGCTGGTGACGCGACACACCAGCGCACACAGGAACACCCGAGGGCTTCGCGATCAGGGCACTTTGGGGGGCAAAAATGGATAATCTGCCGATAGGGCGACGGGTCGCGTACTGGCGACAGCGCCGCAAGATGTCGCAGCAGGTCTTCGCCGACCGGATCGGCAAGTCCAAGAGCTGGGTCGACAAGGTGGAGCGGGGGGCTCGCCGACTCGACAAGTTCTCGGTGTTGTACGAGATCGCCGACGTGCTGCAGGTCGACGTACAGCTGATGCTGGGCGACTACCCGAAGCGGCGCCCGGAGAGCGTCAACTGCATCGACGAGGTCGAGGTCGAGGAGATGCGCGACGCGCTCGAACGCTACGACCGCATCGGCTCGCTGTTCGAGCCGGTGGTCGTCGAGCCGCCGTCGCTGGAAGAGCTCGACAAGGCGGTACGCCACGCCTGGATGACCTTCCACCACGCCAAGTACGGCGTACTGGCCCGTACCATGCCTTCGCTGATCCGCGACGCGCAGGCCGCCGACGCGCTGTACGACGTGACCGAAGACCGTACCGCCGCGTCGCTGCTGGCGCAGGCGTACCAGATCGCCGCCTCGGTGCTGCGCAAACTCGGCGAGTACGACCTGTGCTGGCTGGCCGCCGACCGCGCGATCGCGGTGGCGCAGCGCGCCGACGACCCGCTGCTCGCCGGTGTCGCCACGTACCGGGTGGCCAACGCGCTGCTGGCGCTCGGCCGGCCGCGCCCCGCGCAGAACCTCAACATCACGGTCGCCCACAAGATCGGCCGCGGCAACGGTGAGCCCGACACCCCGGACCGGCTCAGCGTGTACGGCATCCTGCTGCTGCAGGGAGCGATGGCCGCCGCCCGCTCCGGCGACAGCCCCGCGGTGAAGGAGCTGATCGGAGAGGCGACCGACGCCGCCACCACGCTCGGGGTGGACGCCAACCACTACTGGACCTCCTTCGGCCCCACCAACGTGCTGGTGCACAAGGCAGCGGCGGCGGTGGAGCTGGGCGAGGGACACGTGGCGGTGCAGACCCACGAGGAGGAGCTCACCTCCGACGCGCTCGGCAGCCTGACCCCGGAACGCCGTGCCAACCACTTCGTGGACGTGGCGCGCGGCTACACCCAGGTCGGGAAGTTGGAGACCGCGGGCGAGATGCTGCTCGACGCCGACCGGCTGGCCCCGTCCGAGGTACGGTGCCGCCCGGTGGCTCACGAGGTGCTCACCGAGGTGCTGCGCCGGGCGCGTACCAGCCCGGTCGGACCTTTGGTGGAGCTGGCCGACCACATGGGTGTTGCGGTATGACAGGTCCCGTGAGGCCTGTCCTTTATGCACTTGTCTGTGGTAGCCCCGCCGCGCGGGACGTCGGAAAGCTGGTCGACATCGCGCTGGAGGCCGGCTGGGAGGTGTGCGTCATCGCCTCCCCGGACGGGCTGAACTTCGTCGACGCCGAGGCGCTGGAGAAGCAGACCGGCTATCCGGTACGCAGCCAGTACAAACAGCCCACCGATCCGGACATCCTGCCGCCGGCAACCGCGCTGATGGTGGCGCCCGCGACCACCAACACGATCAACAAGTGGGCCGCCGGGATCAGCGACACGCTGCCGCTGGGCCTGTTGGTGGAGGGGCTCGGCAAGGGGCTGCCGATCGTCGCGGTGCCGTTCACCAACGCCGCCCAGGCGGCGCACCCGGCGTTCGAGGAGAACATCGGCAAGCTGCGCAGTTGGGGCGTCGACGTGGTGTACGGAGACGAGTTCTACCCGCTGCACCCGCCCGGCACCGGGGACCTGCACGTCGCGAAGTTCCCCTGGGAGTGCGCCTTCGGCCGGCTCGCCGCCCGGGTCAACATCGCCATCGTCGACCTGGGGTAGCCTGCCCGCCGTGAAGGTCGCCGACATCATCGCCGGGCTCGACGCCTGGTTCCCCCCGGGCTGGGCCGCGGACTGGGACCGGGTCGGGCTGGTGCTGGGCCATCCGGAGCGCGCCGTACGACGGGTCCACCTCACCGTCGACGTGACCCCGGAGACGGTGGCCGAAGCCCTGGCCAGCCGCGCGGAGCTGATCGTGGCGCACCATCCGCTGCTGCTGCGCGGCGTCTCCAGCGTGGCGCCGACCACGCACAAGGGCCGCATCGTGCACCAGCTGATCGAGGCCGGCGTCGCGCTGTACGTGGCGCACACCAACGCCGACGTCGCCAATCCCGGCGTCTCCGACGCGCTGGCGTCCCGGCTCGGCCTGACCGAGCTCCGCCCGCTGCGGCCGGCGCTTGGTGCCGCGACAGGGGAGGGCCGGGGGTACGGGCGGATCGGCGTACTGCCCTCGGCGATGTCGCTGGACGAGCTGGTCTCGTACGCCGCCGCCGCGCTGCCCGCCACCGCCTGGGGGGTACGCGCCGCCGGCCCCGAGTCCGGCAAGCTGACCACGATCGCGGTCTGCGGCGGGGCGGGCGACGAGTTCCTGGCCGACGCCGCCGCGGCCGGGGTGGATGCGTACCTGACCGCCGACCTGCGGCACCACCCGGCATCGGAACACCTCGCCGACGGCGGTCCCGCGCTGCTGGACGCGGCGCACTGGGCGACGGAACGGCCCTGGCTCGATACGGTGGCCGGACGCATCACCGCGGAGTACGGGGTGGAGACTGTGGTCAGCGACCTCAACACCGATCCGTGGCGATCGCGCGCCAGCTCCGACGACGTACCCGACAAGGAGGACCGGCACCCGTGAAGGCCGCCCCCGACGCCCAACGCCGCCTGCTCGACGTACAGGCGATCGACACCTCGCTGGCTCAGCTGGCGCACCGTACCCGCAACCTCCCGGAGCACGCCGAGCTGGAGAAGCAGGCCGCACAGCTGCAGACTCTCGCCGACGACCGGGCGAAAGCGCTGGTCGCCGTCGATGACCTGGACCGCGACATCGCCCGGCTGGAACGCGACGTCGACCAGGTACGCCAGCGCGCCGCCAAGGACCAGGGACGCCTCGACTCCGGCTCCGGCAGTCCGAAGGAGCTGGAGAGTCTGCAGCACGAGATCGGCACCCTGGCCCGCCGGCAGGAGGAGCTGGAGGACGCCGAGCTGGAGCTGATGGAGCAGCGCGAGAGCGCCCAGTCCCAGCTCGACGCACTCGACACGCAGCTCGCCGCCGTGACCAGCGAACAGCAGGCCACCGCCGAGCGCCGCGACGCCGCGGTCGCCGAGATCACCGCCGAACAGCAGCGGCTGACCGAGGAACGGGTGCCGCTGGTCGCCTCGCTGCCCGCCGACCTGGTCACCCTGTACGAGAAGATCCGCGCGCAGAGCAACACCGGCGCCGCGATGCTGCGGGCCGGCCGCTGCGAAGGCTGTCACCTGGATCTGGCCGGCAGTGACCTGGCCACCGTCAAGGCCGCCGCCGAGGACGAGGTCGTACGGTGCGAGGAGTGCCGCCGGATCCTGGTGCGTACCAAGGAATCCGGGCTGTGATCGAGCGGGTGATCGTCGAGGCCGACGGGGGAGCCCGGGGCAACCCCGGCCCGGCCGGGTACGGCGCTGTGGTGCTCGATCCGGACTCCGGCGACGTACTCGCCGAGCGGGCCGAGGCGCTCGGCACCGCCACCAACAACGTCGCCGAGTACTCCGGGCTGATCGCCGGGTTGACCGCGGCTCTGGAGCTCGGTGCCCGGGTGGTGGACGTACGGATGGACTCCAAGCTGGTGGTGGAGCAGATGTCCGGCCGGTGGCAGATCAAGCACCCCGGGCTGCGCCCGCTGGCCGCCGAAGCCGCCCGACTGGTACGCCGCTTCGAGTCCGTCGAGCTGCGCTGGATCCCGCGCGCCCAGAACACCCGCGCCGACGCGCTCGCCAACGCCGCGATGGACGCCGCCGCCGGGAAGCCTCCGGGAAAAGCACGGGCCGGGCGCGTTGACCCGGCCGCGCTGCCGATCCCGGCTGCCGAC
>JBOGDF010000399.1:0-4692 GCA_050701635.1 Micromonosporaceae bacterium | reverse complement strand
GGCGTACCGCCCGGACCGGCCGGCCACGGCGCTGCGGCGCGGCATCGGCTTCGTACCCGAGGACCGGCGCGGCTCCGGGCTGGTGCTGGGCCACTCCGTGACCCGCAACATCGTGCTCACCGCGCTGCGCCGGTTCACCACCGCCGGGGTGGTACGCCGCCGCGCCGAGCGCGCCGCCGTACGCGGACAGATCACCGACCTGGGCATCAAGACCGCCTCTCCCCTGCTGCCGGTGGGCAGCCTGTCCGGCGGCAACCAGCAGAAGGTGGTCTTCGCCCGGCAACTGCTCGCCACCCCACGGCTGCTACTGCTCGACGATCCGACCCGGGGCGTGGACATCGGCGCGAAGGCCGAGATCTACCGGCTGCTGCACCGGCTGGCCGCCACCGGCGTGGGCATCCTGCTCACCTCCTCCGAGCTGCCGGAGCTGCTCGGGGTGTGCGACCGGATCGTGGTGCTGCGGCGTGGCGCCAGCGTGGCCGACGTACCGCGGTCGGCGGCGACCCAGGAAGGCATCCTCGCGGCGGCGATGGCCACCCGTACCAAGGAGGAGTCGTGAGTGACCGGTCGATAGCCGAAGCGGTACGCGACTGGCGGCCCGGGCTGCCGAGCGGCCGGAGCGAGCTGGTCGACACGCTGTTCCGGTTCCAGAGCCTGTTCGGGCTGGTGGCGGTGTTCGCGGTGGCGATCCTGGCGTCGCCGTCGCGCAACGGCGAGCTGCTGTTCCTGTCCGCCGGCAACCTCGGCAACGTGGTACGCGCGGTCTCCGAGATCGGGATCATCGCGATCGGGATGACGTTCGTGATCCTGATCGGCGGCATCGACCTGTCCGTCGGCGCCATCCTCGGGCTCTCCGCCGTCGGCACCGCGATCCTGATGGTCGACGACGGGCTCGGCATCCTGCCCACGGTGCTGATCGTGATGGCGATCGGCGCCGCGTTCGGGGCGCTGCAGGGGTTCGCGGTGGGCGTCTTCGGGATCCAGGCGTTCATCGTCACGCTCGCCGGGCTGCAGGTCGCCCGCGGGCTGGCCCGGATCTGGTCCGGCGGGATCGGGGTGGCGATCGCGTACGGCGAGGGGCCGCAGCAGGCTCCCCCGGCGTTCGAGCTGCTCAACGGCTCGATCAACGGGATCCTGCCGGTGCCAGCGGTGATCTTCCTGGCGGTCGGCGCGGTGGCGATCCTGGTGCTGCGTACCACCGCGTTCGCCCGTCACGTGTACGCGATCGGCGGCAACGAGAAGGCCGCACGGCTCTCCGGCGTACCGGTCACCCGGGTACGGGTCGCGGTGTTCACCATCTGCGGCCTGCTCGCCGCCGTCGCCGGCATCATCCACGCCGGCCAGCTCAACCAGGGCAGCCCCAACGACGGCCTCGGGTACGAGCTGGACGCGATCGCCGCGGTGGTGATCGGCGGTACGGCGCTCGCCGGCGGCGCGGGCACCATGGGCGGCACCCTGGCCGGCGCGCTGCTGCTCGGGATCCTCAACAACATCCTGGCGCTGCGCAACATCGACGCGAACATCCAGCTGCTGGTCAAAGGCCTGGTCATCGTGGCCGCCGCCGGCCTGCAACGGCTCCGCAGCACCGTCACCTGACCCTACGAAGGAGTGACCATGCGCCACCGCACCCCCCTGACCGTCGTGGTCGCCGGCCTGGCCGCCGCCCTGCTCGCCACCTCGGCGTGCAGCGTGGAGACCGACAACGGCGGCGCCGCGAAGCAGAACTGCGGCCCCGGCAAGAACTACCTGATCGGGATGTCGCAGGCGAACAACGCCGAGCCGTACCGGGAGGTGATGAACACCGACATCGAGACCGCGGCCGGCGCGGTGGACGGCTTCGAGGTGAAGATCGCCGATGCCGCGCAGGACAACAGCAAGCAGGTCTCCGACGTGGAGAACTTCATCACCCAGCAGGTCGACCTGCTGATCATCTCGCCGAACGAGGCGAAGCCACTCACCGCGGTGGTGAAGAAGGCGTACGACAAGGGCATCCCGGTGATCGTGCTGGACCGCAAGGTGGAGGGCGACGCGTACACCGCGTTCATCGGCGGCGACAACGTCGAGATCGGCAAGAAGGCCGGTGAGTACTACGCCAGCACCCTGCTGCCCGACGGCGGCACCGTCGTGGAGATCGCCGGCCTGCCGGGCGCGACCCCGGCGAAGGAACGCGCCGACGGCTTCCGCGAGGGGATCAAGAGCAACCCGAAGATCAAGATCGTGGCGACCCAGCCCGGTGACTGGCTGCGGGAGAAGGGCCAGTCGGTGATGGACGCGATGCTCAGCTCGCACCCCGACATCGACGCGGTGTACGCCCACAACGACCCGATGGCGGAAGGCGCGTACCTGGCGGCGAAGTCAGCCGGGCGGGTGAAGGACATCAAGTTCACCGGCATCGACGCGCTGCCGATCCCCTCCGGCGGCATCAAGGCGGTCGAGCAGGGCCGGCTGGCCGCCACGTTCGTCTACCCGACCGGCGGCCGGGAGGCGATCGAGATGGCCAAGCAGCTGCTGATCGACTGCGCCAAGGACGTGGAGAAGAGCACCAGCCTGGCCACCCTGCAGGTGACCAGCGAAAACGCCGCCGAGGTGTACGGCAAGCTGGGCGGCTCCTGATCGCCTGAGCCCGCGCTGTGGCCCGTCGACCTCTGGTGGGCCACAGTGCGGCACTGCCCGGCGGGATGCCGTCGCGCGCGTCGCGACGGCACCCTGCCGTGGCCGAAACACCTTCCCGACACGGCCGCGGACAGCCCGCCCGCGCTGGCGCGACCGCCGTCACAGACAGCCGCTGACGTACCCCCGTTGACACCGGGACGGCTCCCGCTTACCTTCGAAGCAATCGATTTCTCAGACTCGATTGCCGCGACGACGAACCCGGACAAGGACTCCTGTTGACACCCAGCGAACAGACGGCACCGCCGCCGGATCCGTCGCTCATCGCGGCGACCGACGCGGTACGCCACGAGACGGCCGCGGTGGCCGCGCTCGCCGACCGGCTCAGCCACGAGTTCATGGCCGTGGTGGACGAGATCTCCACCGCCACCGGACGGGTCGTGGTCGCCGGGCTCGGCAAGTCGGGTCTGATCGGGCGCAAGATCGCCGCCACCCTGGCCAGCACCGGTACGCCGGCGACGTTCGTACACGCCGCCGAGGCGCTGCACGGCGACTCCGGGATGGTCACCGGGAACGACGTACTGCTGGTGATCTCGGCGTCCGGTGAGACCACCGAGGCGTGCCAGTTCGCCCGGCTGGTGTCGGCCCGGGGGGTCACGGTGATCGCGATGGTGGGCGTGGTCGACTCCACGCTCGGGCGGTGCGCCGACCACGTACTGGATGTCAGCGTGTCCCGCGAGGCCGACCCGCTGAACCTGGCCCCCACCTCGTCCACCACCGTCACCCTGGTGATGGGCGACGCGCTGGCCGCGGCGCTGATGGTGCGGCGCGGCTTCACCGAGCAGGACTTCGCCGGCTTCCACCCCGGCGGTTCGCTCGGCAGTCGTCTGATCGGGCGCCCGGCCGACCCGGCGGACGGAGCCGTTCAGTGAGCGCCGCCCCCGGCGACCACCGGCGGTACGACGTCTGTGTGCTCGGCAGCTTCATGAAGGACCTGGTCACCAGGGCGCCACGGCGTCCGGCCCGGGGCGAGACGCTGCACGGCACCGGCTTCGACGAGTACCTCGGCGGCAAGGGCGTGAACCAGGCGGTGGCGGCCGGGCGAGCGCAGGCGCGTACCGCGATGGTCGGCCGGCTTGGCAAGGACGCGTACGGCGAGGAGTTCCTGGCGCTGCTGCAGGCCGAGGGGATCGACGCCACCGAGGTACGCCGTGACCCCGACCTGGGCACCGGAGTCGGGCTGCCGGTGGTGGAGCCCGACGGCGCCAACTCGATCATCATCGTGCCGCGCGCCAACGACGCGGTCGGCCGGGAAGACGTACGGCAGGCGGCCGGCACGATCGCCGACTCCCGGGTGCTCGGCGTACAGCTCGAGCTGTCCCTCGAGTCGGCCGCCGAAGCCGCCCGGATCGCGTACGGCGCCGGCGTGTTCACGGTGCTCAACCCGGCGCCGTGCCACCCCGTACCGGTGGCGCTGAAGGGGTTGTTCGATCTCGTCGTACCCAACGAGGTGGAGGCCGAGCAGCTCACCGGGCTGTCCTGCGACGGCGACGCGGCCACCCAGGTTGCCCGCCGAGTGGCCGACGAGTGGTCCCGGCGCGGCGCGGTGCTCACCCTCGGCGCGCGCGGCGCGATCGTGGTGGACCGCACCGGCGAGACCGAGCAGGTCAGCTGGCTGCCGCCGTACCGGATCGAGGTGGTGGACACGGTCGGCGCCGGAGACGCCTTCTGCGGCACCCTGGCCGCCCGGATCGCGGCGGGTGATCCGCTGGCCGAGGCCGCCCGGTACGCCAACGCCGCCGGTGCGCTGGCCACCACCGTGCCGGGAGCGGTGCCGGCGATGCCGCGACACGCCGACATTCTCCGGCTGCGCGGCACGGCCACGTAACTTGTACGTCCCGAGTCGGGAAAATATGCCGCTCACCCCATTTGAGTAATGGGAGATTCCTGGCAGGCTAACCGGGTGACGCAACTGGCGACCGGTGCTCCGGACGGGGCAAGCGAGCGGGTCGCCGCCGACGCTGCCCAGGAATCGCCAGCCGGCCCGGCGCCGCCACCTGGCCCGGCACCGCCACCCGGCGC
>JBOGDF010000398.1:0-4702 GCA_050701635.1 Micromonosporaceae bacterium | reverse complement strand
GAGCGGGGGCGCGGCTGATCGGGGCGCGGCTGATCGGGGCGCGGCGTCCGCGTGCCGTCAGCGGCCCTCCCAGCGGGCGTCCTCGGCCTCCCACTCGTCGTTGCGCTCCTTCACCTTCTCCATCGCGTGCTCGGCCGCCTCACGCGTCGGGTACGGCCCCAGCCGGTCCCGCACGGCGCACAGCTGGTCGCCCGACTCCACCCGGCTGTGCTTCACACACCAGTAGAACGCTGTCTCCTCCGTCATGAGCCCCACCCTGCCCTTGTCGCGGGTGCCGCACCACCGACCCGCCGGAGATCTTGGAAGTCTAGTGTCAGCTCCGAACACTAAACTCCCAAGATCTCGGAGGGACAGGTGCGGATCAGCGCCCCGAGCATCGGCACCCGTACTCCTCGCCCATGACAGGTAGCGTGCGCGGCATGGAACGAGTGACCGGCATCGGCGGAGTCTTCTTCCGCGCCCGTGACCCAGAAACCCTCACCCGGTGGTACGCCGAGCGGCTCGGCGTGGCGCCGCCGCCGGCCACGTACGACGAGCGCTCCTGGGAGCAGGAGGCGGGGCCGACCGTGTTCACCGGCATGCCCGCGGACTCGCCCCACTTCGGCCGCCCCGAGCAGCAGTGGTCGATCAATTTCCGGGTACGCGACCTGGACGCGATGGTCGCCCAGCTACGCGCCGCGGACATCGAGGTGCGCGTGCACGAGGAGGACTATCCGAACGGCCGGTTCGCTGAGCTGGCCGATCCCGAGGGCAACCCGATCCAGCTCTGGCAACCCGCCGGCGCCGACGCGGTGTGAGCGACTTCCTGGTACGCAGGGCCGCCGACGCCGACGCGACCGCGGCGGCTGAGGTGTGGCTCCGCTCGTACGCCGCCGCGCTGCCAACGGTGCGCCGCGCCCACACCGACGAGGAGGTACGCGACTGGTTCCGCCACGTCGTGGTGCCGGACCGGGAGACCTGGGTCGCCGTCGTGGACGGCACCGTGGCGGCGGTGATGGTGCTGCACGACGACTGGCTGGATCAGCTGTACGTCGACCCGCCCCGGCAGCGACACGGCATCGGCGACGCACTCGTACGCCACGCGAAACAGCGACGCCCGCAGGGCCTGCAGCTGTGGACGTTCCAGGTGAACACGCCGGCGCAGCGTTTCTACGAACGGCACGGATTCGTCGAGGCCGAACGCACCGACGGCGCCACCAACGAGGAACACGAGCCCGACATCCGGTACGCCTGGGCGCCGGACGAGGCGGCGAGCCGGTAGCCCGCTTACGCCGCGACCAACCCGGTCAGGGTTTGCGGGCCAGGAGGCATGCCTGCGGCGGCTTCAGCTCCTCGTCAGGCTCCTGCACCAACCGCGCGGCGACAACCATCCCCGCTCGGCTCAACAGCCCTGCGACCTGATCGGGCGGCCACCGGTAGGAGTCGTACGACACCGGGTGGCCGTACGCACGCTCCGGACGCCGCTGCTCGTGTCCGACATGGAACCCCACCAGCAGGTTGCCGCCCGGGGCCAGCGTCCGATGAAACTCCGCGAACACCGCCGGCAACACCTCCCGAGGCAGATGGATGATCGACCACCAGGCGACGATGCCGCCGAGCTCGCCGTCGGGGAAGTCCAGCGCCGTCATGGAGCCCACCTCAAACCGCAGCTTCGGGTACGTCCGGCGGGCGATCTCCACCATCTTCGGCGCCAGATCGACTCCGAACACGGACACGCCGAGCGAATCCAGGTGAGCCGTCACGTGGCCCGGCCCGCACCCAAGATCCGCGACCGCCCGCCGGCCATCGGCTCGAACCAGCTCGGCAAACGCGGCCAGCATCGCGCGCCCCAACGGATCCTCCGCAAACAGCGGCGGCACGAGCTTCGCGTAGTCCTCGGCGACGGTGTCGTACGACTCCCGGACAGCAGACAGATAGGAGGGCTCACTCATTCGGCGACCCTAGACGAGGGCCGGGACCACAGCTCTCCCGTGCGATTAGCGAGGGTCAACCACGGTCAACCGGGGCCTCGTGGGGAACGACCCGGATCGCAGGCCAGGTGGCACAAAGCACGTGGTGTCGTCCGATCGAGGCGGGCATCATCGGAGCGTGGAGATCACGACCTGGTACCTCGAACAGACAGATCCTTCCCAGATACGCGCGGCTGGCCCGCCCGCTGCTTCGGCGGTGATGACCCGGGCCGAGGTGTCCAGCCCCGAACTGAACCGGTACCTCTATGCCGCGGTAGGCGGCGACTGGTTCTGGCTCGACCGGCTGTCGTGGAGCTGGCAGCAGTGGCACGACTGGCTCGACCGGCCCGGGGTGGAAACGTGGCTTGCCTCGGTGCGGGGCACACCGGTCGGCTACGTGGAGCTGGACGGGCACCGCGACGGCGAGGTGGAGCTTGCCTATTTCGGGCTGCTGCCGGCGTTCGTCGGCCAAGGCCTCGGCGGGCACCTGCTCACGTTCGCGCTCCAGCAAGCGTGGAGCCTGTCCGAGCGCTGGCCCGGACTCGCCCCTGTGCGGAGGGTCTGGGTGCATACCTGCACACTGGACGGCCCGGCCGCGCTGGCGAACTATCAGGCGAGGGGCATGCGCCTGTACCGGACCGAGACCGAAAACGCCGAGCTACCGGGCGCGCCGCCCGGGCCGTGGCCGGGTGCAGACCGCCCAGCGCCTCGGTGACCATGCCGGGCCGTAGCTGACCTGATCAGGGAACGTGATGACCGGCAGCGCCGGCCTATCCGTGCAGGTCAGGCCGTGGATCTAGGATCTGACCCGTGGTACGGCGGACGAGTCGGCCTGTACGCCGGGTTCTGTCGTCGGGCGTACGCCCAACGGACGGTCATCCATCTCGGCCTGCCGTTGCCGACAGGCTCTAGCGGTCTACCCGCGAACTCGGGCGGGCAGCCCTCGTACGCTCGCGCAGGTCGCCGCCGAAACGGCGACCCTCTTGACCTTGCTCCGGGTGGGGTTTGCCTAGCCACCCCGGTCACCCGGGGCGCTGGTGGTCTCTTACACCACCGTTTCACCCTTACCGGGCCGAAGCCCGGCGGTTTACTTTCTGTGGCACTGTCCCGCGGGTCACCCCGGGTTGCCGTTAACAACCACCCTGCCCTGTGGAGCCCGGACGTTCCTCGGCGACACCCCTGAGGATGCCGACGCGACCGCCCGGCCGGCTCGTCCGCCGTACCCCCTATGGTACGGGCTAGGGTCGGCAGTTGTGGATCTCGGCGACGTGGTGTTGCTGCTGGTCGCGGGCCTGGCGGCCGGCGGGGTCAACGCGCTCGCGGGTGGCGGTTCACTGATCAGTTTCCCGGCGTTGCTCGCCACCGGGCTGCCCCCGGTGAACGCGAACGTCACCAACTCGATCTCGGTCTGCCCGGGATACCTGGCCAGTGTGTACGGCAGCCGCGCCGACCTGGTCGGGCAGCGCGGGCGCGCGTACCAGCTGATGGCGACGACCGCGGTGGGGACCGCGACGGGCGCGGTGATCCTGTTGCTGACGCCGGCCCGGGCGTTCGAGCTGGTGGTGCCGTTTCTGGTGCTCGGGGCGACGGCGGCGCTGGCGTTCCAGGATCGGCTGCGCCGGGTGGTGGGCCATCCGCAGGATCTCAGCCCGCGCCGGCAACGCGTCTACCTGCACCTGCTGGCCGGGCTCGGCGCGGTGTACGGGGGCTACTTCGGCGCCGCGCTCGGGGTGGTGCTGGTGGCCGTACTGGCGGTGGTGCTGGACGAGCGGATGGCCCGGATCAGCGCGCTCAAGAACACACTGTCGGTGACCATCGGGCTGATCACGGTGGTGGTGTTCGGGCTGTTCGGCCCGGTGCACTGGCTCGCGGTGCTGGTGTTGGCGCCGGCCACGATCACCGGCGGTTACCTGGGCGCGCTCGGGACCCGCCGGATCCCGTCGACCACGCTGCGCTGGATCATCGTGGCGTACGGGACCGGGGTGGGCGTACTGCTGCTGGTGCGCGCGGTGGCGTGAACGCTAGGTGGCGAGCCGGCCGAGGTGGCTGGTGTCGTTGACCAGCTTCACCGAGACCCCGCCGTCCGCCCAGCTGTCCACGATGGACACGCCAGCGGGGTCCAGGTGCAGCTGGTGCAGGAATCTCGTACCGCCGTCGAGGGCGTGGCGCAGCACCAGCTTGATGCCGGTCACATGGCCGACCACCACGATCGCCTGCCCGTGGTACGCCTCGCGCAGCTTCGCCACCGCAGGCAGCGTACGGGTGGCAACCTCGTCGATCGACTCGCCGCCCGGCGGCGCCACGGCGGTCGACGCGAGCCAGGCGTCGAGCTCGGCCGGCCAGCGGTCGCGTACCTCCGCGAAGGTGTGTCCTTCCCAGTCGCCGAAGTCGCACTCGCAGAGCGCGTCCTCGACGGTGACCGGCGACGTGCCGAGGACGGCGGCGATCTCGTCGGCGGTCTGCCGGGCGCGCCGCAGCGGCGAGCTGATCAGCTGCGCCCGGTCGTCGCCGAGCAGCGTGGAGAGCCGGGCCGCGACGGCGAGTGCCTGCGCCTGGCCCTTCTCGGTCAGCTCCGGGTCGCCGCGGCCGGAGAACCGGCGCTCCGCCGAGAGCGCGGTCTCGCCGTGGCGTACCAGGATCAGCCGGGTCTGCTCGGTCGACGGCGGCGCCCAGTGCCGGGGCCGCGGCGCCGGCTCCACCGCGATTCCCGGCTCAGCGGCGACCACCGCCGGTCCCGGCGCCGGGTCGGCAGC
>JBOGDF010000397.1:0-4724 GCA_050701635.1 Micromonosporaceae bacterium | reverse complement strand
GTACGGCGCAGAGCACCGCGAAGAGGCTGACGAATACTTTCTCGAAGGTCGTACGCCGGGCCGATCGTGCGACTGTGCGTGACAGCGTGGCGGGGCGTGACAGCGTGGCGGGGCGTGACAGCGTGGCTGTGCGTGACTCAGGCAGGTGGACTGGCGCGTCCATGGCAACTCCCCCGTAGTTGGACCGCATCGACATCCGCCGATCAGTCTCCACAATGGACGCAAGTGGTGCCAACGAGATGTCGTAAACGCGCCACCGAGACGCTACTCACAGTCGTGGGAGGCGAGGTCTCGCTTTTGCCGTACGAAGAGATCACCATTTCGGTAGGAGACCTTGCCCGCGAAAGGGGTCGCACAATGGATGTGCGCAAGTACGTTGTCGAGTTCATCGGCACGTTTTTCCTGGTCCTCACGGTGGTGGCTACCGTGAGGCAGGGCGCGGAGCTCGCTCCGCTCGCCATCGGCGCCGCGCTGATGGTGATGGTCTACGCCGGCGGTCACATCTCCGGCGGTCACTACAACCCGGCGGTGTCGCTGGCCGCGTTCCTGCGGGGCCGGCTCTCCGCCACCGACCTGGGCGCGTACTGGGTGGCACAGCTGGTCGGCGGCGTACTCGCCGCGCTGATCGGGATCTGGGCGGTCGCCGACAGCAAGACGAAGACGCTCACCCTCTCCGGTGGCGACATCTGGATCGCGCTGGTGGCCGAGCTGCTGTTCACCTTCGCCCTGGCCTGGGTGGTGCTCAACACCGCCACGTCGCAGGACCACCCGAACAACTCGTTCTACGGGCTGGCGATCGGCTTCACCTTCGCGGCCGGCGTGGTCGCGGTCGGCGGCCTGTCCGGTGCCGCGTTCAACCCGGCGATCGCGGTCGGCGCCTCGCTCGGCGGTCTGCTCAGCTGGGGCGGCATCTGGATCTACCTGGTCGCCAACCTGGCGGGCGGCGCGCTCGCAGCGTACGCCTTCAAGTACGCCAACCCCGGCGACAACTGATCCGTACCCCCACGTAAGTCCCCCCGCACCACACACCACACCTGGACCGGCGCCCCACAGGTCTCCGCGCCGGTCCCGCAGCAGCCACGTGGCCGGTCCGCACGGGCCGGCCACGCCGGTGTCGCAGACGCTAGGCTCGACGCGTGATCAAGGTGTTGCTGGCTGACGACCAGGCGCTGGTGCGCGCCGGGTTCCGCGCGCTGCTCGACGCGCAGGCGGACATCTCCGTGGTGGGCGAGGCGTCCGACGGCGCCGAGGCGGTCGAGCTGGCGCGCCGGCACGCGCCCGACGTCGTACTGATGGACATCCGGATGCCGAGCGTGGACGGCCTGGAGGCGACCCGCCGGATCGCCGCCGAGCCGCGCTGCGCGAACGTCAAGGTGGTCATCCTTACCACCTTCGATCTCGACGAGTACGTGTTCGAGGCGCTGCGCATCGGCGCCAGCGGATTCCTGGTGAAGGACACCGAACCAGAGGACCTGATCAAGGGGGTACGCCTGGTCGCCGGCGGTGAAGCCCTGTTGTCGCCGCACATCACCCGGCGGCTGATCGCCGAGTTCGCGGTGAAGGCGAAGCAGCCCCGGCCCGCCACCGAGTTGAACGCGCTCACCGACCGGGAACGCGAAGTGGTGGCGCTGGTCGCCGGCGGGCTGACCAACGAGGAGATCGCGGCGAAGCTGGTGGTCAGCCCGGCCACCGCGAAGACCCACGTCAGCCGCGCCATGATCAAACTGCACGCCCGGGACCGCGCCCAGCTCGTGGTGATCGCGTACGAGACCGGCCTGGTCCGCCCCGGCTGGCTCTGACCTGGTGACACCGCCAGATACCGTACGGGCGTGACGGGGCGGCTCGAGGTAAGGCTGCTGGGCCCGATGCTGGTCCAGCGCGACGGGGCGCCGGTAAGGGTCTCCGGCGTACGACCCCGTACGGTGCTGGCCGCGCTGGCGCTCGCCGCCGGCAGGCCCGTCACCGTGGACGCGCTGATCGAGATCGGCTGGGGGCCGCGGCACGGGTCCGGGGTGCGCAGCACCCTACAGACCACGGTGGGCCGGCTGCGCCGCAATCTCGGTGACGGGCTGGTGGTCACCGCCTCCGACGGGTACGCGTTGCGCATCGACGCCGACCAGGTCGACGTACACCGGTTCAAGGCCCTGCTCGCTACTCCCGACCCTGACCTGGCGCGGCTGAACCAGGCGCTGGCGCTGTGGCGCGGCGAGCCGTTGCAGGACATCGCCTCCGAAACCCTGCAGCAGGGGTACGTGCCGGGGCTGACCGAGGATTGGTTCGCGGCCGTACAACGCCGCACCGATCTGCTGCTCGCCCAGGGCAGGCACGCCGAGCTGGTTCCCGAGCTGCGGGACCTGACCGCCCGGCACCCGCTGCGGGAACCGCTGTGGCGCCAGCTGATGCTCGCGCTCTACCGCACCGGCCAGCAGTCCGACGCCCTGGACGCGTACGAGCGGCTCCGCGTCGAGCTGCGCGACCAGCTCGGACTGGACCCGAGCCCCGAGCTGCGGCAGCTCCACCAGGCGGTCCTGGCCCAGGACCCCGAGCTCCGCGCGCCCCAGCCCACCGCCGCGATGGATGTGGCACCGCCCGTCGCTGTCCACGATGGACAAGGCGTTGCCGTACTGGGGCGTTCCCAACGCGACAACGGCGCGATCCCGCAGGCCCGCGAGAGCTGGCGGGAGGCGCTGGCGCTTCTGGAGGAGCAGCAGTCCCCGGACGCCGAGCCGCTCCGGGACGAGCTCACCGCGCTCAACGACAGCGGCCAGAGCGGCGGCGGCTAGAGCGGCTGCAGGCGTACCGGCAGATCGTCTTTCGGGCGGGGCAGGGCGGTGAGATCCCAACAGACCTGGTACGCCGGATCCACCGACCACCGGTGCCGCAGCAGCAGCTGGTGCATCACCGCCTTCACCTGTACGAAGGCGAAGTGCATGCCGATGCACTTGTGGGCGCCGCTGCCGAACGGGTCCCAGGCATGCCGGTGCACCTTGTCTTCCCGGCGATCATCGGCGAACCGCTCCGGGTCGAACCGCTCCGGGTCCGGCCAGTACTCCGGCATGTGGTGCGTGAAGTACGGGCTGACCACCACCATCGTCCCGGCCGGCACGTAGTAGCCGAGCAGCTCGGTGTCGCGTACCGCGTGACGCGGTAGCCAGGGCACCGGAGCGGTCAGCCGCAGCGCCTCCTTCATCACCAGCTCCAGCGAGGTCAGCCGCTCCAGATCCTGATAGGACGGTCGATCGGTGCCGAGCGCGGCGGACTCCTCCCGGCACCGCTGCTGCCACTCGGGCGAGCGCGCCAGGTGGTACGCCATCGTGGTCATCGTGATGGTCGAGGTGTCGTGCGCGGCCATCAGCAGGAAGATCATGTGGTTCACCACGTCGTCGTCGGTGAACTGGTGCCCGTCCTCGCTCTGCGCGTGGCACAGCGCGCTGAACAGGTCGTCCCCGGTGCCCGCCCGCTTCTGCGGCAGCCGGCCGGTCAGCAGCTCCTCGAGGACGCGCCGGCCGGCCAGTCCGCGGGACCAGCCCAGCCCCGGCACCGGGAACCGGATCCACGAGGTCCCGGCCCGTACGCAGTCGGTGAAGGCGCGGTTGATCCGGTCCGACTCGCCGCCCAGCCGGGCGCCCATGAACACCGAGGTGGCCAGGTCGAGGGTGAGCCGCTTGACCGACGGGAACACCGGGAACGTCGCGGACTCGCGCCAACCGTCGAGGGCGGTGGAGATCGCCGGGTTCATCGCGTCCAGGTATCCGGCCAGCCGTTGCCGGGTGAACGCCTGCTGCATGATCCGCCGGTGGTGCAGGTGCTCGTCGAAGTCGAGCAGCATGATGCCGCGCCGGAAGAACGGGCCGATGGCGTACCCCCAGGCGGGGCCGTTGGCGTACGCCTTGTCGCGGTTCTGCAGCACCACCTCGGCGGCGTCCGGCCCGATCGCGTTGACCATGCGGGTGCCGAGCGCCCGCAGCCAGGAGACCGGGCCGTAGCGCTCGTACCGCTGCCACCCGAACTCGATCGGGTCGCCGAGCATCTTGTGGGTGTAGCCGAGCAGCGGCAGCCCCGGATCGCCCGGGATGCTGCGCAGTCCGCTGCCCGTGGGCGCGGTGGCTAGGCCGTGTCCTGTCGATCTTGGTCGAGCGAGACGGAACCCAGGCGGCGGTCCGGCAAGGCGGAGGTTCGTCCGGATACCGGTGTTGTATCCGGACGGTTCTCCAACGCCGCCGGTCGCCGTCTGGGTCCGTCGCAGCCGGCCAAAGATCGACAGGACACGGCCTCGTGCCTCGGTGCTGGCCATCCGGCACCTCCTGGAGCATAGTTGACAGGAGTCCCTGTCAACTATGAGACGCCCCCGGTGGGTGCCTTGTCAACTGGTAGGTCTGGGAACATGTGGGTCATGACGAGGGGGGTACGTGCATCCGCCGGCCGGCGCCCGTCCGGCGCGGACGCTCCGGCCTCCGGTGCCGGGCGCACCGCCGGAGCACGGCCGTTCCGTGGGGTGAGCGCCGAGGACCGGCGGGCCCGGCGCCGTGCCCAGCTCACCGAGGCCGCGCTGGACGTCCTGGGAGCCGACGGCGTCGCCGGGCTCACCATGACCGCGGTGTGCGCGAGCGCGGGGCTCACCGAGCGCTACTTCTACGAGAGCTTCCGCAACCGCGACGCGCTGCTCACCTCGATCTTCGACGAGGTCTCCGACGAGTGGTTCACGGAGCTGCTCGGACGAGGGC
>JBOGDF010000396.1:0-4726 GCA_050701635.1 Micromonosporaceae bacterium | reverse complement strand
CAGCGTCGCCGGCGACGGCAGCGCCACCGGGCGCTCTACCACCAGGCTCGGCTCGGTGGCGATCTCGATGATCGCCGCGGCCCCCGCCACGTGGTCCAGTACGCCGACCTCGTACTCGTCGGTCTCCACGCTGTCCGCGGTGGCGCCGGGCTGCACGAACGCGAGCAGCTCGCTGCGCCGGTCGGCGTGCGCCCCGGTGACCAGGGCGCGCGGCCGGGAGAGGTAGTTCAGGCGCAGCCCGACCCACTGGTACACCCAGCGTCCCTTGATCCGGATCGCGGTGAAGATCAGGATCCCCACGGCGAGGACGGCGGCCACGATCATCAACGCAATGTGGCGGCCCAGGCTGGCCACCACCAGCGCGATCGCCACCTGCCACAGCACGATCTGAGTGACGTGTACGCCGCCGACCATCCCCGCCTGCCGGATCGCCCGCGGGGTGCCGGCCGGTACGCGCGCCGGCGGCGGAGCCTGCGGGGTGGCCGTCCCTCGGGCGACCGGGGTCGGTGGCATCGGCACACTCGCGGTCGCGACGCTGGCTCGAGCTGTAGTCACCCTGCTGGCCTCCCGCTGCCCCCGTAAGACGCCTGTGTTCGGGCGCCTATCGTATGTCCTGAGCCAATAGTCTGGCTGATGGCGTCCGCGCCGGGGCACGTGCCCGGCGTTTGAGGCACCTGGTCGGCCTTCGAGGGCCGGTCGCACGGGAGGGATGAATGGCGTCCAGGAAAGACCAGCTCCACTCGTACCAGTTCATGATCCAGCGAGTGGTGGCGGCGCTGGTGATGCGCGAGACGGACCCGGCGCAGTCGCCGTTCCGCCGCGCCGCCGGTGCGATCTTCGCGGGGGTGATGGTGGCAGCCATCGCGGTCGCCGGGTTCGCGATCTACGGCCTGTGGGATCCGGGCGGCAACATGCGCTGGAAGACCTGGAGCGACCAGAACAAGGGCAAGCCGGTCGCGGTGATCGAGGAGGAGACCGGCGCCGCGTACGTCTACCAGGCCGGCATCCTCTACCCGGTCGAGAACTTCACCTCCGCCGTGCTCTGGGGAAGCCGTGACCAGAGCGGGGAGCCGTACTTCGTCTCCCGGGAGTCACTGGTCGGCGCGCAGCTGCGGGTGGGTCCCCGGCTGGGCATCCCGGGGGCGCCTGACTCCCTGCCGAGCCAGGAGAACCTCACCGACGAGGACTGGACGTTGTGCTCGCAGCCGACGCCCCAGGTGCAGCAGCCGCAGGAACCCGGCGAGCTGGAAACCCTGATGGTTGTCGGCGGTACGCCGTCACCGAAGCGGCACGTCGCCGGCGAGGGCGTGATGCTGGTCAACGAGAAGGAGACCGGCATCAAGTACCTGATCTACAAGAGCCACCGGCTCAAGATCATCGCGGAGCATCAGGAAGCCACGTTCAACGCGTTCGGCCTGGACAGCATCGCCATGGTCGACGTCGGGACCGCCTGGCTCAGCGCATTGCCGGTGGGTCAGGACATCGAGCCGTTGACGATCAAGGGCGCCGGCGAGCCTTCGTCCGTGCTCACCGGCGCGACCGTCGGCACGGTGTACCGGGTCGACGGCGTGGATCGGTTCTACGTCGCCCTGAAGGACAAGTTCGCGGTGCTGCGGCCGTTCCAGGCGAAGCTGCTGGAGGCGAGCACCGGCGAGCAGCCGGCGCCGCTGTCCGCCGCGAGTGTGGGAGAGACGTCTCAGGAGTACCTGCCGGAGAACGTGGAGCCGGGCGTACAGGTGCCGCCGGAGGCGAGCCAGCTCCACCTGGAGCGACCGGATCCGGAGAAGGCCACTTGTGCCATCTTCCAGGACAACGGCGAACCGCCGACCATGGTGTACGACGGCTCCATGGCGGTGTACGACGCCTACGGGGAGCACACCCCGGTCCGCGACAGCGAGGGCAAGCAGCTCGCCAACCGGGTGATCGTGGTCAAGGGCAAGGGTGCGCTGGTACGCACCTCCGAGGACCGCGACGCGACCGCCGGCTCGACGTTGGGCCTGGTCACCGACACCGGCAAGTTCTACCCGCTGTCCTCCGAGGAGGTCGTCAGCAAGCTGGGCTACAACCCCAAGACGGTGCACCGCGGTTGGATGCCGATCGGCCTGGTGGAACGGCTGCAGATGGGCCCGACCCTCGATCCGGACGCGGTGTGGGAGCCGGTGACACTCGTCAACTGAACCGTGTAGCAAGAGCACCTGTCGGGCCTGTGGAGCGTTATCCACAGGCCCGACGAGTTCCTCCAATGATCTTGAAACGGACGTTGCGCGAGATTGACCTTGGCAACTACCTTCGTCGGCGAAGGGTGCCGATGAGGCACTGACCGGATTCAGCTCCTCACGGGAGGGGCTTCAACAGCGGGGGTGAATTCCGCGATGGCTACAGAGGCAGAGTGGGCAGCACTAGGTGAAGGTGCATCTCAGTGCAGCACCAGCGCCGGCGCGATTCAGGGCGCCATTTCTTCGATGCTCAGCCAGCTTTCCAGCGTTACCTGGAAGGGCACGGCGGCGACCGCGTTCCAGAACGCACAGGTCAACGTCGAGGCTGACACCCGGCTGATCGTCAACCGGTTGAACGCGATCGCGAACGGCATTTCGAAGACCAGCCACCACTTCCAGGAAGTTGACGACGAGTCGCGCCGGGCTCTGGACAGCGTGACCGGTGGCACGGCAGGCACCGGTACCGGTGGCACCGACGTATCGGCCGGACTCGCCTGACGACTTTTCGTCGCACAGCTGACTGAGAAATGGAGAACTAGGAAATGGCTGACCTTAGTTATTCGCCCGCAGAAATCGAGATGATCAACAGCACCATCCGCAGCACGGTGAGCAAGCTCGACAACGAGCTCGACACCGTCGAGTCGAAGTGCAAGCCGTTGGAGGGCGAGGCCTTCAAGGGTGCCGCGCAGAACGCGTACCTGGAGGCCAAGACGATGTGGCGCGAGGCCGCGCTGGAAATCGCCCAGGTGATGAACCGTCTGGCGGTGTCGGTGTCGCAAGCTGGCACGAGCATGCAGGACGCGGACACGCAGGCCGCGGGTTGGTTCAACGAGTGACATTGCCCTGACAAGCGGGGGATGCTGGGCCCGGTGCCGGAAGGCGCCGGGCCCAACTTTTGTCTGGGCGCTGGGCCCGTGTCTACTTCGGTTCGAGGTCTTCGAAGAGCTTGCGCGGGGCGGGCGGCGTGTCGTCCTGCGGCGGCTCCGGGAACACCTTGGTACGGCCCGGCCGCCAGCGGCGGCGGATTCCCAGCGGGAGCAGCGTCAAGGTGGAGAGCATGCCGGCGGCGAGCGCGACACCGCCGACGCCGGCCACCAGGGCGAGGGTCCCGTTGAATTCCCACCGCTCGTCGCGCTCGATGTCCGCTTTGGCCGGCGAGGCGGGGCTGCCGCCGACCGGGGCCACCGGTGACTCGCCGCTGAGCTCCTCGGTCAGTGCCCGGTACGGGTTCACGATCCCGTGGCCGGTGTGTGCGCGGGACCCCGCCGCGGGGCTGGCGGTCGCGTACAGGCGGTGCGTGACCTCCTCGGCGCTCATGTCCGGCCACTTGGCGCGTACCAGAGCGGCCGCGGCGCTGACGAACGCCGCCGCCGGGCTGGTGCCGGCGGTGACGGTCTGACCCTTGGTCCGGTCGCAGACGACCATGGGGCCGCCGGGTGCGGCCAGGTCCACATAGTCGCCCCACTGCGAGGTCTGCAGCGGGGGCCAGTGCCCGTCCTTGGCCTGCGCCACCGCGCTGACGCCGATCACCCCGTCGTACGAGGCGGGATACGACGTGGGTGGCGAGCTGCCGACGGTGGTGACGTCCTTTTCCTTCTTGGTCGGTACGGCCTGGTTGCCCACGGTCGCCACCACCACCACGTCGGCCGAGACCGCCTTGGCGATGGCGCGCTTGATCGCCGGATTGTCCGGCACGGTGACTGAAATGTTGATCACCTTCGCGCCGTGATTCACCGCCCAGTCGATCGCCTGCGCGAACTTCGCCGCGCTCGTGACATCGGCCAAGTCTTCCTTGAGGTCGTGTTCGCCGCTGACCACTACCGGCAGGATCTTCGCGTCGTACGCCAGGCCCCGGAATCCTGATCCCTGCTTGGGCTTGGCGCCGATCAGGCTGGCGATCGCGGTGCCGTGGCCGAAGCAGTCGTACCGGCCGTTGCCGGAGGTCTTGAAGTCGGCGCCGGAGGCGACGTGGCGCAGCTGCGGGTTGGTGACGTCCACCCCGGAGTCGAGCACCGCGACGGTGACACCCTTGCCGGTGGAGATCGCCCACGCCTTCTTCATGGCGAGCATGCCCTGCTCCGGCGGCTCGTGCGGGATGTCCGGCCCGCCGGGAGGCTTCTCGCCCTCGCAGCGCGGCGCCGGTTTCTGCGGCACCCCGGGGGCGGCCGGACGGTCCGCGTACGCCCCCGGTGCCGCCGCCAGCGCCAGCACGCTGAGCAGGCCACCGACCGCCATGATCCCGGCTGTACGCCGCATTCCCCGCTACCTCCGTGGTCACGCACCCTCGTGTCCTGAGGACACTAGGCGTCCTCACCGGATCGTAGTGGGGAGCCGCTTGTCACCGGGCGGCGCCGCCGTGCGTGCGTACCGTCGCTAACGACTTGGTGCACGGTAGCCACCGGGCTGCGCCGGACCCGTTCGCCGACCGGCGGCGTTGTCGGTTCACCCGGATACAACACCGGTATCCGGGCAAACCTCCGCCTTGCCGGACCGGCGAACGGGCCTCGGCT
>JBOGDF010000395.1:0-4747 GCA_050701635.1 Micromonosporaceae bacterium | reverse complement strand
GGGGTACGCCGGCGCGGGCGGGCCGCTCGGCGGGTGGTCCGGACCCGAGCCGCCGCCCTTGTTGCGCCGGGACAACAGCACCAGGCCACCGATCGCGCCACCGAGCATGATCACGCAGAAGACGCCGAGCGGCCACAGCGTCCCGGTGCCGGCCTCCTGGGCGCTGTCGCCCTTGACCACGACCGGCAGCTGCTTGCCTTCGTCGGACTGCCCGGCGCCGTCGATCTCACCAGTGTGCTTGGCGCCGTCCTTGGTGGTCCAGCTGCCGTAGCAGGTGGTGGAGGTGCGCTTGCGACCCCGCCGGTACGACGTCTTCGTCTCGCAGTCGTCGACGGTCGCCACGGTCTCCTCGCCGGTGGCGTAGAGGTACGCCCGCGAGATGCCGATGTATCCGAACACGCCCCCCACGACGAGAACGCCGATCGTGATCGCGGCGATCAGGCGACCGCCGGTGAGTTGTCGTGCTGCCATTCAGATCCGTCCGTTCCCCACCGCCGCGACCATTGACCGCCGTAAGGGTACGGGTCGGACGCACACGGATCAGCCCGGCAGCAGGGAGAGCCGTACCTGCCGCGTGGGGTTGTCGCCGTTGGTGTCGACCAGGCATACCGACTGCCAGGTGCCGAGCGCCAACCGGCCGCCGATCACCGGCAGCGTGGCGTACGGGGCGACGAACGCCGGCAGCACGTGATCTCGCCCGTGTCCGTGGCTGCCGTGCCGGTGCCGCCACCGCCCGTCCGCCGGCAGTACGCCGTCCAGCGCCGTCAACAGGTCTTCGTCACTGCCGGCGCCGGTCTCGATGATCGCGACTCCCGCGGTGGCGTGCGGTACGAACACGTGCAGCAGTCCGCCGTCCGCACCGCGGTCGCGCAGGAACGCCTCGACGTCCCCGGTGATGTCCACGACGGTCGGCGACGATCCGGTCCGTACGGTGATCACGTCGGTGTCCATGCCCCGAGCCTGCCAGGTCAGCTCCGCGCGCGGCGCAGCCGGCGCCACACCAGCAGCGCCAGCCCGCCCATCACCGTGACCAGCACCGCCACACCGAAGAACGCGGCGGGCTGCAGGAACTCGAGTCCGTCGACCTGGGCGGAGTCGCCGCGGACGCGTACCTTGAGCGAGTTCCCCTCGTCGGATGGACCGGCGCCGTCGATCCGGCCGATGTGCGCAGTGCCGTCGGCGGTGTGCCAACGGCCGTAGCAGTGGTATCTGACTCGCTTGCTGTCCAGGCGATTTGGGCGGTAGTAGAGCTCCTCTTCGCACCGGTCCACATCGGCGGTGACCTGCTCGCCGGTGTAGTAGAGGTACGCCCGGGGAACGCCGATGTAGCCGGCGTACCCGGTGAACAACAGAGCACAGGTCGCCAGCACAGCAAGCAGTTTGACGGTGAACTGACCCATGCTGCAGGTCCATCCGGTTTGGTCGGTGCGGCTACGAGTGCGATCAGGGTACGCGTGCGTCACACCCTCCCGGGGTACTGGACAGTAACCACGCCCCAGGTGACGCGGCGCGCCGCGAGCAGGCAGGATGGACCGAAAGGAAAACCCTGCACGACGAGGTGAAGGACCGCTGTAGTGGCCACCGAACGCAAGCGCCCCGTCATCAGTGACGGGCTGCCGAGCCAGCTGCCGGATATCGACCCCGACGAGACCGCCGAGTGGATCGACTCCCTCGACGGCGTCATCGAGGCGGGCGGGCGGCAGCGGGCGCGTTACCTGATGCTCCGGTTGCTGGAGCGGGCGCGGGAACACCAGGTCGGCGTCCCGGCACTGCGCAGCACCGACTACATCAACACCATCCCGCCGGAGCAGGAGCCGTGGTTCCCCGGCGACGAGTACACCGAGCGCCGGATCCGGGCGTACATCCGGTGGAACGCCGCGATGCTGGTGCACCGGGCGCAGCGGCCGGGCGTCGAGGTGGGTGGCCACATCTCCACGTACGCCAGCGCCGCCAGCCTGTACGAGGTCGGCTTCAACCACTTCTTCCGGGGCCGTGACCACGCCGGCGGCGGAGACCAGATCTACTTCCAGGGCCACGCCTCCCCCGGCGTGTACGCCCGCGCGCATCTCGAGGGCCGGCTCACCGACCAGCAGCTCGACGGCTTCCGGCAAGAGCTGACCAGCCCGGTCGGCGGGCTGCCGTCGTACCCCCATCCACGGTTGATGCCGGACTTCTGGGAGTTCCCGACGGTCTCGATGGGGCTGGGTCCGCTGAACGCGATCTTCCAGGCCCGGTTCAACCGGTACCTGCAGCACCGCGGCATCAAGGACACCTCCGACCAGCGGGTGTGGGCGTTCCTGGGCGACGGCGAGATGGACGAGCCGGAGTCGCTGGGCGCGATCGGGGTCGCCGCCCGCGAGGAGCTGGACAACCTCACCTTCGTGATCAACTGCAACCTGCAGCGGCTGGACGGCCCGGTACGCGGCAACGGCAAGATCATCCAGGAGCTGGAGAGCATCTTCCGGGGCGCCGGCTGGAACGTGATCAAGGTCGTCTGGGGCCGCGAGTGGGACCCGCTGCTCGCCGCCGACACCGACGGCGCGCTGGTCAACCTGATGAACACCACCCCGGACGGCGACTACCAGACGTACAAGGCGGAGTCCGGCGGCTTCGTACGGGAGCACTTCTTCGGGCGCGACCCGCGTACCCGCCGGATGGTGGCGCACCTGGGCGACGACGAGATCTGGAACCTCAAGCGCGGCGGCCACGACTACCGCAAGCTGTTCGCGGCGTACCAGGCGGCGACCGAGCACACCGGGCAGCCGACGGTGATCCTGGCCAAGACGATCAAGGGCTGGACGCTGGGCAGCCACTTCGAGGCGCGCAACGCCACGCACCAGATGAAGAAGCTGAAGGTCGAGGACCTCAAGCAGTACCGGGACCGGCTCTACCTGGACATCCCCGACGAGGCGCTGGACCCGATCCTGCCGCCGTACGTGAAGCCGAAGCCCGACGAGTACGAGTACATGATGGAGCGCCGCCGCCAGCTCGGCGGTCCGGTGCCGTCCCGCAACCGCAAGGTGATCCCGCTGGCGCTGCCGGGGCGGGATGCGTACGCGGATCTCAAGCGCGGCTCGGGCAAGCAGAAGGTCGCCACCACCATGGCGTTCGTACGCCTGGTCAAGGACCTGATGAAGGACAAGGAGACCGGCAAGCGCTGGGTGCCGATCATCCCGGACGAGGCGCGTACGTTCGGCATGGACTCGCTGTTCCCGACGGCGAAGATCTACTCCCCGCACGGCCAGAACTACCTCGCGGTGGACCGGCAGCTGTTCCTGTCCTACAAGGAGGCGACCGGCGGGCAGATCCTGCACGAGGGGATCAACGAAGCCGGGTCGGTGGCGAGCTTCACGGCGGCGGGCACCAGCTACGCCACCCACGGCGAGCCGATGATCCCGCTCTACATCTTCTACTCGATGTTCGGGTTCCAGCGCACCGGAGACGGATTCTGGGCGGCGGCCGACCAGATGGCCCGCGGCTTCGTACTGGGGGCCACCGCGGGGCGTACCACCCTCAACGGGGAAGGCCTGCAGCACCAGGACGGCCACTCGCTGCTGCTGGCGGCGACCAACCCGGCGGTGGTGGCGTACGACCCGGCCTGGGCGTACGAGCTGGCGTACCTCACCGAGGACGGGCTGCGCCGGATGTACGGCGAGGCGCCCGAGGACATCTTCTACTACCTGACCATCTACAACGAGCCGATCGCGCAGCCGGCGGAGCCCGAGAACCTCGACGTGGAGGGGCTGCTGCGGGGCATGTACCGGTACCGCCGCGCCGAGGACGTGTTCGGCGCCGTGGCCGACAACGCTCCCCGGGCACAGCTGCTCTCCTCCGGCGTCGGCATGCAGTGGGCGCTGCGCGCGCAGGAGCTGCTCGGCGAGGACTGGGGGGTGGCCGCCGATGTCTGGTCGGTGACCTCCTGGACGGAGCTGCGGCGCGACGCCGTGGCGGCCGAGGAGCACACCCTGCTGCACCCCGAGGCCGAGCCGCGGGTGCCGTACGTCAGCCACAAACTGGAGGGCGCACCGGGGCCGGTGGTGGCCTCCAGCGACTGGATGCGCGCCGTACCGGACCTGATCTCACGCTGGGTGCCCGGTGACTACACATCCCTGGGTACGGACGGCTTCGGCGCCTCCGACACCCGGGGCGCGCTGCGCCGGCACTTCCACGTCGACGGCGAGTCGATCGCGGTGGCCACTCTGCGCGAGCTGGCGCGCCGGGGCGAGGTCCCGGCCGACCTCGCCATCCAGGCCGCCGACAAGTACGCCCTGGCCGATGTCACCGCCGCCGCGCCGGGTGAGACCGGAGGCGACAGCTGAGCCGGACCTCGCCGGAGGCGGCGGAGCCGCTCGCCGCGACCGTACGCAACGTCGAACGCGCCGCCGGTGCGCTCGCCACCGCCAGTGTGGCCAAGATGGACGACAAGCTGCCGTGGTTCCGGGAGCTGCCGGCCGACCAGCGGTCCTGGGTGATGCTGGTGGCGCAGGCCGGCATCCGGTCGTTCGTGGACTGGATCCGCAACCACGCCCAGCCGGCGGAGGTCTCCGACGAGGTGTTCGACGCCGCGCCGCGCGAGCTGGCCCGCTCGATCACGTTGCAGCACACCGTGCAGATGGTGGAGGTCACCATCGAGGTGGTCGAGGAGCAGGTGCCCCGGCTCGCCGCGCCCGGTGAGGAGGCGGTGCTGCGGGAGGCGGTGCTGCGGTTCTCCCGGGAGATCGCGTTCGCCGCCGCCCGGGTGTACGCC
>JBOGDF010000394.1:0-4762 GCA_050701635.1 Micromonosporaceae bacterium | reverse complement strand
GCCCAGGCCTGCGCCCGCAACGCCGCCGCGCTCTACGTACCGTGCCACCGGGTGATCCGGATCGGCGGCGCCCTGGGCGGCTTCCGCTGGGGCCTGCCCGTCAAGCGCTGGCTCCTCACCCACGAGTCCGCCTGAGGGGCCGCCCTTGGAAAACCAAGATCGCGGTTTCGGGAACGAGTCGGCGCCAAAGTCGCGCCAACCGTTCCCGAAGTCGCGATCTTGCAAGGCCGGGCACGCCGGCGGGTGGTTGACCTCAGGTTGGGTTGAAGTTGCAGGGTCGACGGATGCCGCTCGCGCACGTCGTACCGACGGAAATTCAGAGGAAATCGACACCCCGGCGTCGCTACCGTCGGCAGGTGCCGTCACATCTAGCCTCACCAGACCGGACCACACCACTACCGACACGGCACCCACTCGGCAACCTCTGGCGAATCCGCAGCTACCTGAAGCCGTACGCCTGGCAGATGGTGCTGATGACGTTCGCCGCCGGCGGCGCGATGGGCGCCGGCATCGTGATTCCACTGCTGATCCAGCGCGTCATCGACGGACCGGTACGCCACGGAGCCGCCGGGGCGCTGCCGTTGCTGGGCGCCGCGGCGCTCGCGCTCGGCATCACCGAGGCGGTGCTGCAGTTCGTACGGCGGTGGATCCAGTCCGACGCCGCGCTCGGCATGGAGGCCGAGCTGCGCTCCGCCCTGTACGCCCACCTGCAGCGGCTCTCGGTGGCGTTCCACGGGCAGTGGCAGTCCGGGCAACTGCTGTCGCGGGCCACCACCGACCTCGGCGTGATCCGGCGGTTCCTGTCCTTCGGGCTGATCTTCCTGCTGGTCAACGCGGTGACGTTCGTCACCGTACTGGTGCTGCTGTTCCAGCTGTACTGGCCGCTGGCGCTGGTGGTGGCGGCCAGCGCGGTCCCGCTGTTCTGGTCGGCCCGGTACTTCGGGCGGCGCTACCTCGACGTCTCGCGCCGGCAGCAGGACCAGCAGGGCGACGTGGCGACCGAGGTCGAGGAGACCGCCCACGGGATGCGCACCATCAAGGCGTTCGGCCGCAGCCGCGAAGTGTTCCGGCGGTTCGACGCCCGGGCGGTACGGCTGCACGACACCGCGGTCGGCAAGGCCAGGATCGTGGCCCAGTTCTGGGCGCTGCTGGAGCTCGTACCGGCGGCGACTCTGGGGGTGCTGCTGGTGGCGGGCGCGGCCGCGGTGAGCGCCGGCGACCTCACCCTGGGCGGGCTGGTGGCGTTCGCGTCGCTGCACCTGATGCTGGCGTGGCCGATCGAGGCGATGGGCTGGATCCTCGCCAACGGGCAGGAGGCGATGACCGCCGCCGACCGGCTGTACGAGGTCTTCGACACCGAGCCCACCGTGGTTGACGCACCGGGCGCGCGGCAGCTGGCCGGCGCCACCGGCGCGCTCCGCTTCGAGGAGATCGGATTCACGTACCCGGACGGCGAGTTCCCGGTGCTCCGCAGCGTCGATCTGGAGATCGTGCCGGGCGAGACGCTGGCGCTGGTCGGGGTCACCGGCTCCGGCAAGACCACGCTCGCCGCGCTGGCGTTGCGGCTGCACGACCCCACCCGGGGCCGGGTCACGCTCGACGGTCACGACCTGCGCGACCTGACACTGGAATCGCTGCGGCGTACGGTCGCCACCGCGTTCGAGGAGCCGACGCTGTTCTCGATGAGCATCCGGGAGAACCTGACCCTGGGCCGCCCGGACGCCGGCGACGACGACATCGCCGAGGCGCTGCGGGTGACCCGGGCCGAGTTCGTGTACGACCTGCCCTGGGGGCTCGACACCCGGATCGGCGAGCAGGGGATGTCGCTGTCCGGCGGGCAGCGGCAGCGGCTCGCGCTGGCCCGCGCGGTGGTGGTCAGGCCGCGGGTGCTGATCCTGGACGATCCGCTGTCCGCGCTCGACGTACACACCGAAAAGCAGGTGGAGGAGGCGCTGCGGCGGGTGCTGGCCGGGACCACCGCGCTGGTGGTGGCGCACCGGCCCAGCACGGTGGCGCTGGCCGACCGGGTGGCGCTGCTGGCCGACGGCCGGATCACCGCGGTCGGTGACCATTCGGAGCTGTTGGAGACGGTGCCGGAGTACCGGGCCGTGATCAGCGCGGACGCGGAGGAGGTGGCAACGCGATGAGTATCGATGTGCAGGCCTGGCGGGGGCAGGCGGCGGAGGAGGACGCGGAGCGTACGGCGGCGGAAGCCACCGACGCCCGGTCGGTGCTGCGGCTGCGGGGCCGCAGCCGGCGGCTGCTGCGCTCGTTGCTGCGGCCGCACCGGCGGCTGATCGGGCTCGCCGTGGTGCTGCTGCTGACCCAGAACGCGGCCGCGATGGCCGGCCCCTACCTGGTGAAGGTGGGCATCGACGAAGGCGTACCGCCGCTGCGACAGGGCGACGTCACCGTGATGGTGTGGGTGGCGGTCGCGTTCGCGGTGGCGGCGCTGGTCGGCTACTTCACCAAGCGCGGGTTCATCGCCGCCAGCGGCCGGATCGGGCAGGCGGTGCTGCTGGACCTGCGGCGGCGGGTCTACCGGCACTTCCAGCGGCTGTCGCTGGCGTTCCACGAGCGCTACACCTCCGGCAAGGTGATCTCGCGGATGACCAGCGACATGGACTCCATCTCCGAGCTCGCCGACGGCGGGATCGAGGACCTGCTGCTGGCCGGGCTGTCGGTGATCAGCGTCGCGGTGATGCTGCTGTGGCTGGACTGGAAACTGGCGCTGGTGACGCTGCTCAGCTTCCCGTTCCTGCTGTGGATCTCGGCGTGGTTCCGGCGCAACTCGGCGGTGGCGTATCGGCGTACCCGGGAGAAGATCGCGCTGGTCATCGTGCACTTCGTAGAGTCGCTGGGCGGCATCGCGGCGGTGCAGGCGTTCCGGCGCGAGCCGCGTAACCAGGAGATCTTCGACGCGGTCAACGACGACTACCGGCTGGCCAACCGGCGGGCGTTCCGGCTGATCAGCACGTACGCCCCGGGCGTCACGCTGATCGGCAACATCACGGTGGCGCTGGTGCTCACGTACGGCGGGTGGCGGGTGATCCACGGGGACACCGAGCTCGGCGTACTGGCCGCGTTCCTGCTCTACCTGCGGTGGTTCTTCGAGCCGATGCAGGAGCTGTCGATGTTCTACAACTCGCTGCAGTCGGCCACCGCGGCGCTGGAGAAGCTGGCCGGGGTGCTGGACGAGCGTCCGGACGTACCGGAGCCTGCCTCGCCGGTGTCCCTTCCTTCGCCGGTACGCGGTGAGCTGCGGCTGGCCGCCGTCGAGTTCAGCTACCGGGCCGACCGGCCGGTGTTGCCGCACCTGGAGCTGACCATCCCCGCTGGCCAGACCGTGGCGGTGGTGGGCGCCACCGGCGCCGGCAAGAGCACCATCGCCAAGTTGGTGACCCGGTTCTACGACCCGGTCTCCGGCACCGTGTCGCTGGACGGGGTCTCCCTGAGGGACCTCGACGAGGCCGCGCTGCGGCGGGCCGTGGTGATGGTGACCCAGGAGAACTTCCTGTTCTCCGGCACCGTCGCGGAGAACATCGAGTTCGGCCGGCCCGGCGCGGCCCGGGCCGAGGTCGAGGCGGCGGCGCGCGCGATCGGCGCGGACCCGTTCATCCGGGCGCTCCCGGACGGCTACGACACGGAGGTACGCAAGCGCGGCGGCCGGCTCTCCGCTGGGCAGCGCCAGCTGGTGGCGTTCGCCCGGGCGTTCCTGGCCGACCCGGCGGTGCTGATCCTGGACGAGGCCACCTCGTCGCTGGACCTGCCGAGCGAACGCGCGGTGCAGCGGGCGCTGCGTACGATCCTCGCCGACCGTACGGCGATCGTGATCGCACACCGGCTCTCCACCGTGGAGATCGCCGACCGGGTGCTGGTGCTCGACGCGGGGCAGCTGGTCGAGGACGGCTCGCCGGCGGAGCTGGTCACCGACGGCGGCCGGTACGCCGCCCTGCACCAGCAGTGGCGCGACAGCCTGGTCTGAGCCCTGCGACGGGTGGACAAGGAGGGGCCCCGCCGCAAAACTGTGTCCTATGGAAGCAGTTACATTCTCGCAGGTAGACATCGGAGCGGAGGCGTAGAGATGCGCAAGCTCGTGGAGTCGACGTTCGTGACGCTGGACGGCGTGATCAGCAACCCGCAGGAGAGGAGCCCTCCGTACTGGGACGACGAGCACCGTACGTACGCCAGCGAGCTGTTGTTCGCCGCCGACGCGCTGGTGCTGGGGCGGGCGACGTACGGGGGGTTCGCGGAGGCCTGGCCGGCGCGCAGCGGAGACCCGTACACCGACAAGATCAACAGCATGCCGAAGTACGTCGCCTCGCGCACCTTGACCGAGGTCACCTGGAACGCGGAGATCCTGCGGGGCGACGCGGTCGAGGCGGTTGCCGGGCTGATGCAGCAGCCGGGCGAGAACCTGCTCAAGTTCGGCAGCGGCGAGTTCTCCAAGGCGCTGGCCGCGCAGGGCGTGGTCGACGAATACCACTTCTGGCTGTTCCCGGTGCTGGCCGGCAGCGGCGACCGGCTCTTCGACGGCGTCGACACCACGCACCTGCATCTGGTCGACACCACCCGCTTCAAAAGCGGCATCGTCGTCCTCAAATACACCCCCAAGTAGACCCCCGGCTCTCGGGCTCGCGGGGCTCCCGGGGCGAGGCAGTGTCCACTCTGCGGCGGCGGCATCGATTGCTACCGACGCAGGCTGGACAATGCCTCGGGCGGCCCGCCCCAGGCCGCCCGCCCCAGGCCGCCCGCCCCAGGC